>JAAERE010000051.1 GCA_024230675.1 bacterium | reverse complement strand
TGATCCCGCGACCCGACATGACTGCTGTTATGCACGGCGGTTTTGCCGCCAGAAGCTGCGTACCAGGCGCCTTCAAACGGCAGGCGAAGTTTTGTTTTCGTTTGATAATCGAGGAAATCGGTGGGCGCTTCCGGGGCCAGCGACTCGACTGAGAAAGTGTGAATATCGCGCTCCTCGCCGAATCCGAACATGACTAGAACCGGCCGATCCGTCTTGCTGAAGCGGCTGTATCGCTTGTAGCCAAAGTAGTTTTGCTCCGGACCGCCTACACTGACCGACTCGCGAAGCAGTTCCGTCTCCCGACCCAAGGTCGCCGAAACCTTCTCGCGGAAAGCAGTCAGTTTATCAAGAGTGAAGCTCTTGTCTACTATGCATAGCGACAAGGAATCCAGCTCGCGCTCCAGAAACCACGATGTTAACTCTCGGCCCTGCGACATTAGGTCCGTCTTTAGCGGCCTGGCCTGTTGATCGGAAGCTTCCTGACAGCTTATGGAGCCTGAGCAAATGACGGCCGCAACAATGCAACTGACACAAACTTTCGAAAGCACGCCAAGTCCTCTGATCATCAAAACCTCCCGGGCAACGGACTTCCCTTGAACGGATCACAAAACGCAGTCGAATCAGCTTCAGATATGTTAAGCCTTGGCCGGCGGGAGTCAAGCCTTGCACTGTTCCGGCGACCTGCCCCCGTGCTTTTTTGCCCCCCAAACCGCTTATGTTGACAAAAATAACCTTTTAGGTATATTATGCACAATTGCAGCCTCGAGGATACCCGTGAAGTTTTTTCTACCGCTTTTGATCACTTGCTTGTTCACTCCACTCTTTGCAGCCGATTCCGCTTCGGCCTCAGCCCGGCTCAGGGTTGATATGACGATTTCCGTTCCCGGGCTCATAGACTCGGTAGAGACCGTTGTTTTTGGTGATATTGACGGCGACGACTACCCGGAGGTACTTGTATCCGACGGCGAGTCGATCCTGCTGTACCAGCCCTCGACCGGTGAGGTTTTCTTTCACCACAAATTGGACTCACTGGCCGACAGTTTTGAGATCGAGGGCACCTATGGGCGCAATCTGGTCGGGCTGGGGATGGTTCTCGACGATGTCAATCGGGATTCTCTGACCGATGCTGTGATTGTGCTGGGACTTCCGGGGGATTATCTGCAGTCCGGCGGTGGCTATGGTTTTCTGTTCTACGACGATGTCGCTGCGGCCAACCCGCCTTCAGCCTGGAAGATACAGTCGACTCCCCACGACGGTCTCGGGGTTCTGAAGGCTGTTGATTTCAACAACGACGGATACAACGAGCTGATCCTTGCGTCTGATACGGCTGTTTATCATGGCGATTCTCTTGGACAGGGGAAGTTTGCCCAGGGGCAGACTCGGTTTTACCATTCATTTCCCGACTCCATATCTTCAGAACTGCCCGTCCGGATCACCGATTTCTCAAGTCGTGGCTTTCAGTTCGGCGATGTTCTGTATCCGGCGACCGTGTCGTGGACTACCTGGAGACGTCTATACGACGGACCCAACATCAATCGCACGGTCGGCGAATTGCATCTGATAAACGATGAGGGACTTCCGGCGGCCGGTGTATCGGGAGTTCGTGAGGAGATGTGCAGCGGCGATCATCATTGCATCTATGTTGATGACCTGAGGTTCGAGTGCGTCGGCGATATCGATCCGTGGCTGGACGGTCCCGCGATTCTGACTTCAACCTTGTGGCGGCAGTTTTGCATGGACTTCGGCTGCTGCGGACCGGTGCCGAATTTCGACAGCTCAGGAATGGATCTCTGTCTTTACCGGGCCCATCGCCCCGACTCGCTGGAGGAAATCTGGCGGGTGGATATTTCTGGTTCCGACTTCCAGGATTTCTTTTACCATTCTCTGTTCCCGGGACAGTTTTTCGCCCTGTGGGGTAACGAGCTGGTTCTTTTCGACGGTTCCAACGGTTCCCTTATTGAATTCTACCAGGTACTGCCGGAAGGACGAAAGTATATGGACCAACCGTTCGCAGGGTCCGAAGACTGCCTGATTGTGCTGGACTCGAATAGGATCAGCATTCTATCGTTTGATGTCGCGACGGATGCCCCCTCGGAACGCGAGGACGCCCTGCCCTCAACCTTTACGCTGCACGATCCGTACCCAAACCCGTTCAACGCCTTGGCCAGCGTGTACCTGTCGTTGCCGGAAAAAACGCATCTGACGGTCGAGGTTTTCAACTCCGTAGGGCAGCGGGTGGACAGGCTGTTCGAAGGTCCTGCGGAGGCCGGCGAGCTTAGACTGACGTGGGATGCCGACCGGTTCGCCTCGGGAGTCTATCTTGTCAAGGCCACGGCGGGCACAAGTTCGCACACTGTCAAGGCTCTTCTCTTGAAGTAACCGGGTGTATCAAGCACAACGGATGTTGATGACCTCGTTATCGGCCACGATTTCGATCGGGCTCTCGGCAAGTGCTTTCAACAGACCGTCCAGCTTCTCCGAGTCGAGGTTGTTGAGATCGAAATCCATACCGTGATCGTGAAGGTGCGCGTGAAACTTGCTGCGGGTACCTTCCGGTACCAGTGAACCTAACTTCACCCCGGCCTTCAGCAGCATTACGGGAATCTTGATATCGACGTTTTCGTGATTGCGATGTCCGTGCGAGCCGCCGTGGACACTTACGTGCAGGAAGCTCGGTTTTTTGGTTCTTGCCTCTCCGCCCGTGGCACCGTCGCCCGCCTCCTCGGAGCCGGGTTTGTCCTTGCTTTCGAGAGCCGCCAGCAGCCGGTCGGCTTCGTCGGCGGTGATCTTTCCCTTGGCCAGCATCTGGAGGATTTGCTTTCGCTGTTCGCTCATGTCTTGCTCCTTTAATTCGATCACTCGTTTTTTCTAGATGACTAAGGATGTGTTCTGGGCCCCGAAACCGGTCGGAAGGTGCGGCGGCACGTGGCTCGGCCACTTGACGTGGCTCGGCCAGACCAGACTCTGGTTGGATTTTCGGACGCGACGCTGGACCGCCGGCCGGGTGGAGACCAGGCGACGGATCAGCCGCTCGGCCTCGTTGACGTTGATTCGACCGTCGGACAGAAGCCCCAAAACCAGGCTGCAGTTGTTACTCATCTGTATCTCCTTTGTTAAGAGATTCGATTGCCTCCTCGACGGTTAGTTCACCCCGTTCGAGCCGGTTGAGAACGTCCGAGCGCTTGGTGGTGGTCTCTACCTCCACGAAATCCAACTGCTCCGCAATTCTGTTAAGTCGGCTTTTGACAGTAGGATAGCTGATTCCAAACTGCTTCTCCATCTGCTTGATGGAGCCGTGAGATTTCACGAAAACAGCCACAAACACCTGGTCTTCGGCCCTCAGCCGGGCCATCGGAGGCAGCTCAAAAGCCCCTTCCACAGCGACATTCTCGCCTTCAACCGCTACCCGTTCGATCGTGATCGGCTTTCCGCCGGTCATTCTGGTCAGATATGCCCAATCTTTCTTCATATCAGCTCCATATTGCGTTTCCTAATACTCATTACGACGAATATTAATAAAGTTTCACTAAATATCAATAAACTTAATGTATTCGACGGTCTTTCTTTATTTTATAGGGTCTGGTTGCTCTCGGCCTTCATATTCTCAAGCTCAGCCTGGCTGGGTCTGTGCCCCGCCTTGGAGGCCACAAGATCACAAGATGACGGGTGATCCGAACAAATTGCAGGCTCTCTCGTCTACGTTCCTATAGACATTGGAACGTATTTTGGCGTCTCGACCCGCTGGATAGAAGCTTTTTGGGAGGATGACCGTATGAAAGCACTCCGCCTGGCCATAAGTCTGCTTGCCCTAATACTCATGGGAGAGAATACAATGTCCGACACCGCCGCTCACGAAACGACCCTGGCCGAAATTTCGGAAGTCATCCATTCCTGTCTTGAATGGCCGTTTCCGGAGAAAAACCCCGAGCGCCTTCTGGCCACCATCGCCAAAGACTCCTCGTTTTTCATTTTCCACCCCGATTCGAAATCTACCATCGAGGGCTACGAAGCGTTTCGCCGCCTGACCGAGGACTTTTTCATGAAGCCGGAGATGAAACCGCTCGGGACCGAGATTATGGATCTTCGGATTCATCTCTCACGCGGCGGCGAATGTGCCTGGTGGACCGCGCTTCTCAACGATTGGGGTGAGTACGAGGGAAGGTCCTATAGCTGGAAGAACTCCCGATGGACCGGCGTGCTGGAAAAGCGCGAGGGTACGTGGGTGATTGTCCAGATGCATTTCTCACTTCCGTCCGACGCCAAAAACGAAGATGAAGTGGACGACGGCGAAGGGAGACAGTAGCTCTTTAGCGACGAAGAGTCTCCAGCCTGAAAGTTCCGCAGTCCAGGCCCAGGCAGAAGGAATAACGTATTCTCAGAAGAGAGCTGACCGGGCGACCGTTTTCGATGCGAGGGGCGAACCGCCACTCCGGAAGAACTCTTAAGAAATTCGGTGCGAAAAACCAGTCCGTGGGATCTTCGGAATACGCATAGTCAGCCGTCATCCGGCGTCCCGCGACCCTGTACTTGAGCGTGCATTTACCTTCCCCGGAAACCCACGGCGGAAACTCTGACAGGCGGCCCAGGCTGTCCAGGTAAACCAGCACAATTAGCTGGCCTTCTTTGCCCGCCATCCGGGCGACATAGGGATATTCTGGATCAACTTTTCTGACTACCACGATATCCCGGTTTAGCGGCTCTGTGCGGCGGACAGCGCCGACAGCTCCGGCAAAACCTATCCCGTCAGGTACATACAGACCGGTCTGATCGCCCTCAAATGGGCTGTATGAGAGTAAGGTGGCATCGCTCTCAGGAGCGTCCGGGGACAAGTCGTAAGACGGAATTCGGGTGACAGCCGGTATGGGAACGTTCTGCCGGGGATACAAGGTGGCAAACCCCATAAAGCCCTGATGTTGTTCGGCGTAAGGATTGAACCCGCCGGAGCCAGGTCCGTCCGACCCCGGTTCGGTTTGGGAGGAATCTGTCTTGTCGTATGGCTGAAGGTCACAGGCCAATTCGGGGATAGTCTGTCCGGGCAGAGCTTGGAGCGTTGACAGGTACACGCCGGCTCCGCACGCCAGCAGAGCAGAGACGCACAGTCCGATCAGCATGTTTCGCTGATAATAGGTCTGTAAATGGCTGGGTCTAACCACGTCCTGCCTCCCAATACTAGACGCTGGAGCAGTCCCGATGCTGTAACGGTAATATAGGGATTTTGGCAGGTTTTGCCAATTTACTGACGATCGCCGCGGCGCGATTCGACTTCCGATTGGGCTTGACACCAGAAGCTGGTCCTCGTATTGTTTCGGCAGAGGGTAAAGACACCCCAATTCAGCCTGTCATCAGTCATCACAGCTTAACATCCATATACTTAAGATTGCCGCTGGGATCGATTCTTCTGAGTCGGATTACGGACGCGGTATTAAGGGAGGGTTGTGCGATGAGAAGAGCCACCTGTACGATTTGCAGGGTTCTGGCTGTAGCGGCAGTATTCCTGATAATGTTCCAGTCGGGGCAGGTAGAGCCTGTCAGCAGCGTTGGCTTCTCACCTTCGGACGCGGAATTCGACGGTCTCCAGTCTGTTTATTTCACACCGCCGGAGGAACGCTGGCTGGGCGGAGTGGACTTCGATGGGGACTTCTTCTACGGGGGGGCGGACTATGCCAAAGAGCTGTTCGACTGGGGTTACCTGGATCCGGTTGCTGATGTTGATTCCTTTTGCAGTGTCGAAGTCAGGTTCTCCACGACCACAACACAGAAGGCCTACCGTTACATTCGAGGCGGCGCTGACAACTGGGGCTACGATGGCTACTATGAAGTACCTTTCACCGTATGGGATATCGACAGTAACCGGCAGCTGAATGCGGCCTTTGTGGAGTGGGTTGACTCGGACGTATTTGACTCCACCTGGGGCCCGAGCGCGGACCCGGACTTGCTCGGCGGACGGGAGTATCTGTTTGTAATGAATACTGACTATAGCGGAGAGGATTACACCAATGCCACCATACCTTACTGGACCTACAACCTACTCACGGACGAACTC
>JAAERE010000050.1 GCA_024230675.1 bacterium | reverse complement strand
CTTGATCGCAATCCACTTGTGTTGACGGATAATAATTGCTATTAATTAGATATGCCGGCTAATCTGCCACCTCAATATTACGAATTGGAGCGGGAGTACAAGGCCGAACGAGACCCCCGCGAAAAACTCCGCCTGGCCCAGGAGTTGCTCCGTATGATGCCCAAGCACAAGGGCACGGACAAACTTCAGGCGGAAATGAAAGCCAAGATATCCAAACTCAAAAAGGGGATGGACTCATCCAGCAAGAGTTCCGGTGCCCACGTGGTGGCCGCCCACGACCATATCGAGCGCGAGGGGGCCGGGCAGGTCATTCTTATAGGTCCGCCCAACAGCGGCAAGTCATCGCTGGTCGACGCTCTCACCGGCGCCAGTCCCATTGTGGCCGACTATGCCTACAGCACGCGCGAGCCGGTAACGGGCATGATGGACTTCGAAACCGTGCAACTTCAGTTAATCGATACCCCGCCTATCTCGCCGGACCTCTACGACAACTACCTGAGCAACCTTGTCCGCAATGCCGATGTAGTCCTGCTGGTGTGCGATCTGGCCGATGTGGGCATGGAGCTAAATACCAAGTATTTGCTGAAGAAGCTCGAAGAGAAACGGATTATCCTGAAGACGGAGGGGGAGAAGCAGCCTGATGATCCTCGGTTAAGGATCAAGAAGACGCTTATCTGCGCCCACAAGGAATACGAGGACGAGTCCGGAGAACAACGGGCCAAATTGGCCGAGATGTTCCCCGGTTTCACAATGCTGACAACCTCAATAATCGACGATGACAGCCTGGACAACCTGCGTCGGGCGCTATTTGAGGCCCTCTCGGTAATCCGCATTTATACCAAGCATGTCGGGCATGAGGTCGAAATGGTAGATCCGGTAATCGTGCCCATTGGTGGCACAGTTGAGGAAGCCGCTGTGGGGATCCACAAGGATTTCGGCGAAAAACTCAAGTTTGCCAAGATCTGGGGGCAGGGGAAATACGACGGTCAGCGGGTAAATCGGGATTTTGTT
>JAAERE010000049.1 GCA_024230675.1 bacterium | reverse complement strand
GCAAGTCTCGATTTGAATCGGACTTAAACTCAAGCTTCGGCCGTGACTATTTCAGGCGGCGGCTTCCAATTATGCGGCAATAGCTCGTCGATCCTCGATTGGGGATGCGTCTGAATTTGAATGAGTACATCGGTAAGGTACTCCTGGGGGTTGACCTTGTTGGCTACGCAGGTGGCGACCAGGGTTTGCAGGACGGCGAGATTTTGTCCCGCGACTTCGTGGCCGACAAATAGATAGTTCTTTCGCCCGAGCGCGATGAGTCTGAGCTGGGCTTCCGAGATGTTGTTATCGAGTCGGATTTTGGGATCGGAGAGGCAAAATACCAATGCGTCGTAATTGTCGACAAAATAGCCGATGGCCTTGCCGGCAGGCCCTTTGGGCAGATGTTTAGGGCGTTCATCTTCGAGGTATTCCTTGAGCCTTTCCAATATTGGTTTGCTGCGGAGTTGCCGCATGGCCTGGTGTTTTTCGGTGCCGAGAATTCCGTCGGCTGCGGCATCGTATTCCACTTCGTAGACGTCAAGGATTGTAGCGAGGACATGCTCGGCCAGCTTGGGCGCGGTTTTTTTGGCCTCGAAGAATTTGCGTCGCGCATGGGAGAGACAGCCGGCGCGGTTCCGTTTGCCCGGGGTGGTGACCTGATTGTAGCCGCTGTACTGATCAACCTGCAGCACGCCTTGGGAATCGCCGAGCATCGCCGTGGGAGTCTCGCCGCTGCGACTTTGGCTGAAGCGGTACACAACAAAGGGGCCGCCGATGAAGACCCACATGTACCCATCATCATCTGTTTCCTGAATCTTTAATCGGGTCTCGTCGGCGTTGACGTATGTCTCCGCGGGGAGCAGCTCGACTATCCTCTTGTAAAGCGGCTCGAGCAATCCGGCCGAGCGATGGAAAATATCGCAGATGGTGCTCCGGGCCAGCGGGATGCCAGAACGCTCGAACCGCTTGGACAGCCGGTAGAACGGAATGCTGTCGAGGCACTTGGACACAACTGTGTGGGCGTGCATGCCCGGTCCGTAGACGACCCCTTCGCTCACCCGAACCGGGGGCGGCGCGACGACGATGTGCTGCCCGCAGGTGCAGGCCTTTTGCTCCCGGCGATGGACGATGTGCTTGAAGTGAGCCGGCACGAATTCGTACTCCACCGACTCCTCCCAACCGAGGAACGAAAACCTGTCGCCGCCGCAAACCGGGCAGTGACACTCCTCGTCCGGGACGAGGTGCTCCTGCTCTTCTTGCGGCAGCTTTTTCTTGGCCGCGGCATTCTTCTTCCGTTTCTGTCGCGCCTTCTCCCTGTCCTGCTTGGCCTTGGACGCGTCCTTCTTGCGGCGCCTTTTCACTTCTCGGTCCACCGGGATGACCTTCTCGCTTTTCTTGCCAAACAGCATCTGTTTCAGCTGACCGATTTCTTCGTCCTTTTGCTCAATGGTCCGGGTCAGTTTGTCGATGCTTTCCTGATTCCGTCTCACCGCCTCGACGAGCTGAGTGAGCAGTGCACGCATCGCGCCGATGTCGGTCATCTCATCTAAGTCTTTGGGAAGATCGTCGCCCATCGACCATGATAGATCACATCTTCAAAACCTTGTCGATCCTGAATCAGCCCACGATCCCCACACGATCCGATCTACTTGCGGTTTTTTTCTCCAATGCGACTCTTTTAGGCGGTGTCCACCGTTTCGGCCTTCTAACGCGGCTCATATCGATGCCTTCGAGCAGCATCGACAGCTCGCCCGAATCCATCTCCACAGACACATCGTCACCTCGAATTTTTGGCAGTCGAAAACGACCCCGCTCCAGCCGTTTGTACCAAAGCGCCAGGCCGCCGCGATCCCACGCCAGAATTTTCACACGGTCGTTTTTCTTCGATACGAATACGAACAGGTGACCGCTGAAGAGGTCTTCCCCCATATCATTGACCACCAGCGCCGCTAATCCATCATGTCCCTTTCTCATATCGGTCGGTGCGGCAAAAAGAAAAATGCGAACCGAAGGGGGAAGCGTCAGCATCCACCGGTCCGAACAAAGGCTGCCGCGACGGACGACAGATACGAAGGCGACGGCAGCCCATCAAAACAAATCCGAATGCCGGAGGCGAGTTCCATCACAACGCCACCATTGCCGGTTTGGTTATTGGCTTCTTTGCTGACAACTTCCACGAACCGCACCGCGCTTTTTTCGACCGCCTGTTGCTTCGTCTTTGACAACCAATACTGCAATGAACAAACCGTGACACCTTTTGCCTCGGCAAACTGCCTCCGCGTCTGGCCACTCTTCTTGAATGCTGCTACCAATGCTGCGCCTTCGGACGCACTCCGCTGCTTCGATTTCGCCATCGATTCTTCCTCCTTCAATTCCCTTTCGGACGAAGCAATAAATCAGATCAGCTCGCGGCGCTCAACACAGGGTATTTCGGACGGATACGTTGAAACATCAGCTCGGTTCGGTAAGATTAAAACCACTAGGCAAATCTCTACTATTCCAATCGGCCCCAAACTTCGAACTCACCGAGCTCCCAGTAGTACAAATCGATAGAGGCTGTGATTGACAGTCTGATTCGGCCCACAGATGGAACTGAACCGTAGATATCCTCGATGTTGAAACCTCGCGGCGCTTCCCTCGAGTCTATATCACCAGAAAGATCGAGCTCCTCGTCTAGGATGACAAACCAAGCGCCACCGCCGGGTGGTTCTCCATACATCATAAAGTGAGACGAATAATAAGGACCTGATCCGCCTTCCTCTCCATAGTTTTGAATCACCACCTCTTCTATGCTCGCAGATGAACCACCGGCAAATGAGAAGACGAATTCTTCAGGATAGGTAGCTCCTCCCTTATATGATGATGCCCAACTCGCCCGGAAAGCGTCGGCGTTGTATCCGTGAGCGTGTTCACCGTCGTTGATGTTATCACGATTCCAATAATCGGTCTGACAATTTCCAGGTAAATTGTCCGGGTCACAGTACTCACTTGTAAAAGATTCTATCACACCGCCGTTTGATACAAGAACGACATTTGTCAGATCGGCATCAGTGTCGGTATCAGAATCAGAGTCTGTGTCGGTATCAGAATCAGAGTCTGAATCTGAATCAGAGTCTGAATCAGAATCAGAGTCTGTGTCGGTATCAGAATCAGAGTCTGAATCAGTGTCTGTGTCGGTATCAGAATCAGAGTCTGAATCTGAATCAGTGTCGCTGTCCGTGTCAGAATCAGAGTCTGTGTCTGCGTCAGAATCAGAGTCTGTGTCGGTATCAGAATCAGAGTCTGAATCTGAATCAGAGTCTGAATCTGAATCAGAGTCTGTGTCGGTATCAGAATCAGAGTCTGAATCAGAGTCTGTGTCGGTATCAGAATCAGAGTCTGAATCTGAATCAGTGTCGCTGTCCGTGTCTGCATCGGTGTCTGAGTCAGAATCCGAATCTGAATCTGTATCTGCGTCTGTGTCTGAATCTGTATCTGTGTCTGCATCTGTGTCTGCATCCGCATCTGTGCTGGATTCGATTGGTAACACTGTGTAGGCGTTGTCAAGAGTGCCAGTCAGACCATAGGGTGTTGTCACCAAGAGAGTATAACTGCCTACGGCAATCCCGGCGGGTACCGTGCCATGAATCGTCTCTGAATCCATGTATCTAACGTCATTAAGAAGCACGGGCTCCTTTCCCTGAATGTGCAGTTCAGCAAAGAAGTCTTTATTCATACGAAACGCATCACTGCCGGAAAGCCGCCTTGATATCTTCATGATGAAATGTTTGCCTTTGATTATGACGGATACGGGGGTTTCATTGCTTTGTTTTAGTGGTTCGACACTCTCTGGAACAGGAGACGGTATTGGGGAGGAGTCGGTACAGCCCCACAGCGGCAGGAGGGAAAGGAGTAGAACAGACTCGAGCCAGTTGCTCATAGAGATCCTCTTTGTTGCGGATCTATTCATAAATAAATACAAATAGTTATACTGATTATACCCAAAGCGATGTTCATATCATAAAATTTAATACCAATAGGTCCTGTTGTCCATGCTCACCGTGGTGGCCACGAGCGATTTTCCGTTGCTCTCGATCGCCTGGCTCATCTTCTACAGTTTGAAAAATAAAGTTTCACGATTACAGCTAGTTACATGATTCGAAAGTGGACGTGGCACTACATATCG
>JAAERE010000048.1 GCA_024230675.1 bacterium | reverse complement strand
TGGCTGTCTTCTTCGCCCAGGAAAAGCTTTGGCTTTACGTCCTCCAGCGCCGCCCCGGAACCGCGTCGCAACAGATCGAAATAGACCGTCGAACGATGCTGCGAGTTCAGCGGTGTGGGCAAAGGAAGTGGCTTGGTCAAGAGCAGCCGTCGACCGTCGACGATGTACCCGATCCGCTCCTCGATGCCGGCCAGTTTGAGGGCGCTGGCCGAACCGAACGAAGGCGGCAGCACATAACCGACGTTGAAATCGTGCGGAGTGAGAAGGTCCTTTATCTTGAAGACCGACAGAAGGCCGTGGACATATTCCTTGGGTATGGTCAGAATCTCGTCGATTCCGGGGTTGTTCCGGAACAGCTCGACCATATTCTCCGGCGTCAGCACGGTGACCGTGGCGCCGGGGTAGGCCTCCCGGGTCTCGTTGATCATGGGCAGGGCCATGATACAATCGCCCAGGTGGTTGGGGGTTCGGATCAGTACTTTAAGGCTCATCAGCCGACGAATTTACCCTGTAATTCTATACTGTTGACCAGGTACGCTTTCAGTTCTTCGAGATACTGGTCCCTGGTCTCCAGGTAAAATATCCTGCTCTCCAGCAGGGTCAACATAGAAATCTGACCATCGGCCTGACGGTCCTTCGCGATATTGAGCCGGTTTTCGGCCAGTTCGATCTGTTTGCTGACAATGCTCAGGCGTTTGTGGCTTACCTCAAGCTGGTTTATCAGGTTGAGAATCTGCGCTCGTGCGGAGCGCTGAGCCCGCGTGTATTCGTACTCCGCCTGCTGCGACTGATAACGAGCAGCCTTCACGGCCGCTCCCCCGGCCCCGCCGTCCCAGACGGGCAGCCGAAATTGAAGAGCCACGGACCATCCGGAAGTATTGATATTCTCGTCGTAAGTTTCACTGACACCAGAGGCATCGGTCCTATCGGTCTCGATCTTCTGCCGACCCAGACTGTAAGTAGCGTTGAGGTCGCCGGTCAGGCCGTGTCCGGCCGCAGCGTAATCGGCTTCGCGTTTTGACTTTTCAAACTGGTGTTTGGCTTTCTTGATCGGCACCGTCAGGTCCCAGGCCGCAATCAGGCGGTCCCGGGTATGCTCGTCCATAAGCTCCCCCGGCACGGGATCGGTCAGGTCCAGCGGCTCGGATACATCCAGGTCCAAGAGCGTGGCCAGCTCTCGTTTCTGTTCCTCGAGGTCGGTCTGGACCGAAAAGTGCTCCAACTCGGCATCCAGCCGCGCCGCTGATGAAAGCAGGTAGTCTTCTTCCGACAAGACGCCGTCGGACAGTTTGGCCGAATCGATTTCCTCCTGAAGCGACGCCTTTCTTAGCTGATCGGACGTCTTCTCATGTTTAATCGTGAGTTGCAGCACGGTGAGGTAGGCCTCGGTAACCTCTTTTTTCAAGACCGCCTCTTCCTCGATTTTGGTCATTCGCGCAATCTCGAGGTCGTCCTGCCGGTTGTGCAGTTCGTTTTTGACCGACGAGGGTCTGAAAAGCGGTTGTTCGAGCGTGAAGTTGAAGCGCCCCGCCTGGCTGACCTGGTCGACAAACATACCGGAGCCGGCGGGGAAAAGAGTGTTCGGATAACGCCGGTCGTTGGATGTCAGATCGGCCGTCGCCGTCAGACTACCGCCGGTTATAAGCGACTGGTTGAGTTCAATAAACGAGTTGAAGTCGAGGTTGCGCTCCTCGTAGAGCTGGCGGTCCAGAGGATTGCTGTAAGGCCGGTAGGATTCATCCTGGGCGTAAGTAGGCAGCGTCCCGTTGATTGAGATCTCCGGAAGGTACATATTGATGCGTCGGGCCGAATAATACTGACGGGCAACTTCGAGGTTACCCTCAATCATGTCGCCGCGAGAAGTGCGGTGAAGCGCGATGTTGAGAGCTTCATCCAGCGACATTTCACGCGCTGCCAGCGGGATTGACCCTACCGTCAGGATGAAAAAAGCGCCGGCCGCCAGACTATATAGACAGGACCGCTTCAATATCGACAACTTCATGGGTTAACCTCGCAAATGACAAGAGACTTATTCGTACCTCAGGGAATCAATGACATCAAGTTTGGCCGCCTTGTTGGCCGGGAAGATCCCGAACACAAGACCGACTCCGGTTGACACGCCAACCGCTAGCACAATCGAAAAGACCGAAACAATGGTAGGCCAGCCGGCATAAAACGAAATCGCGCGCGAGATAATCAAGCCCAGCGCCAATCCAATACCGCAGCCCAGCAGACAGATAACCACCGCTTCCAGCAGGAATTGTCGCAAAATATCCTGGCGCGTGGCCCCGACCGCCCGGCGAATACCGATCTCACGGGTGCGCTCGAGCACGGTCGCCAGCATGATGTTCATGATTCCGATTCCGCCGACCAGCAGCGACAGCCCGGCAATCGCCCCCATCACTATGTTGAATATCTGCTGAGTCTTCTGCGACTGGCGCAGGAGCGATTCGGGGACCACAATCTCGTAGTCCTCAATGCCGGCGTGGCGCCGCTCGATCAGCCGTTCCACAAGTTTGGCCACAGCGGGCACGAACTTGAGATCGGTGACGGTTATTGTGAGCTGGTCTATTTCCGGCGTGTTGTAGGCCTGACCGGACTCGTCGTTGCCGTGACGCCAGAAGTGCCGATTGCCACCTTCGGATATAACGCGGTCGAATTTCTTGACAGCGGTGCTGAACGGTACGTAAACATCCTCGTTCAGGTTCTTTAGTTCGAGCCCTTCAACCTTGCCCCGACCGATGTACTTGTCGGCCATGACGCCGACCACCGTAAAATCAATATCCCCCATTCGGACCGTCTGACCGATCGGGTTCTCGAACGCAAATAACTGCCGTTTGGCCTTGGAGCCCAGCACACAGACCTGATCAAACCGTTCGTTGTCACTGTCGGTTATGAAGCGCCCGTATTCGACCTCAATTGAGGAGGAATAAACGAAATCGGGCGTGGTTGCCACGATCCTGACCGGCGCCTCCTGGCTGCCGTTGAAAATCGTGGGGATGGGTTCGAATCGTTGGGGCACTACATTGGCCACCAGCTCTTTGAATCCGGCCACGTTCTCACCGTCGGCCAGACAAAGACCGGGTGACTTGGCCAGCGATTCGTGAACTCCCGGCGTCTCCACCGGGACCTTGGCTTTGACTATGATATTATTGATGCCGAGAATGGAGATCTGTTCCAGAGCTTCCTGTTTGGCGCCCTCACCTATCGAGAGCATGGCAATCACGGCCGCGACCCCGATAATCACGCCGAGCATAGTCAGCAGCGTGCGCAGCTTATGAGCCGTAAGGGAGTCGAACGAAATCTGGCGTAAGCGTGTGAAATCCATAGGCCGTTATTTCAGTTGCCGCTCCGGCGTCCGCCGGAGCCCTGGCCTGGAGCCTGACGGCCCTTGTTGAGTTCAGGTTCGGTAGCTCGATCACCGGGAAGACCTTGTTCTTCGAGCGTGGGATCAATCAGGCAGATTGTCTCGTCCCCCTCCAGACCCGTAATCACCTCTATTTCCATGTCGTTGCGACGCCCGACTTCGATCTCGATTTCCTTCTTGTTGTCCAGGTACACGACCGTTCTACCGGACTTCTCGAACACGGCCTCCAATGGGACCTTGACCACATCCTGGAGGCGGTCCTGGACCACTTTACCGCCGGCCGACATGCCCGGCTTGACCTGATCGTCCTTCTCCAGCATGGCAACTTCGACATCAAATACGTTGATCTTCGAACTCTGGTCTTTGCGACGAGCCAGCGTGCTCTTTTTGATAACCTCACCGGGGTACTCTTTGTCCGGGACGGCGTCGAGCGTCACGATCACCTGCTGTCCGGAGTCGACTTTCGAAGCATCCACTTCCGAGACGGTAGCCTTGACAATCATTTCGCTGAGATCGGGCAGATTGATCAATCCCTGGCCGGGCCACGGTGAATCACCTTCCTGTACCTTGCCCATCGTGCCGCCCTTCCAGATCTCGAGATAGACCACCATACCGGGGATGGGGGCGGCTATAGACATCTGGGCCAGTTCACGCTCGGACAGTCGAACCCGGTCCTCGGCGCGGGCAACTTCCAACTCCGCTTTCTGGACGTCTGACTGCAACTGCTCCAGCTTGGCCTGATAGTTCAACTGAGCCAGTTCCAGCTCCAGCCGGGCTTCTTCAGCCAACCTGGGGGCTTCATGCTTCTGCTCGTCGTATTTCCGCTGGGCCCGCTGGAGTTCGAGTTCGAGGTTCTTATCCTGAATTGTGTATTCCTTGTTAGCCCGGGACAACGAAGTCTCAGCTATCTTCAGGGAGGACTGGTGTTCGGACAGGTCGGCCTGTTGCTGGGTGGCGTCGAATTTTATGACCGTATCGCCGGCAGTGACTTGAATACCCTCGGGAGCCATCCAGGTGATCTGCAGACCTCGCACGCGCGGCGCCGAAATCGTGTAAGCCCGCGCGGCGTCAACCGCCCCGTTTATATTCTGAGACAGCAACAATTCACCGCGTGTGACCTGGGTAGTTGGTATGTCGAACGTCGGCGTAAAGATTGCGGACACGCCGTAGTAACCGATCAAGACAAGGGCCACCACGCCCGCACCTATTAGCACTTTCTTCAACTGTCTTCCCCTTTCGCACCGCCTCCCGGAAATAACGAATTATGACCGGGTCGTTCAAACACGCTGTTGGTTTCGGATAGTAACTTTCTACGTCGCCGCCTGCCCGTGGTTGCCCTCTTTTTTTGACAACTTCCAGCGATTGTGAGTCCACAGCCACTGGTCCGGATAAAGACGAATGTTCTCCTCTATGAATCTCACATACCGCTCGGTCATAGCCGTCACATCCGCATCCTCATCCCCCGAATTCGGCGGGTAGATCAAATCCCCGGCAATAAGTACATGCCGGTCGTACCGCTCACGTCGCAGCAGGACCGGGATTACGGGGCATTTGCAGCGGATGGCAAACAAGGCCGGGCCGCGCGCGATAGAAGCCGGTCGACCGAAGAAATCCATAATAACGGTACCGGCGGGTGCATGTTGATCGGGAGCCGTAGCTGCAATGCGATTGGCCCGGAGGGTTTTGAACACGCCGCGCGAACTCGTGGTAAGTTCCACAATCCCCACACCCATCGAGCTGCGAAAGTCGTTTATCATGCGGTCTACCAGCGGATTGTGCTGGGTAGCCACCAGCAGATCCACCGGAAACCCCTGAGCCGCCACCCAGGCCCCAAGCAGTTCCCAATTACCGAAATGGGCCGTCGCGAGAAACCCGCCGTTCCCCTTCTCCAGGGCCTCGCGGAATCCCTCCGCTCCCTTTCCTACTACTATGCGATTGACATCATCCGGCTTCGTTTTGCCGAAACGGGCGAACTCGATAAACATCCGGCCGATGTTCCGGAACACCGAGCGTACGATTTCTGAGATCTGTTCATCGCTCAGACCATCTCCCATACCCTGTTTGAGATTGTCGAAAGCCAGATCTCTTCTGGATTTCATGAGGCGGTGAACCAGAGAGCCGAGCCCGGCGCCAAAAGAGTCGGCCATGCGAGGGGTTAGGGTACGGGCGATGCCGCGCCCGAAAGCGGCCGCCAGGTATTCAATCTGATGTTTTACTGACGCCATGATTCGTCGTCATCATCCGACTGTTCCGGGTTGTCCGGGTCGCCGTAGTCGAAATCGGTCGAGGCCAGTTCCTCCTCGCGCTCCCACTTGTCGTAATACTTTTTGCGCCGGCTCATTTTTACCACGGCGCCTATGATGACCACTATCGCTAAGGCCAGCCAAAAATACATTGTATCCGCTACCAGGCTAATGACGTTAAATCTTCGCTGCAAATATACGCGAAACTCCTGTTCGAAGTTAGCATAATCTGATCCTGTGGCCGCCAGCAACGCTCTATCATGCTCCGCCCCTGCCGCGAGGGAATCCAACAAGAGATTGAGCACGTCCGGGCCGTATTCATCGTGGAGATAGCTGACCGCCAAATAAGACTCGGCGTAAGCAAGCCGGGCTTTGCTGGTTCCGAAGCTGTTTACGTTGTTGATGTCGGTGAGCGGCACGAAGTGCCCCATGACCGAAGCCAGACCCATCGTCAGGTTGTTAGACCAGTGCCATTCCATCGAAACCATCGTCGCGACGCCTTCGTCGAGCCAGCGGGGCGGCGATCCGGAACCAACTCTGTGCGCCAGTGCCAGGTGGGCGTATTCGTGGGCCAGGAGTTCACGAAGAGACTTGTTCACATTGAATCGATCCGGAGATTTCAGCACGATCCTATTGAGTCCGGGAATCGCGGCGGCCGCTCCCCAGTCGGGGAAACTTCCGCCGATAAGGCTGTCGAATCTCTCTAAAGACTCGACGAGGTAAATGTCGACCGCTCCGGTCAGACTGTCCTGCAGAAGTCCGTTTAGCTGAGTTCTGGTTCGGCGCAGAACTGAGTCAGCCGACGCGATATAAGCCGGATTATCAAAAAAGTACCGAAACTGACCCCTGACCTCTGTAGCACCAGTTTGAGCCGAAGCAAGGCAGCTCACCAACGCCAGCACCAACCACATCAATCTCCGCATAGTGACAATATAGGTGCGAACGGCATCGGAACAAAGGTATTGATCCGGCTGTTAAGAAGTCAAGAAACGCGGGAGTCAGGAGGCGGAAAACAGGGCAACGTTGGTCGCGGAGATACCTTTTAGCGACTTGACCAGCATCCACGTTTAGACTACTTCGTAGCAGTGAAAACAAGAAAAACAACCAGTGTATAGATGGAGCCCGGGATGAACGTATTTGAATACGCGATGAAAATGGAGACCGATGGTCGGAAATTCTACCTGGACAGCGCCGAGAAAGCTGAATCTCCCGCCCTTAAGAAGATCCTGCTGCAGCTGGCCGACGACGAGGTCAAACACTACGCCATCTTCAAAGCGATGAAGGACGGCGAGATGGCTGATTACAAGGAAGCCGAGAAAACGACTATCCTCAAAACCGTCAAGAACGTCTTCGAGAACCTGCGCGACGAGGGTAAGGATCTGTCTTTCTCCGCTGAAGCCAAGAAGATTTGGGAAGAAGCCCGCGAGGTGGAAAGACAGGCCGAAGAGTTCTACCGGGAAAAAGCCAACGAACTCGACTCCGAGGAACAGAAGCGCATTCTCAACCGGATTGCCGACGAAGAGCACCGCCATTGGGTGACGATGAACAATGTGATTCAGTTCCTGGATCGTCCCAACCACTGGCTGGAAGACGCCGAGTGGTCGAATATCGAGGACTACTAGCCGGGCGGTTTCGGACCTGCAGCTGTTTCGGCAAAATGAAAAAGCGCGGACTCTTTCGGGAGACCGCGCCTTTTTTGGTATCTTTCAAGGTAGCTTTATTCCAGTCCAACCATCCCGTAGAGGCGATCAACCTCTCTTGAACTGAGCAGCCGCCATTGGCCGGGTTTCAGATTCTTCAGCAGCACTCCTGCAAATTCCACCCGGCAGAGATGTTTAACGGGATGACCCACTTTCTGACAAAGCTGCTTCACCTCGCGCTTGCGACCTTCGGTGAGCGTCAGGCGAATCCTCGTCATCTTGCCTACGAAGCCAAGCACTGAAACGTCGGCATGACCGATCTTGCCGTCCTCCAACTCGATTCCTGCCTTGATCTGATCCGCTTTGTCCTGATCGAACTGACCGGCAACGCGGGCTTCGTAAATCTTCGACACCTGGTATTTGGGATGAGCCAGTCTATAAGCCAGGTCACCGTCGTTGGTTAGCAGAAGGACCCCCTCGGTATCATAGTCCAGACGGCCGATGGGATAGACCCGCTGGTCCAGCCGCTTGAGATAATGCAGAACCGTTCGGCGTTTGAAAGGATCGTGGAGTGAAGTTATGGTCATGCGCGGCTTGTTCATCGCCACGCAAATCTTGTGGGCTACGGGACTTGCCTCGACACCGTCAACTTTGACGACATCGGTTTCCTCGTTGATAAGCGTCCCCAGTTCGGAGACAGTGCTGCCGTTGATTTCCACACGACCGGAAGCAATTAGCACATCGGCGCCCCGACGTGAGGTTACTCCGCACATAGACAAGTACTTATTAATTCTAATCAACGACATTCCCGGCGAGACTAACTAATGCTGCCCAGGGTGTGCTCAGTCGTCCTTCTGTGAACTGCCGACCGTTGCCGGTTCGGCAACAACTCCCTCATTGTCCGCGGACTTCTCAGCTCCTCCGTCCTCAATTTCCTCCGGCTCCGGTCGGACCAGAACCAGCCTATCACCGACGGACTCCTGCTTTTCTGACTCCGGGTCGGGGTCCAATTCCGGCTCTTCGTCGAGCCGCTCTCTCCGTTCCGGGTCATAAGTACCATCGGCTACGTTCAATTTGACGATTTTTCGGTCCGCGTCAAGCTCTAGTTCTAATTCTGTCTGATTTCTTGATTCGCTGGCAGAGATCATTTCCTCGATCTCAGACATCTTCGGAAGGCCGTCAAGAGTCCCCAAACCAAAGAATTTCAGGAATTCGTCGGTGGTGCCGTACTGAAGAGGCTTGCCGACGGTGGCTGCGCGACCGGTGACGGTTATCAGGTTTTTCTCCAGCAGCGTTCGAAGGACACCGTCGGAAGCAACCCCGCGAATGTGTTCGACTTCAGTCTTTGTTACCGGCTGACGATACGCCACGATTGCCACCGCTTCCAGGGCGGCTCGCGTGAGGCGGAGCTTGCGACGGCTGCTGAACATTTCCTCGACAAAACCGGCATATTCCGGCAGGATATAATACTGGTAGCCGCCGGCAATCTCCCTGATCCGGAAGCTGCTGCCCCGCTCGGAATAGCCGTCGTTAAGAAGAGCTACCGATCGAGCAATTTTCGAAGGACTGCCGCCCTCGACAAGTTTTGAAATCCGACGACCGGCCAACGGCTCCGGTGAAGCCAGAATGAGGGCCTCGACCGCCGTATCCATATATCTTTCTTCCATCATGATATCACACCCTGAACATCTGTATTTGTCGTCTCCACCATTTCCACGGTCGTATTCTCCAGCAGCGTTCTTTCGGTCCGATAGACCCGCACCTCGGAAAACGGCACGGCCTGATACATCCGCACCCGTCTGTCCCGGGTCAGCTCCAACAGCGCTATGAAAGTGACGATGGCCACCATTCGACGGGGTACGTCTGCAAACAGCTCAACGAAAGTCACCGACTCTTTCTGAGCGAGGAGACTGAGGACCACCTCCATGCGCTCTTCGATCGAAACTTCCTCGGGCACCACCTCGTGAACGACCTCGGCCCTCTTCTGAGAGACCACGTCGCGGAAAGCCACGACCAGATCATAAAGCCCTGTCATCGGCGTAAGTTCTACCCGACCCTCGATTTTTTCCACCGGCGACGGCGGTATTGTGACCTGTTCCTCGGCCAGCGCCCGGTCGCGAAGAATCTCCCCCGCTTCCTTGTACTTTTTGTACTCCACCAGGGCCATGATCAGCTCTTCGCGAGGATCATGTTCTTCGGGGTCGTTCTCATCGTGGGGCAGC
Organism: bacterium; assembly: GCA_024230675.1. Classification (GTDB taxonomy): domain Bacteria; phylum Zixibacteria; class MSB-5A5; order GN15; family FEB-12; genus JAAERE01. Next base: position 15,046 of record JAAERE010000048.1, on the reverse strand, counting down.
AACAGCCGGGTTTTGATCCTGATAAGCGTGGCCGCCATGAGAATGAACTCGCCCGCCACCTCGAGATCAAGCGTCGTCATCATGTCTATGTACCTGAGGTACTGCCGGGTGATACGCGCGATAGGGATATCATAAATATCCACTTCTTCGGTCTTGATCAGGTATAACAGCAGGTCGAGCGGACCGCTGAATACTTCGAGATTGACGCGATAGTCCTCGGAGGTGTTGTCTGCGACGTTCTCGCTCATTTCTTTTTCTTTCGGTAGGTCATTTTCATAGCCCCCCGCACCTTCTCCATCACGTTCTGTGCTCTCTGGCGGGCGCGCTGGGCGCCGGTGTCGAGGATGTCCCACACGTCGTCCGGGTGTTTAACAAGCTCGGCGCGGCGGTCCCTTATCGGCTGCAATCGGTTGTTCAGCCGCAGGCTCAATTTCAGCTTGCACTCAACACAGCCCAATTCGCCGCTGCGACAACCGGGCGCAATCTCTTCGTCGGGCTTATCGGAGTATATACGCTGCAAAAGGAAAATCGGGCACTTCTCAGGTGTGCCGGGATCTCCTTTGCGGAGCTTTTTTGGATCGGTGTAGAAACCCTTCAAACGTTTTTCGGTCTGCTTCTCGGTGAAATCGATTGGGATATGGTTGCCGAACGACTTGGACATCTTCCGATTGTCGCTGCCGAGGATCAGCGGAATCTCCTTCAACAGCGCTTCCGGTTCCACCAGCGTCTTTTTATAGGTGCTGTTAAACCGCTTGGCCAGATCGGCGGCCAACCAGATATGCTTTTCCTGGTCCCTGCCCACCGGCACCTTGTTGGCGTTGTAAACGCAGATGTCCGCCGCCTGAAGCACCGGGTATCCCAGGAATCCGTAGGAATCGAGTTTGTCCTTTTTGTCCTGGTAAGTAGGCAGGCGGGTGAGGGTCGGCACCGTAATAAGCATCGAAAAAATCAGGTGCAATTCGGCGTGCTCTTTGACTTCGGACTGGACAAATATGGCGCACTTTTCGGGGTCCAGCCCCGAGGACAGCCAGTCGACCGCCATTTGGAAAATAGACTCTTTGAGGCCTTTGGTGTCGTCGTAGATAGCTGTAAGCGAATGCCAGTCAACAATGCAGCAGTACATCCAATAGTCGTCTTGAAGCTCGACCCAGTTGGCCAGGGCGCCTTCAAGGTTGCCGATGTGCAACGCCCCGGTGGGCTGCATCCCGGAGAGAATCGTTTCTTTTTTTTCTTTTTTGACTTTCTCGTTCATTTATGACTCGCGAACGTACTCGTAGGCCTCGATAGTACCCAAACCGCCCTATCAAATCAACTAAAAAGCCGGGCCGGTCAGGCGACAACACCTCACCTCGACCAATCCGCCTGCGGGCATGAAGATACACAGAAATAACTTCTTCCACAAGCCAAATGATTGAGTGACATGTAAATGCAGACATGCAATCAAGTTAGGTCGACAACGGGTACAGTGTTAACTTACGGACAACCTTTTCTGTAACCTTGACGGCGGAACGGTGTCTATAAGACAGATGAACGGACATAAGAACCTTTTCTGGAAGCTTGCAGAACCGGAACATCTCAGGGCCCGAGCTTATTGCCGCAAATTGATAGGCAATCGCGAGGACGGCGATGACCTGTACCAGGACTCACTGGTGACGGCGCTGTCACGGTTCGACAGCCTGCGCGATCACAACGCCTTCCGGGCGTGGCTCTACCGAATCGTGATCAACACCTTCAAGAATCGGCTGCGACAGCCGTGGTACCGACGACTGTTGCCGCTGACTTTGGAGATTGAAGATCGTTTCGGCGGTGAAGACCCGGCTGAAGGACACGCCGCAAAGCGGACCCTTCGGAGAGCCTTCAGAGCCGTTACCCCCTCCGAGCGCGCGTTGGTAACGTTGTTCGAGTTGGAAGGCTGGTCGATTGCGGAGCTAGCCGCGCTGTACGGCGCCAGAGATGGAGCCATCAAAGTCCGTTTGTCCCGAATCCGTCGCAAGATGAGAGAAGCCTTGATCAAGCTTGACTCAGGTTCGACGGTCAACCAGAAGCTGAAAACCAAAATGTGTGAGGACAAGATATGCGTTGCCACGAAGCCCGGCGCCGAATAAGCGAGATCGGTTTGACCGATTTGCGAGACGCCGACTATCAGAAACTGCTGGAGCATCTGCAAACATGCCCCGGCTGCGCTCTCCAGGCGCAGGCATCGCAGGAGCTGCAGCAGGCACTGGCCCAGAGCCGCGAGCACGACGTCGAAGGCGGTTTGTCGTGGTCGGAGACGATTGCCCGGGTTCGGTCAAAAGCTGCGCTCACCGATGCACACAAACCTGTGGAAAGGCCTGTCATGGCTATATTGAAAAGTCAATTCACGAAACGACCCAGACTCAGTATGGGTATATGCGCCGCCGTGGTGGTTCTGCTGGCGGTGACGCTCATCCCGTTCAAATACAATCGCGACATGGGCTTTGAGGTCGCCGTCGCCGGCGTCGACAAAACCGTGGCGCTAAACAGCGAAGGCATCTCGCAGATGATGGCCCAGCTTGGGCTGGAAGACGCCGTGGTTGATGTCACCGGCTGCGACGTTACCTGCAATCTGAAGATCACCGAACTCAAATCGCCCGAGGACGCCCAGCTGGTCGCGGCAGCGTTCGAAGAAGTGGGCAAGAACAAGTTCTATGTGAATATAGAATTCAAAAGCGAGGAAGCTTCCGGCAACATTCTTGAATTCGTGAGACAACACAACACCACGATAGATCTCGAGACCATCCATGAGCACGGCGAAGATGTTCATAGAGTCCTGGTTGAGAAACTGGGTGAGGACTTCGGAGAAAACATGGTGTTCTTCAGCGAGATCCACCTCGAAGGCGCCAGCTTCGATGTTGTCGAACCTGGGAGCGGCGGGACCTCCGGCGAGCTATATTGGGTTGACGAGACTTCTCTCGGCGATTCAGCCAAAACCGTCATAATTGAAACGATGTGCGACGGTCAGTTCACGGTCCAGGAAACCGGCAACCTCATGAACTCAGACGGCGAGATCGACGAGGAGGCTGTCCAACGTTTACGGGACATGGGCTACAATGTAATAATCACCGAAAGTGAAGACGGCACCGGGAAGGGAATCAGGATCGAGATTCCTGTGGGTGAGGAATCGGTTGAGACGGATGAGGCTGCAAAATCATCGGATAATCTGGAGCTGCCTGAAGGTTTTGCGCTCTCGCAAAACTACCCCAACCCGTTCAACCCGACAACAACGATCGAGTACAGCCTGCCGAGCGACGAGCATGTGACGCTGGAGATCTACAACATCCAGGGGCAGAGAGTAAGAACGCTGGTTGACGAAGCCAAAGGCCCGGGAGATCACAGGATCGAATGGGACGCTACCAGTGATGGCGGCTCACAGGTAGCGACAGGCGTGTACCTCTATCGCCTTACCGCCGGTGACCAGACGGAGACAAAAAAGATGTCTTTCGTAAAATAGCGAGCTATCCCCACCGCAACTAGCTGGTTTGAAACCGCGCACTGGTCAGCCCGGACCTCACCGTCCGGGCTGTGCTATGTTTGGGTGAAAGGACGAGCCAAAGCCCTTCGCTCCTGAGGAGGGAGGCACCCACCCTCAGTAGGGCAGGATCCCTGCGATCCTGCCAAAATGCCCCCCTTCGACAGGCTCAGGGTGACTAATCAAGGATTGTCTAACGTTTCATGGTTGGATGATTAAGATCTTCCCGGGTGGCCCACCATTCCTATGGTGGGATTTGCTGACACTTCGAACATCGACTCGTAGGGCAGGATCCCTGCGATCCTGTCAGTACATTTAATGGCGGATTCGAAGACGGACCCGCCCTACGTCGGTGACCTGTAAGCACCGTCTCTTAGCACCGGCGCTACATCCAACGAGTTCAACTTCGATGCCACCCGGACATCCTCCTCATACCCGCACGCGCGCAGCTCCCGACCGCTCATGCAGTCCCACATAAGATCCTGGAGGCAGTCTCGATTGTGAAGGAACGTAGATTCGCAGACCTTCGCCTCGGGAGACCTGTCGAATTCAAGGCGTGAGAGAATCGCCCCCGCCCCGAGTTCATCCTCGATCGCCACTCTCAGGTGTCCGGTTTCCTTTTCGCGTTCACCGCAGGCTATGACGCAAGCGTTGATCTGAGAATTGCGAAGTAGACTGTTGATCGCGCGACCGACTTCCTCAGCGTTGACCAGCGTTCCGGCGAAGACGTGCGGAGCTTCGGCGGCGTACTCCGTACAGGTAGCTCCGTTTAGCGACGGCAGGACAACCATCGTCCCCGTCTTCAGATTGGCGAAGGTGGCAGGAGACAGCGAATAGAAATTCTTTGAGGTCATCGCATCGCGTCTGACAGCGACTTCAGCATCGACACGTTCGGCGATGTTTTCGGCATCGGCACTCTCCTTGCACGGGTAGATGATCCCCCCGCGACTGACAGCCGTGGCCACGGTAGTCGAGAAGCTGAGCGTATCGACGATGACAACGATGTCCCCTCGGTCAGCCGCCCTGCGGGCGCCTTCCGGCCCCCAGTCAAACCGACATCGGTAAGGGTGTTGGGAGAACATGTGTTCGGTCATGGTGTCTTTCGTATCCACGGGTTCGCAAACTGAGTGGCCCACCATTCTCATAGTGGGAAGTATTGAATCATCGAACACAGATCCCACCCGACGCCTTCGGCTTCAGGTGGGCCACAATACTAATTCGTATACTGATTAGTCCCCCCGCGAACCACTAATCCATAAACAGATATTGCCGCCAGCCACGGTCGTTGTCGCTGACGTGACGTTGGATGAACGTGATATGCGAAGGCCGGCGCGGCTTCTTGCTAAGCGCCATCCCGGACTGTTCCGGCGTGCGATCACCTTTTTTGTTGTTACAGCGGACACAGGCGCAAACCATGTTCTCCCACGAATCGACCCCTTTGCGCCGTTTGGGGACGACGTGGTCGACCGTCATGGCGCCTTTGGTGCTGCCGCAATACTGACATCGGTGGCCGTCGCGGGTGATGACGTTTTTGCGCGTGAGCATAATCCGTTTGAAAGGTACCCGCCGATATTTCCACAGGCGGACTACCGAAGGCAGGTCGAAGCTGGAAGTGATGGTGCGAATCTTGAGATGGTCGGCGGTCTCGATCATCTCCGCCTTCCCCTGAAACATCAAGACGATGGCCCTTCGCGCTGAGCAGACGGTCAGCGGTTCATAGTTCTGATTGAGCATCAGAACGTTCCGGTTGATTATCGAGCCGTTCGATCCTGACATATTTTCAATCTCTTATACGGCTGGACGTAACGCCGGGGTCCGCGGGGTAAACATAAGTCCGGGCGTCGCCCGAAATCGCCTTCACATCCGGGTTGGGAGGACGGATATATTCGCTAAAGATTGCCGATTTGCCTCTTTTTGTCAACAGGATTGTGCGAGGTCTCCTTCACCTCCCCTGTGTCATCCCCATACCTGCATCTTGCCGCCCTTGAGTCATCCCCATGAAAATGGGGACCCAGAAAGGGACCGAGTAGGTCAATACCCTTGTGGTTTTGACCTTGGGGCAGACGGGACGCAGGCACGGCCTGGTTTCTGCCGCCCACTCATCAGAGGACGATTCGGGAGAGAATGTCGGGTTTCTCGCGCCCGCTTAGCACCTCCTCTCGGAACACCGCCCCCTATTGTGTCATGTCTCCCTCCGAGTCATCCCCACCTCCGAGTCATCCCCATGAAAATGGGGACCCAGCCTTGGTAGCCCATCATTTATGGTGGGATTCATAAGACTTGTAGGGCGGGTCCGTCTTCGAACCCGCCCATACCATTGTGGCCGGAAGCATCTGAATGCAGGTCAATACCGTTGTGGTTTTGACCTCGGGGCAGACGGGACGCAGGCACGGCCCGGTTTCTGCCGCCGACGTTATCGGCAGGATCGCCGGGGGGATCCTGCCCTACCGTGTGAGTTCGCATTGCCAGCACATCCCACCATGAATGGTGGGCCACCCAAAGTCGGCTTGTGCGACAAGAACTAGAGAATCCTGCCCCACAGGGCCTGAACAGAATCGTCAGGGAATACAAGAAGAGCCGCCCCCACGAGCGGCTCTTCTTTTTGCCCCACAAAAACGATGAAGGAACGAAGCCTAAGCCAGGTCCTTGTCGATTTTGTATTTTTTGATTTTATCGAACAGAGTTGTATAGTCGATGCGAAGAACTTTTGCGCATTTGCGCTTGTTGCCGCGCACGTCTTTGAGCACCCGGATGATTGTCGCCCGCTCGGCCTGCATCTGGGCGTGCGCCCCGATCTCTTTCAGCCCGGCACCTTCGCGAAGCTGAATCTCATCCGTCCTCCTCAGCCGCACTGCCAGATGTTCAGGGCTGACCTTCTTTCCCTCGGCAAGGATGATCGCGCGCTCGATCGTGTTCTCCAGTTCGCGCACATTACCCGGCCAGTGGTATTTCTCCAACAAAGACAGGGCGTCTTTGGTCAGCGTCTTGAGCGGCTTCTTCATCTCCCGGCAGTATTTCTCGACAAACGAGTCGACCAGCAGGGGGACATCACCCTGACGTTCGCGAAGCGGTGGGATGTTTAGCGGGAACACCGACAGACGATAGTACAGATCCTCACGGAACTTTTTTTGTCGGATGATTTCGGGGAGATCCATATTCGTAGCGGCGATCACGCGAACGTCAACATCGACGGTTTTCGTCCCGCCCAAGCGCTCGAAGTTCTTCTGTTGCAGGACGCGAAGCAGCTTGGCCTGGAGGGCGATTTCCATATCCCCGATTTCATCGAGGAAAATCGTGCCGCGGTTGGCGATCTCGAACTTGCCCATTTTCCGCGCGTGCGCCCCGGTGAACGCTCCCTTCTCTGAACCGAACAGCTCGTTTTCGAGAAGTTCTCCCGGGATGGCGGCACAGTTGATCGTGATATAAGGACCGTCGTTGCGTTCGGACAGATTATGAATCGCCCGGGCAAAAAGCTCCTTACCGGTTCCGGATTCGCCTTGAAGCAGAACAGAGGCGTCGGACTTCGCCACTTTCTGCACCATCTGACCCAGCTCTAGCATTTTAACGTTCTGCCCGATTATGTTCTCCAAACCGTGGTCGGCCAGAATTTCCTGCCGCAGGACAAAATTCTCCGCGACTAGCCTTCGATTCTCCAGAGCCCGCCCGACCAGAACGCAAAGATGCTCGGTATCAAAAGGCTTGGTGATGAAATCATAGGCGCCGCTCTTCATAGCCGATACGGCGTCTTCGATAGTACCATAGGCGGTCATGACAATGACCGAGGTCTCACTGTCAACTTCCTTGACCTGTGAAAGCACTTGAAGACCATCAATATCCGGCATTCTCAGATCGGTCAGGACAAGATCGTAGGATTTGTTGCGGACCAGGTCGATAGCCTTCTGGCCGTCGGAGGCAGCGTCCACTCGATAACCCTCTTCGCTGAGCGTCTCGAACAGCATATTGCGCATGGAGTCTTTATCGTCTACCACCAGGATGTTCGGCATGTTTACTCCTCGAAGACAGAGTTCACCTTCCAACCCCCACCTCCGTCGGAATTCAACCGCCTTGGGCGGCGGAACCTGGGTGTGAGTATACCCCTACTATCGGCGCAAAGGGCTTGATTTGTAGGGGTTTAGCTGCGCAAATATTAGACAAAGGCGGCTTTGAGCAGTGGAACGGGACAGAGCCTGTCAATCAACCGTAAACCGGGTTATCCGCGAGGATTCACAGAACTCGGCGCGGATGAAATAGCTTCCCGGAGGAAGCTCCGGAGCGTTGAGGCGGTCGTAGTTGAAAGTCAGGCGATAGAAACCGATGCCAAGATTCTGGACCATCAGCGGATAGAGCAGCCGAAGATTTTCGTCGAGCAACCCGACGGAGACGTTGCACCGCGGCTCCAGGACCGGTATCTCCACGGAGGCAGGCTCCTTAAACAGCTCCTCTCCCGGCTGGATTTTGAGAGAATCAATCCGGTCGGCCCTAATCAGAGTTACCAGCGAATCGGCAAAGGATATCTGGGGGTCGACCCATACGGTCTGGTGCAGACGGGGTTCCGGACGGTATTCATCGCCGGGCCCCCCTTTCCGACCACAGCCGGAGAGGCAAAGGATCGAGGCAGCAGCTATGGCAATATGTATCCTCAGAGTTCGCATCTCAGTCACCGGTTAATCTAGTCTGAACAGATTCCAGGAAGTTATACACTTGAGTCACAAAGGCAAGGCCAATTACGAAGGTTCTGCAATCTTTTCTGGCTTCCGGTAGTTGACAATTTTGCCCATTTTCGTATCTTTATAGGAGACTGAGGATTTCTTTCAAGGCGGGGAACAACACTCATGAGAAAAAGTGAATTAACTGGTGTCACTTTAGTAACAGCACTGCTTTGTGCCTGTTTGGTCGCAGGAGCCCTTGAAGCCCGAGAGCCCGTGGACCACGACCGGCCCGCGCCAGCGTCTTCTGACATCGACACTCGGACGTGGATAGACGCCAACAACATCCTGATGTTTGTCAGCAACAGGGGTACAATCGCCTGTGACCACTCAGGAGTCTTGGGCAAGAATGACGGTTTCTACTATCCGTTCACGTCGATGGACGACATTTCTTCCGGAAGGAACGTCTTAACGATGTTATTCGCCGGCGGCCTGTGGATAGGCGGCGTTGATTCCGCGAGCGGCGATACACTCGTTACCTCGGCCCAGTACTCCCCCGATTGGGGCGTGGGGCCGATAGTTGGAGACTCTGCCGCTCCGGGCAGCACTACCAACCCGGCTTGCCGTGTCTACAAACTGGACGGCGATGAATTGAGCGGCAGCTATCCGACCGACTATCAGGAGTGGCCAACAGCCGATGGCGCCCCGATCGACCACCTGGGGAGACCGTTGGTCCACGGCTACCAGACTCTCTGGTGCATATTCAACGACCTTGACGTCGATTTTCACCAAAGACCCCAAGGTTCCGTGGGGAGAGGACTGGGTGTTGAGGTACGTCAGACGGTTTGGGCCCTGCCGGGTTACACAATTCCCCTTAAGGCTTCGCCCGACGTGGCTGGAACCGGGGCGAGCTCGGTCGAGGACGAGAACTCCTGCGTTTATATTAAGTACCAACTCACCAACCGGAGCAGCAAAACCTACAACAACTTCTACATAAGCTCCTGGCTGGATCCTGACGTTGGGGATGCTTCCGACGATCTGGTGGGATGTGATACGCTAAGCGACATGTTCTTCTGCTATAATCACGGCTCCGACGCTAACTACGGCTCCAATCCGCCGGTCGTGGGCTTGAGGTTGTTGGAAGGTCCTACTGAGCCTTCGCCCGGCGGTGTCGCTTTTGTCAACGGCCGGTCGATACCTGATCATCGGAACCTGGGTATGCATTCTGTGATTCGGTTCGAGAACAATCTTGATCCGGGTTCGTACGCCGAATCGTACGCCGCGATGAGCGAGGGTCGCAACGGCGCCGGCTCGGTCAGCCCCAACGGCACGAGGTACTGGTATCCCGGCGATCCGGCAGCCGGCACCGGCGACCTTGATCCCAACGCTGCCGATGTCCGTATGATGGGTACATATGGGCCCATAACGTTCCGCCCAGGCGAAACCCGGCAGATCATCCTCAAGCTTGCGGCCGCCTCCTCCCTATCCACTCTCAGGATGAGCCTCAACCAGCCGTGGACAATCCCGAGCGATGTTGGTGAAAATCCCGACGATTTATTGCCGACCAGCTTCTCATTGGCCCAGAACTACCCCAACCCGTTCAACCCGACCACGACTATCGAGTATTCGCTGCCAAAGCGGTCCGACGTCACGATCTCAATCCTTAACATCCTCGGTCAGGAGGTCAGGACTTTGGTCAATTCTTCTGTTCCGGTCGGTGACCACGTGACCCACTGGGACGGCACCGACCAGGCCGGCAAGCGGGTAGCCTCGGGAGTGTACTTTTACCGGATTAAAGCGGATGATTACGTATCTTCGAAGAAGATGCTGTTACTGAAATAGCTGCTTCGGCGCGTTCGAATTATCAGCCGTCTCGCCTTCAGGCGGGGCGGCTGACTTGTGTCTGTAAACTACGGCTTGCAGTTTCGGCAGGGGGACAGCCCGGTTACCAGCCCGTCCTCACGTGTCGAAAACTCCTGGTACCTTCCGGGGACGAGCTTTTCCACTGAGCTGCAGCCGGGGCGATGAAGACGCAAAGAACCTTCCCGGGCGAAATAGACTTCCTCCGGCTCCCGCTCGACAGCCCACAGCCCCACGTCCCTGTTGATAGCGCTCCTCTGAGCCTTCAGCAGCTCCTCAATCAGAGGCGAGTTCAGGTCGGTATCCTTGAAAAGATACACATATCCCAGTCCGCTGTCGATTACGGCCCTATTAATGTAGAGCGAATCAATGAACAGGTAGCCCAGGAGGCGGCCGTAACCGTCGCGGCGCCGTCCGGCAAACTCGATTCGGGCAGTTTTGCCCAAGGCCAGACGCTCAAGCATTGCCGAGGCTTCGTCGTAGAACCGTTCACCCCTTTCCGGAGTGTCAATAGCCAGCAGGCGCAGCCGATCACCGCCTTCGAGCTCGATTGTGTCGCCGTCGATTATCCGCGCCACGACAAACCGATCCGAAGGCCGCCGTTCCTGACCGACCTCCTCTACCAGCCGCAGGACTACTATTAATAGTGCGATGAGGAGGACGAGGGCTACCGATACGGCTCGCCGCCCTTTGCCTCGCGGTTTTCTACGCCGGGTTGCCATCAACTATGACCTCCGACCAACCGTTGCCGGTCGGCCTCACTTCCACCAGGGTCTCTACCTTGTGCTTCAACTCCTCCAGATGCGTGACCAGAAGAATCTGCGGGAATCGAGCTTTCAGCCCGGCCAGGGCCTGGAAAATCAGATCCCGGCGCTGTTCGTCCTGCGACCCAAATACTTCGTCGAGTATGACAAAAGACCGATCCAGGCCGGCCGATTCGGTCAGGGCCAGTGAGATGGCCAGCCTGAGACAGAGCGACGCCAGGTCTTTTTCGCCCCCGGAGTAACGATCTATACCAAAGTACTGTCCGTAGTCCATCAGCCTCAGGTTGTAATCGTTGTCAAGCTCCACCAGGCTGTATCGGCCGTCGCTCATCTCCAGCATGAGGTCGCTGGAAATCTGCGCCAATCGAGGGCGGATTCGGGCGATTGTGAATTTGCGAAAATCTCCGAACAGCCGCACGAGCTTCTCGGCATAGTACTGATTCGTACGGTATTCTTCCAGTTCCTCCGCAGCTCTGTCGAGCCTGGCCTGTTCTGCCGTCCGCAGTTCTATCTCTTTGAGGACCACCTCAAGGGCCGTGGTCGCCCTGACCGCCGTGTCTTTGGCGGCCTCCATCTGCTGCCTCGCCGCGCTGAACTCGGCTTTGAGGCGCGAGAATTTCTCTTCGTCAAAATCAAGGGCCACACGTTCCTGGCTCAGACGAGCTTCCTCGGCCTTCAAGCCCAACAGCCGTTCACGGGCCTCGGCTATCTCTTGCTCCAGTCCGGCAATTCCGGCCAGTTGGCCTTTCAACTCCTGGGCCTCAGCCTGCTTTCGCTCCAGAACCTTCACTTTCCCCGTCAACGCTTCGCAAACATCGGGGTCAAAAGAAACCTCCCCCAGTTTGGCCAGTTGTTGCCCGAGTTGCTCAGCTTGCCGCTTCAGATCAACCTGGCGGACCTCAATCTCTGTCTTCCGCTTTTCCAGAGCCCCGGCCTTAAGATTCAGCTCGTAGAGGTTTCGCGACTGTATTTCCAGCTCGGCCGAGCGTCTCTTGAGATTCTCGCCCTCTTGCGTCAGAGCCCCCAGATCCGTCTCCGACCTTGAACAGACGGAGGTCAGCTCGGACAACTCATGCTTGAGGTGCTTCTTGATGCCCGGAAGATCCGCGCCGAACGGCCGATGGCATCGATCACAAACAGCCTCGGGGCCTATCTGATCCATAGACAGGATCTGTGTTTCGACCTTTGAGATATCGGCCCGGATTACTTTGAGCGACGAGTTGGCCTCGTTCCATTCCCGGCGGGCCTGCTCCAGTTTTTCGACCGAGGCCTGGTGAAGCTCCTTCACCTGCTCGGGTAAATCAGACAGGGCCTTCGCGATGCCCCCAAGATCCTCTTTGACCTTGCCAAGGTCCTTCGTCAGATCGGCCAGCTCGGCTCGCGTACGCTCGGCTTGGGCGCTCAGGTCGGTTCGATGGGCATCTGCCTGGCGAGCCCGGGCGGCTGTGTCGAGCTGCTCCTTCAGCGAGCCGTACTCTTTCAGTTCGATCTGGAGTCGGTCAAGTTCGCGTGAGGCCCCGGCAAGTTGCTTCTCCTTGCCCAGGAGGGTTTCGAGCTGCCTGTCTTGATGCTCCGAGGCGGCGGAGGCAGCGTTCAGCTCGGCGGTTATCCGGGAGCATGAAGTCTGCTTTTCTTGATGCTCCTGATAGATAGCCTCTATACTGCCGAATCCGAGACGCGCCTCGTCGTATGCTCCCGACGTGTTATCCCGTTGTACCGTAAGACTATCAGCCTGCTCCCCAAGTTCCTTGATGCGGGCCGCCAGGGCCTCTTTCTCCTGTACCTGTCGTCCAATCATTTCAGCCGAACGCTGATACAGTTTGCCGTCCTCCTTCACTCGCTGGAGAGCTTTGTCTAGTCGTTCGATCCCCAACATACCGGCCAGATGCTCACGGCGCTGCCCGGGAGGAAGGTCGGCCAGGGCGTTAAGTTCCTGCTGGCGGGCAAGAAACGACGAGAGAAAGCCGCGCCAGTCAAGCCCCAGCAGGCCGGTAACGTGACGCAGAGTCTCTATGCTCCCGACCGACTCGGAGGTGGCCCCCCGGTAGAGCTCTACTTCGGCCCGTTCCTTCCGGCCTACCAATCTCCTTACTATCCTATAGTGCTCCCCAGCAATGTCAAAACTCAGCGAGACCTGGCAGTTTTCGTCGGGGTGAGCGAACGTGGATCTAATCTCGTCCTTGCCGGACCTCGCCACCCTGTTGCCGTACAACGACCATGCCACCGCTTCGATCAGAGAAGACTTCCCGGCGCCGTTGGGACCGATTATACCGGTCAGGCTGTCCGAGAAATCTAGTCGGGCCTGCTTGATAACTCTGAAATTGGTTATGTCGATAGAGAGGAGGCGCATGTTAGAACCAAGGAATCCTCGAAAGCGGGGTGCGTCAAGCGCAATCTGGGACTCGGTGAGTGAATACAATCGAAAGTGATTTGGCCCGAAAACAGGGGAAGAAGCTTCCCTCGGAAAAAATTTCCCAATAAGTTCTTGACAAAAACGGTCTTGCGGTTATGTTAAGAACGCGTGCAACGAGGACGCTGAAGAATCCGAGAGCCCAAACTTGATTCATCGGCGACCACAACAAGCCTCTTTTAGGAAATAAACTTCGCTAAAGATGACGCCCTCTAACAGGGGCAACTCTGCTTTTATTTTTACGGCTCTGCTTGATGTGTCAATCAGACTCCGGGAATAAAAACAGAAATCATCACCAGCCCAGTTTGTTACCGTCCCAAAACTCTTTCCCTCTTTTGGCCCTATCTTTTTATCAAGAACCTGCGAGTCATGTTTCGCGAGTTCCCAATAGGAGGAAACGTAGACAATCAACTTGCTAAATTGGGTTCAGAAGAACAAAGCATTACACAACTTTAGGAATGGCTCTCTTCGGAGAAACATTCCAAACTCCAAGAACTACTAGGAGTAGTATTGAAAACCAAGGCCAGAGTCAGAGTCCCTAATTTCCCTAGACATCTCTCGGGGACAACGAAAGATTGCCTCATGACAGTCGGTTTATCCGACAGGTCCGGTAATCGGTCGACTTTGGTAGCGGATTTCGGTACGATTGGTTTCCTTATTTTAGGAGGAAATTGATGTCGAAACGACTAACTTTTTACTCGTTGATGAGAACCGGATTCCGGCGATTCTCCGGCAGCACCCCCGACTGCTCCGCTGGCTTTGAGCCAGAGGTTCAGAAGGAGAGAAGTTTGCCGATCAACCGGGTACAGCCCCCTCGATCGCTTATCAAAGAGACTTTCCTTCCTCAGGAAGTCCTGGAGATAGTGAATGAGGATGCTCCCGGACGCTGGCCGTGCAATATAGTTGGGAGCACAGACATAGCAGCTGACGACGCTGGGTGGACGGAAGTGGTAATCCCCGGAGGACTACCGGTCCTCGGTAACCTCTATGGTTGTGTAACAGCAACCATCATTTATTCCAGCAGCGACTGTATGTTACAAGCACCCAAAATCGGCTTTGATCGGACTGATTTCGCCAGTGCCTGCCTTCAGGATAACCGCATTTCACGGAGCACGGCATTTTCTGAGATGAGCAAAATTAGTTGTCCAACTAATAATGAGGTAACGTAATGACCAATTTTAAAAAAGGCCTTAGTTTTTCCGTTTTTGCGGTAATGGCCCTCGCCTTCTGCCTGGTTATCGGCCAGGTTGTCGCGGGTGACCTGCCTACCAAGGCGCAACTCCAGCAGGAGCGGAATACGGGCAAGTCTGATTTACAAGAACCTGGTATCCAGACGACTATGGACAAGTCCGTTGTCGTGCCTGTGGAGACTTCTGGCTTGAAGAGTGTCGCCGACGTCGATGATATCGAGAGAGAGAAGCCTGCGCGTCCGCGGCTAGCTCCCCAGACGGTCATCGACAACGGTACTCCGCGAACCGGTGGTGAGACCATCGGTACGGCCACTGTCATCGGTGCTCTGCCGTACGTTGATGACGCCACCACGGTTGGCGCCGTGGACGACTATGACGAAGCGTGCCCGGACGCTTCCACGTCGGCTGACGTGGTGTACGCGTACACGCCGACCGTGACCGACACCATCGTTGTGTCCCTCTGCGGTTCTGTGCTGGACACCAAGGTTTTCGTGTACGAAAACACCACCGCGACTCTGGTCGACTGTAACGACGATTACTGCGGCTACCAGTCGGAGATTCCCTTCATGGAAGTCATCGGCGGTAACACGTATTACATCGTTGTTGACGGCTGGGGCGGCGATGAAGGTCCGTACCACCTTGAAGTTTTCAAGTGGGATCCTGCCAAATGCGTCGCTGGCGACGTG
>JAAERE010000047.1 GCA_024230675.1 bacterium | reverse complement strand
TCTCTTTGGGCAGAACGCGCAGGGCTTCTTCCAGCCGGTTGCAACCGGAGGCAAATGACTCCAGTAAGTCACGATGACTCATTTTTCCTCCTGAACCAATTTCGTGAGCATATGTAGCAATGAGCAGCTCCGCACAGCTACAACCCCGCGCGGTTATTAACCGTCCTCCTCCTCGGTCGGCGGTTGCTCAAGGGCGATGTCCAGCACCACCTGCCAGCGGTTGTACTCGCCTTTCTTCCAAATGCGCACATAGCTGTATTTTTTATCGACTGCGGAGTCTGCGGCGGTGGTTCGTAATTCCGCCATGCCGTAAGTGTATCCAAAATCTCCGGAGCGGGCCAGCGACCCAGCTTCAGGCTCCCAACACAAAGAGCCTGCAGATCCGGCGAGCAGCGCCCGGGCCGCTTCTTTGCCGAGAGCCGGGAATGAGCCCGCGCGGTACGTCCTGATGTCTTCGGCAGCAGAGGACATCAACGCCTCGGTGAAGCCCTTGGCCTGCGAAGCCTCTGAAAGCTTGCGGTCGACTTCCATCAGAGCCTCCCGGGCAGCTTCGTAGTCGACCACCACCTGGGTCTTTTTGTCGGCGTCGTCCCGAGGCCAGGTGAGTTCAACTGCGCTGTCCGGTTTGGCGTGAGGAACGCCTATATCGAGCACGACCTTCCACGGGCCGCCGGGGGGCCGTTTCCAAATGGAGATGTAGTGTCCGAAAACGGAAGGTTCGGCGGCGGTGCTGTCGGCTCTGAATTTCCAGGGTCCGGTAGTATAGCCCATGCGGCCGGCGCGGCTTATGTCGGCGAAAGCCGGCTCCCATTCGAGGAGG
>JAAERE010000046.1 GCA_024230675.1 bacterium | reverse complement strand
GAGCGATAAACCCGCAGGAAAGCCTCCTGCGAGATATCGTAAGCGTCGTCGCGGTTCCCCACGAGCCCCAATGCCATGCGGTAGGCTGCCTTCTTGTGCCGTTCGACCAGCGTCTGAAGTGCCTTTTTGTTCCCTGTCTTGATATTCATGACCAGCTCGGAGTCAGCTATCATCGGCTCACTTTCTATTCTACTGGTCATACCGGGGCTTTTGCTAAATATTCAAGGGTTTGTCGGAAAATCGTTATTTTGTTGCCGTACGGTAAGTTATTCCAGTATTTATTCTTAGGCAAGAGAAAAGGTTGGGGTTTGCGACGCCCTGGGTGGCCCACCTGACGCCTCCGGCTCCAGGTGGGCTACAAATATCGAAACCCCTGCGGTTTCGACATCCTGTAGGGAAGGTTTGTCTTCAAACCTGCCATCTGCCATTCGGCGAGATTAGTAGCCCACCCAGAGTGACACGTCGGGTGGCCCACCATTCCTATGGTGGGATTTCGGAGTAGATGTCGGGTTTCTCGCGGCCGTTTCGCACCGCCGCTCGGAACACCAACCTACAAGAGGACGCAAACAAGCACACAAGGAGGACAGGGATATGATCAAGCAAACACTGTTTGTTATGGTTCTTTTGGCGTTGGGCATTTCGGCCACGGCGCAAGACGGCCAAACCGGAGCCGAACTCGCCCCGCTCCACCCGGTCAACACCTACTCGATAGTCTGCTACGATACTGTGACCGGTCAACTGGGCGCGGCCGTGCAGTCGCACTGGTTCAAAGTTGCCAACGTCATCTGGGCCGAACCGGGCGTGGGCGCGGTGGCGACACAATCTTTTTCGGATTATCGCTATGGTCCGCTCGGTCTCAAAATGATGACAATGGGGAAGACTGCCGAAGAAGCCCTGGCCGGGTTGATTGCCAGCGACCCCGGCGAAGCTGTCCGTCAGGTGGCGATGATCGATGTTAACGGTAATGTTGTCGCTCACAGCGGATCGAAGTGTATCGCCGAAGCCGGACACTTGGTCGGCGCCACATACTCCATGCAGGCTAACCTGATGGAAAAGAACACCGTCTGGGGCGCTATGGCGATAGCTTACGAAGCTACCGAGGGCGATCTAGCCGACAAGATGATGGCGGCGCTCGAAGCTGCTCAGGCCGAGGGGGGAGATATACGGGGGAAACAGTCGGCCGCCATGCT
>JAAERE010000045.1 GCA_024230675.1 bacterium | reverse complement strand
TCTCTTTGTCATCTGGAGCCTATAACGAAGGTTTTTGCGGATTGTTTCTGCAAATGCAGTGCCTGTTTTCGGACTGTTTCCAGCAAGCTAGAGTTTGAAAAAGTACTTCAGACCACCGCCGATATTGAGGCTCCTGGGCCGCTCGTCTGAAGCCAAGAAAGTCCAACTGTTTGTCGACGACAGGGTCACAAAAGAACGACTGTCGGAAGAGGTCCACACCTTCACGTCGGCTCCGAAATTCAGGCCCAGATCCATTGTTGTCTCGTACTCATCAGCAAAGTCCCGGTAATTCTGTCGAACAAGACCGCCGTGGAAACCCAGTCCGACATACGGTGTCCACGGGCTGTACTGGAGGTCAATGAAATTCCAGTTCAGATTCAGCTCCAGATCGTAGAGGCCGATTTTTGGGCGATCCACTGAAAACTCCAGGCCATCGTCCAGATTAGCCTTAGTATAGCGAAAGCCAAGATTCATCAGCAGGTGCCCGTTGCGCATCTGACCGATGTTGAAGCCGAAGTAGTAACCTGGGTCGTAGACGTCTTCGGCGTCAACCTCAATTGGCTGGTCAAGCTGGTCAACAAATGGAATTCCGGCTATGTTGTCGTACGTTCCCAGCGGGGAGGCGGCACCGCCATAGCCCTCAACCACGCTCCATCTGGCCGCTCGTCGCTGGATTCCAAAAGCGGAAGACCCAACGGTCAGCACGAGAATTAAGAAGACCGCTATACCCTTAAATTGACGCCGCATTTTGCCTCCGAGGTCAGAATTGTCGGTCAGTTTGGCCCCCAAAAGAGGGCCTCCGGCCCCTCCGGGCCGCTCAATTCTATTATACACTCATCGGTTGCCAAAGACCAGACATTACGATCTGTCGAAGAAGCGTAAAACTAGCTGGTTCAGGCAGAATCCACTTGCACCGATTAAGTAAAGATATATACTGAGCCCGATTATTTCGGGGGCTAGAAAAACTGAAGCAACGCTTTGAGGTGGACGGAGTATGGCAAGCAAGAAGATCATGATTATTGGGGCAGGAGTGATGGGCCAGGGCCTGGCCGAGGCAATCGCCACGGCGGGCTATGAACTCACTCTGGTGGATAAAACCACCAAGCTGGCCGAACGAGGGGTCAGAGGCATCGGCGAGTCGATCGACCGCGAAATCGGGCGCTGGGGATTGACGCAGTCGGACAAGAAGGCCATTCTCGCCCGCATTTTCCCTTCCTCGGACCTGGCGCAGGCCGAAGACGCTGAAATCGTCCTGGAGACCATTCCCGAAAAATTGGAGAAAAAGCAGTCCCTGTTCGAGAAGCTGAACCGGCTCTGTTCGACCGACACGCTTCTGATCACGAATACGGGCACGCTGTCGATCTCGGAAATCGCCGAATCGACGGACCGGCCCGAGAAGATTATCGGGATGCACTTTCTCAACCCGGTTACCCGAGTGCCGCTGGTGGAAATCGTCAAAGGTCTCAAGACCGACGAAGAAACGTTTCAGAAGGCGGTGCAGTTCGCAGAGCTGCTGGACAAGAAGTGGATCACGGTCAATGAGTATCCCGGGTATGTGACCACCCGCATCATTGTTCCCATGCTTAATGAGGCCATGCACGTGCTGATGGAAGGCGTCGCCTCGGCCGAAGACGTTGATGAGGCTATGAAACTGGGGTTCGGCTTCAACGTCGGTCCGCTCGCCCTGGCTGACATGATGGGGCTCGACGTCGTTATGTCCTGGATGATGAACCTCCTCGACGAACTTTCCGAACACAAGTATAATCCCTGCCCGCTGCTCCGCAAACTGGTCCGCGCCGGCGACCTGGGCGTCAAGACAGGCAAGGGCTTTTTCAAGTACGATGAGGAAGGCAACCGGCTGCACAATGGAGCCGCCAAAGTTGAGGAGAAAGTGAAATGAAGATACTAGTCCTCAACTGCGGGTCCTCTTCGGTCAAGTACCAGCTTATCGACACGGATTCCGACATCGCCCTGGCCAAGGGGTCGGTGTCTCGGATCGGCATGTCCGCCTCGGTGCTGACTCACAAACCGCACGACCGGGCCGAGGTCAAAGTCTCGGCTGAGATTCTTGACCATATCAACGCTGTCAATTACGTTCTCTCCATCCTGGTGTCACCTAACCACGGCGTAATCAAGGACAAGGCGGAGATCGACGCCGTCGGCCATCGCGTAGTCCACGGCGGCGAGCAGTTCTCTGACTCAGTCCGGATAACGCCCGAGTTGATGACCGAACTTCGGGCCCTAATCGAGTTGGCACCGCTGCACAATCCGCACAATATTCGCGGTATCACGGCTTGTCGGCAGTCGCTGCCGGAGGTGCCCATGGTGGCGGTGTTTGATACTTCCCTGCATCACAAAATGCCGCCCCACGCCTTTATCTACGGTATCCCCTACGTTTTTTACAAACGCTACGGAATCCGCCGGTACGGCTTCCACGGGCCCTCGCATCGGTACGTCAGCGACCGCGCAGCAGACCTGATGGGCAAACCGGTGACCGATCTGAAAATCATTACCGCGCACCTTGGCAACGGCGCCTCCGTGACCGCCCTGGACGGTGGTGTCTCAATAGATACTTCGATGGGCTTCACGCCGCTCGAAGGTCTCATGATGGGCACCCGCTCAGGAGATATCGACCCGGCGGTCATTCTGCATATCATGGCCCGCGAGGAACTGTCGCTGCACGAGGGAAATACACTGCTCAACAAGCACTCAGGGCTCATAGGCATTTCGGGAATCTCTTCGGACGTCCGTGAGGTGATCGAGGCGGCCGATGTGGATCATCCCAACGCGCAATTGGCAATCGACGTCTTCTGCTATCGGCTGAGGAAATACATTGGCGCCTACACGGCGGCTCTGGGCGGCCTGGACGCTTTAGTATTCACAGCCGGAGTGGGCGAAAACTCGGCCGTCATCAGAACGCTGGCAGTTGAGCGCCTCGAGTTCCTGGGAATCAGGATTGACGAAGGGAAAAACATCGACGCCATTGGCCGCGAGATGGACATCAGCGCCGAGGACGCCGGCGTTAGAACTTTTGTTATCCCAACTAACGAGGAACTGGTTATTGCCCGCGACACCGAGAGGATTGTCGGTCCTGAAGCGGGTTGATCTGAAGACAATCGACGAGAACGCGAAGGCGGGAGTAATAACTCCCGCCTTTTCTTATTCGGCCGTGCCGGCGTCGGTCCAACTGTACCCCCCGAGGAGGAAAGCCGAACTTATATTCACCCTTCAGCCGGCGTCGGACTTGGGGCAGCAGACGCCCCTTTTGAAAGTTTGGCTAGCTGTCGCGTGGCTGTCTCGTGCACCAGCATCCCGTTTTCCATAATCATCCCGAGAGTGAAGAGATACACGGAAGGGTCTTGAATCGAGCCGTGCAGCACTGTCACCAGCGGCGCCACTACGACCAGGGACACCGGAATCCCCAACAACAATTGCTGGCTCAGAGGAGGGCTGTCTTCTCCTGGCATAGCTTTGTTGCGAATGACGATGCCCAGAAAGTAGGCCAGAAACGGCGGCAGCCAGACGAACAGAACGACCGGCAACAGATTAGGTTCTCCACCAGACATGCTATTGCTCCTTCCGCTTGGCTTCGATTTCGCCCACCAGCTGTTGGGCCGTTTCAAGGTTTCCTTCCTCAATAGCCTTGCTCAGCTGCTGAACCTGGAGCGGAGGTCGCACCTGAAACGACGTCGGTTCATCTGCCTTGCCGCCGTAGACCCAGCCCACCCAGGGCTTGGCAGAATCGGTCCCCAGCGAGCCGACCGAATCCGTATCCGGCCCCGCTGAGTTCACCAATTCCACTTTGAACCAAGTATAGGTATTGAAGAGGGTGCGTACATTCTTGGTGCCTATGACCCTGAGCGTATCCCGGCTCTGGATTGTCGCTATCTTGTCGCCCGTGGTGAAGAAGATTCCCGAAGGTGGCGATTCCCGCAAATTGTGGCTTGCCGTTGGGATCAGAATAGCTTCCTGAGACACCTCCTTCGCTACTTCCTCCGCCAGACAAGCGCCCGTTGCCAGCAATAGGCCGACAACAATGAAAAATCGTGCAAATACGGTTCTCATAACTAAACCTCGCATTACGATTGCAGTACACTTCGGCTGTGTTGCACTGTGATTTTTACCACCCCAGATGGCCTGTCAAAAGCCTCACAGAGAGAGTACGAAACCAACGGCGTCATCGTTGGTGCAAGGTATCTTGTTTGCTTTCGGTCCAGCCCGGGTCGGACTTAAAGCTCTTCAGACTCGAAGAATCAGGACTTGCTCCGAACCTCGCCCCGCTTGACGATAACAAAGGCGATCAACGCGATGATGAAAAAGATGAGCAGCGCCCAGGCCATCCCGCCCAGAGTCTGGATCACCGTTCGGTAGATCTCGAGCCCCCAGTTCTGCGCGGTCAACGCGGGCTGGACCAGACCTTCGCCCTCCGGTTCAATCAGCTGCTCAAGCTTCCAGATGTTTACGCCGGAAGACACCCCCACGACAACGAGGGCAAACATAAGGAATTTCCGCCAGGCGACGGCTATCTCCTCGCCGATGATCCTTTGAAAAATCTTGTCCACCGGCTTGCGAAAGTAAAACAGGACTATCAGGGATACCAGCAGCGAAATCGCCAGGGTAACTGCCAACAGTAGAACAAACTCCATATCTAACCTCCTCTTTTTCTCAAGCTATCCTGCCGATAATAGTAAGGTCAATTAAAAAGCAGACACCTGGGAGCTTCAGAAAAAACTGGCATGGATTTGAACTTCGGCTATTTTGTTAGCAGGAGATGACAGACGGCCACGACCGTCGTGGGGACAGGGAAACCCCGCTTCATTTCCACATGTCAGAAGGCGACGAGCCCGCACAGGAGGAAGAGCGTATGTCTACCGGCACCACGTGGACAAAGCTGTCCCACGTCTACTTTTTCGTACCTATCATCTCACTTGTACTACTGATCGCAGAACCGGCGATCGCGAAGGATTTCAACATTCTGCTGCTGCATCAGACTCCGGCCGAGAAGCTGGATACTCGCCCCCAGGGACGGGTGCTCATCGACGGTGGCTGTGTGGAAGGGATCGAGGAAGGTCTCCGGGGCTTTGTTCTTAGCACCGGCAGCACTGGTGACACTATAACCGTGGCCAAACTTACCGTGACGGACGTTATGCCGCACGAGGCGATGTGTCGATTCGAAACGGTCGTGGATCGCTATATGATGACGAAAAAGCATCGAGTGTCGATCGCGCCCGCTGAGCTTGACCCCGCCAATATGTTTGCCAAAGCGATGGAGAGCTACGACGCCGGGTTGTACGAACGAGCCTGCTTCTACTATTCGAAAGTTCTCGAAGCCGCCCCGGATAACGAGCTGGCACGCACACGGGTGGAAACGTGCAGGCAACACGTCGAGGCTACGAAGGACTTCGGGCTAACCGATGAAGAAAAACTCGCTGAGACCGAGCATGTCACGATGTATCTCGAGATCGCGCAGGCATATCGCAAGCTCAAGAATTACGCCAGGGCCAGAGAGTACATCGACCGGGTGCTGGCGGTCGACGACAAACATCCGAAAGCCGTTGCTCTGAAGCGCCTGATTCCCTCGGACGCGAT
>JAAERE010000044.1 GCA_024230675.1 bacterium | reverse complement strand
GCAGGGACGGGCTGGTTATGCGGGCCGCGAGCGGCCGAGCGGACAGAGAGACCGCTGAAGTTTAGAGAACCGATCACTTTTCAGGGAGGTAACGTGAGCGACAAAATGCGTGTCGGAACATTCACTAAAGAGCTTTACGACTTGCTGGGAGAGACGTTTGAGAAGGTGGAGGGCATTTATCTGGACAGGAACACCTCCTTCTTTGAAACTCTGGAATCGCTGTCGGCGGAGCAGGCTTCGACGCGGGCCGCTGAAAAAGGCCAGACCATAGCCGCCCACGTGGAGCACGTACGGTTCTACCTCAGGGTTCTTCAGGGTTGCATCGAAAAGAAGGACCCCAAAAAAGTGGACTGGAAGGAGAGCTGGAAGTTGCAGAACGTGACGGAGGATGAGTGGAAAGAGCTCAAGCGGGGGCTTCACGAGACTTACCAGAGCGTGCTGGCGTCGATGAAGAGCCTTGAGACCTGGGAGGGGGAGGATGATATTGGGGCTTCGCTCGGAATTTTGGCCCATACGGCGTATCATTTGGGCAGTATTCGACAGATCCTTGTCTCGATCCGATAGCCGGAGCAGGTCAGAAACCAGGTACGCCGGTAGCCCACAGCTTGCTGTGGGAACCGTGGGAGTTGAGATGTAAACTCGGTGGCCCACCCCTCCGGGGTGGGATATGCTGACACTTGGCACATGGCAGCATTGATGGGGCAGACGAGGGCGTCTGCCGCCTACAGAAATCATTTGGGCAGTATTCGACAGATCCTTGTCTCTATCCGATAGCCGTAGCAGGTCAGAAACCTTACGTCTTGACACTGGCGGGTTCGAAGACGGACTCGCCCTACACCAATCCGTTTTTGAAACCAAAGAGATACAGCCGGAAGCGTAGATAGAAGCGTATAATACTCAAGGGGTCGAGTAGGTCAAAACCCTTGCGGTTTTGACATGGCAGGATCGCAGGGATACTGCCCTACAAGTCAACCCTTCGACGGAGGGGACCCAGAAAAGACTGGATTCCTGCCTGCGCAGGAATGACGAGTTGAGGAAGGACTCATGAGTCGAGGCAGGACTCACGAGTCGAGGAGGGAATGACGGTCGATAGAGTAGTGAGGAAGTGAAGTACTGGGGCTCCTTGTGCCCCGCCCAACCGGTTCTCGGCAGGTCCGGGAACTGTTCACATAAACAGGGCGGGTTCGATAACGAACCCGCCCTGACTTATTCACGTCCCGCCGTGAATATCGAATTTGTGTAGGTCAAAACCCTTGCGGTTTTGACAATGGCAGGATCGCAGGGATCCTGCCCTACAACATCACGCCGTTAATACCACTTCGGTACGAACTTGTAACCGTAGCTGATAACGCCGGCGTCGCCTTCGGTCTGGATGCGGCGGAATTCCACCCGAACCTCCATCCCGATTTTCACCGTCTCGACATCAACATCGGTCATCTGCGCCATCAACTTCGTGCCATCGGTCAGCTCGGCGATAGCAATCGCGTACGGCGACTGATCGCCCCACATACCGGGCGCAACGCGGATGATCGTGTAGGTTACAATCTTGCCGGTATCCGGAAGCACCACCATCTCTTGTTCGGTGTCGCCGGTTTCCGGGTCGATCGAGCGCGGCGGGAAATAGGTCTTGCCGCTCTTTTTGAACTTGGACGCTTCCAGGCGGTAACGCTGGGGGTATTCGCGCCAACTACGAGAACTGAACATTGTCATCACGCCACCTCCAGGATATGCACTACCGACGATGCGCCGGAGCCGCCCATGTTCTGTGCCATACCGATTTTGGGGCTGCCGGCAATCTGGCGCCCGCCTTCGGCCTGTCCGGTAAGCTGCTTGTAGACTTCGACGATCTGGGCAATGCCCGTCGCGCCGACCGGGTGACCTTTGGATTTGAGGCCGCCCGAGCTGTTGATCGGGAACTTGCCGTCGAGAGCCGTTTCGCCAGCGAGCACGGCCGCACCGGCTTTACCGGGCTCAAACACGCCGATCGACTCGGAGATAATCAATTCAGCGATCGTGAAACAGTCGTGCATCTCGGCAAACTGGATGTCCTTGATGGTCTTGCCGGCCATCTTGAGGGCGTTGCCCGCCGCGATCTGGCTGGCCTTGATGACGGTCAAGTCATCGCGCTGGGCCAGAGCGATCGTATCGGTGCCACAGCCGGTGCCGGTGACTTTGATGTACGGCTTGCCGAGCTTCTTGGCGACCTCTTCGGTGGTAACGATAACCGCCGCGGCGCCGTCGGTAATCGGCGAACAGTCCAGAATGTGCAACGGATCGGCCACCATGACCGAATTCGCCACGCCTTCCATAGTGATTTCAAACGGATACTGTGCGACCGGGTTCATGGAACCGTTTTTGTGGTTCTTAACCGAAACGGCCGACAGCATGTCGCGGGTGGTGCCGTATTTGGCCATGTGAGCGTGAGCCATCATGGCGTAAAGGCCGGGGAAAGTCGCGCCGTGGAATACTTCGTACTCCTGATCGGCCGCGGCCGCCAGAGCGTAGGTAGCGTCATCGCCGGCACAGTCGGTCATTTTTTCGACGCCGCCCGCCAGGACGATATCGGAGACGCCGGAGGCGACTTCCATATAGGCCGCGCGCATGGACATACCGCCCGAAGCACAAGCCGATTCGACCCGCATGGCCGGGAGGCCGCGCATACCGAGATAGTCGGCCATCAGCGCGCCCAGGTGCTCCTGTCCGACAAACATACCGCCGGACATGCAACCCACGTATAGGGAATCGAGGTGATCGACTCCGGAGTTCTTGACAGCATCAGCGGCAGCATCGACAAACAGTTGACGAAGTGACTTGCGCCAGACTTCGCCCCATTTGCTCATGCCGACGCCTACAACACAAACATCTCTCATAGTCGTCTCACCTCCTAGTAGTTCTTCTTGATCTTCCGGCGATACTTGGCATAGGTGCCGTAATCGACGTAAGTCAGGTTTTCGTCGAGCAGCTTGTGCGTGCGCACAGCCTTGTCACGTACTTCGTCAATGCGGTCGGTGACTTTCCAGATGAAAGAATCCGAGCCCGCGCCGGAACCGTAGGAACACATGAAGATCAGGTCTCCGGGTTTGGCGACATCGAGCGTGGCCGTAAGGCCGATAGGGGAGGCGCCAGAGTAAGTGTTACCCAGTCTTGGGGCCAGCCAGCCGGGATCGATCTGTTCCTGGGTGAAGCCGAGCATACGCGATACGCGCTGCGGAAACTTGCCGTTGGGCTGGTGGAAGATCGCATAAGCAAAGTCCGAGGGCTTCATGCCGGACTTCTCGAGAATTGCCTTCGAAGAACCCATTGTGGTGGCGAAGTAAGCTTCCTCGCCGGTGAAACGTCCGCCGTGCTGCGGGTAGAACTCATGCTCGCGCCGCCAGAAATCCGGCATGTCGGTCATGTACGAGTGAGTGAACAGACAGTCGGCGATAAGATTTTCGCTGCCCATTATGAAAGCTCCGGCGCCGGCGGCAGCGGAGAATTCGAGAGCGTCAGATGGCGCACCCTGCGATGTGTCGGCGGCGATAGCCATAGCGTACTTCATGGCTTTCGAATCGATATGCGACATAGCGACAAACATCGCTTCTGACCCCGCCTTGCAGGCAAATTCGAAATCGGCGCAATGCAAGTGCGGCGTGAGACCGAGAGCCTCGCCAACCGTCGTGCCCGAAGGTTTAACCGCATAGGGATGGGATTCCGACCCGATGTAGATCGCTCCGATGTCGGCGGCATTGACTCCGCCGGAACGCCTAAAGGCGTTTTTGGCGGCTTCGACCGCCAGCGTGATGGTGTCCATATCCGGGGGAGGAACGGACTTCTCACGGAGCATTAGCCCCTTTTTGTAGCTGGGGGCGTCAGCGCCCCAGACTTTCGCAATCTCTTCGACCTTGATGCGGTGCCGCGGCAAATGGGCACCATATCCGACTATACCCGCCATAACATACCTCGTTTTATGTGAATGGGTTTGAGCTTATCGATCGGGTGCTGACAGTTAATATTCGCTTGCATATTGTCCGGTTATTATATAGCCCGGCAAGCTCCAAGACAAGCGGTTTCGAGCGAATTAGCTCCGTTGTCGCTGCCCGCTAACGGATTAGGCGGCTTAGCCGCCCTGCCTATCGGTCCGGAAAGCGGATTTGCGGGTCAGCTTCGGTCACAAGCCCCTACGGGGCTCTAAAATGTCCGCCCCTACCTACCGATAATAAAGGGATATGAGACACCTATGGATTTTCTTCGTGATTTGCCTGGTCGCCGGCCAGACGGCCTCATCGTCCGATTCTTCGAGCTACACCGATGACAACACGGCTTTCTTTGAGGGGGAGAAACTGACCTACGTCGTTTATCCCCCCGGAGATTACCGCATGATCATCGACCAGGCCTCGGATGAGGGCTACTCGTTTGCATTTATCCCACCCGAGTCCGACTATACCGCCGCCGAGGTCATGGTGGGCGTGAACATATACAAAATCAGAGGCATCGCTTTCGAGGATGCCCTGGCCCAGGATACGGCCGGACTCCGGGAGCATTATGGCGCGGAGGTCTCGATTCGTGCCGTGGATTCAATCTTCACCGGTAGCGGCGAGATGATTCCGACGTTCTACGTCAATGATGCAAAGGCCTTCATTCCTAACGTTATGATCTCGTACTATGACGGCGCTACGGAAATGCTGATTTTCGAACTGATTATTTCGCCGACGGTGGCTCGATTTGAGGCGGAAGAAGTATTCATGGAATGCCTGGAACGCTTCAAGGCTCTCCCCATGGGGGATCTGGGCTACGAATAGCAGGCGAGGCCTGTCTCGCCTCTCGATAGTCGAACACTATTTCCCCTTAATCTCCCCCGATATGGGCATTACTTTTGTCCCCCTGTAACGGCCGGTCCGGATTATCTCATCTATTACTCTGGCGACGAATTCGGGTTTAATCTTATCCTCGTGTGATTCCCCGATGAAAACATCTCCTGAAGGATTGCCTTCGAGATCAAAGATGCGAAGCCTGACTTTGCGGACCTGGTCCCGGTCGGTGAAGAGGGAGGTCGTGGCGCCGACCAGGTCGGCCTCGTCACGAGTACCCCACCGGCGATCCCCGGGAGCAACGTCCTGATAGAGATTGGCGGTGTCAAAAGGCGGCACATACGCCGACAGCTTTTCCCCAGACAATTCCACCTGTATCAGACCTATATCCGGGTAGTTCTCGGCGAAGCTGTGCCCGTACTCGCGGGTTAGTTTACGTTTCACTTGCTCGACATACTTCGCACAGTACTCGTCGGCAGTATACTTGCTTGTCTCAAACAGGCCCGGAATATCTACCGACGGGCTCTGTTCGGCCCCGACCCACTCCAAACGCCAGTGCTGGATATCTTTTATCTCTCCCGAAATCGAAGTATGGCTGACCTTGGGGGAGGAACAGCCCCAAGTAAGGACCAGCGCAAGTATCAGAAGGGCCGGAATTGCTCTTTTCTCAATATCGATGGTCATAAACTTATCTCCTGCTGCATGTTTACTCCTGAGCCAGGGGCCCCGGGTAGGGGCGGTACAGGCTGTGCTCTCGGGTGAAGTCCTTGTCGTACCGCACCGCCCACACCTGAATCAACTTTCTGATCTCGTTCACCGGAGCCTCACCCGAGGCACACTCTTCCACCAGCTTGCGGTACGCCCGTCGCTCGGCTTTGTCGAGGTGTCCGGCGTAATGCTCATAAGCGGGCGACATTGCTTCGACCATCGCCTTCGGTCTGGCAGGCCGTTTCAAGATGAGATGAAGGTTTGTTTCGTATCTTTCTAGCACGTCTTCCAACGGTTCTTCGGATAATAGCGCCATCACCCGCTTGAGGCCTCCTGTCCGCTTCCTGTTGTACGCGGCGAACAGGACAACGTTCCGATTGTGGAAAGTCTCCAGCCGACCGACGGAGGGTCTCTTCCTCAGGGAGCGGAACGCGGCCAGTACGTACAGCCTCGTAAGCCAGTGCTCTCGCACGCGGGGATTCTCCAGACGTATTTCATCCTCAACGGCAGCCTCCGGGAAGGATTTCAGGGCCTGTGCCGCGTAGAGGCCGGGACCACGGCCAACGATACGGGGGGAATTACCGTTGTCGAATCGCTTGGTGTCTCGAATACCGCAAGAGGGGGATTTACTCTTGAGCAGGAAGCCCTCGGCCTCTGCGAGGCTTCTGATATGATGCCTGGCAAAGGACCGCATCGCTTTGGTGAGCTTCCGCCCGGTGGCCGGTTGTTCGAGCGAAAGCCTTCCGTCCCGATCGAATATCCAGATCTTTTCGCGCGGGCAGCCGAGGCCGATTTCCATTTCAGGGCATACGGGCACCAGGAGGGCGTACCGCCGCAGCGCTCGGACAAATGGGTACCGCAAGCAGTCGCCGTCCCATCGACAGGCCGCCTGGTTCAAGCACTTACTGATAACGATTATTGGTTTTGTGAACGAAGTTCTGGCCACAAGGGGATATTAGCTCTATGAGAGGCCTTCAGCAAGGTCAAAAGAGCGCATCGCACAGTCCGGTTTGCAGCGTCAAGCTTGCGCTTTACAAACGTCGGCCGGGTTCTTATATTCAGCCTTACTATTTTTGATCCGCGCGTGTCCTGATTGCGCGGCAATCACTTAAGTGAGACAGCCCAATTTGAAAAAGAAAATACGGATCGGCAATGCGAGCGGTTATTGGGGGGACGATCTCTCGGCTCTCAAGCGCCAACTGACCGGCGGTCCCCTCGACTATATCACCATGGACTTCCTGGCGGAAGTCACCATGTCTATTCTCCAGCGCCAGCGCAAATCCTCGCCCGACCTCGGCTATGCGGTCGATTTTATCCACCAACTCGAAGAGTGCCTGCCCCTGATCGTCTCCAAAGGTGTGCGGGTTATCTCCAACGCCGGGGGCATTAACCCGATCGGCATGGGGCGCCGGGTAGTCGAGATAGCCAACAAGCTCGGCCTGAACATCAAGGTGGGCGTGGTCTACGGCGACGACATCGTGGGGCAGCTCTACGAGCTGTCCGCGGCCGGGGAGCGCTTTGTCAACATGGAAACCGGCGAAGATTTCTACGAAGTCCGGTCCGGAATTACATCAGCCAATATTTATCTGGGCGCCGAGCCGGTGGTCAAAGCGCTCGACGCCGGCTGTCACATCGTTGTTACCGGCCGCGTGACCGATACCGGGATAACGGTAGCTCCGATGATCCACGAATTCGGCTGGGCGATGGACGACTGGGACAAGATGGCCGCCGGAGTGGTTGCAGGACACCTGATCGAGTGCGGCAGCCAGGTTTCAGGGGGGAACATCACCGACTGGCATGAGATCAAGAGCTTTGACAATATCGGCTATCCCATAATAGAAATGGAAGCATCGGGCGAGTTTGTTGTGACTAAACACAAGAAAACCGGCGGCGCGGTGTCGGAGAAGACCGTCAAAGAACAACTGGTGTACGAGATGGGGGATCCCTCGAACTACATTTCGCCCGACGGAATCGCGCGCTTCGATACGATCCAGATCAAATCCCTCGGCAAGGACCGGGTACGAGTATTTGGCGTGAAAGGGAAGCCGGAGCCGGATTTCCTGAAAGTGTCCATGTCCTACGACGACGGCTGGAAAGCTTCGGGCGAGGTCCTGGTCTCCGGGCCGGACACACCTCGCAAAGCCGAGATTATAGCTTCGATCTTCTGGAACAAACTCAAACACAAGTACGAGTCTACTCGCAGCGAGATGATCGGCTCGGGTTCCATCTGGCCGCAGAGCATCGCCGCCTGTGAGTCAAACGAAATACTGCTGCGCTTCGGTGTCCGCGATCACGACTTGCAGAAGGTTCAAGACTTCGGGAAGGCGCTTTCAACCCTGATTCTTTCCGGCCCCGCAGGAATGGCCGTAACGGGACAGGGACGGCCGAAACCGAAGCAGGTAATCGCTTACTGGCCGGCGTTGATCCATCGAAGCCGCGTCAAGGCCAAGGTCCTGACGATCACAACCAAAGGCGAAGAAGACTTCCACGAGATCTTCTTCCTTGTCCGTGCCCACGCTCGGCCAAAGAGCGACGAGCCGGCTGTTGTGACGGCAAGAGGAAGAAAGCCCACGGGCAAAAAGAGAGAGGTACTCCTCCAGGAAATCTGCTATGCTCGCTCCGGCGACAAGGGGGATACCTGCAATATCGGGGTGCTGGCCCGCACGTCCGAGATCTATGACTGGCTGGTGGATAACCTGACCCCGCCGGTCGTGAAGAAGTTCTTCGGGGGCATCACACACGGCAAAGTAATACGCTATCAACTTGATAATTTGCACGCGCTGAATTTTCTACTGGAGCAGACGCTCGACGGTGGCGGCACGCGCTCGCTGATGATCGACCCGCAGGGCAAAACCCTGGCGCAGGCGCTTCTCCAGATGCGAGTCAAAGTACCTTCATCGCTGCTGAAGCCCCTCTGAGGAAGGTTTTAGTATGTTTCGCATTGAAACTAAGATCAGTACCAAATCACAGGACTTTCTGGACAACGACGACGCCAATCGCAAACAACACGCGGAGTTCAAGGAGCGGCTGGACAAAGTGAAACTGGGCGGCCCGGAGAAATCCCGGCAGCGACATCTGGATCGAAAAAAACTCCTGCCGCGCGATCGGCTGGCCGGACTGCTGGACAAAAACACGCCTTTCCTTGAGCTGAGTCCGCTGGCGGCCTATGACATGTACGACAACAACGCTCCTGCGGCGGGGATGATTACCGGCATTGGCTCGGTGCACGGGCGTGAGGTCATGGTCGTCGTGAACGACGCAACCGTCAAAGGCGGCACGTACTACCCGATGACGATTCTCAAGCACGCCCGGGCTCAGGCGATAGCCGAAACAAACAAACTGCCCTGCGTTTATCTCGTCGACTCCGGCGGTATCTTTCTGCCCTTGCAGCAGGGGACGTTCCCGGACAAAGACCATTTCGGCCGGATTTTCTATAATCAGGCCAGAATGTCCGCCAAAGGAATCGCACAGGTTTCTGTAGTTATGGGCTCCTGTACGGCCGGAGGAGCCTACCTTCCGGCTATGTCCGACGAGACCATTCAGGTCCGCAAGCAGGGGACGATCTTTATCGGCGGTCCGCCGCTGGTAAAGGCCGCGACGGGCGAGGTTGTAAGCGCCGAGGACCTTGGCGGGGCCGACGTTCACTGCCGGACTTCAGGCGTGTCCGATCACTACGCCCAGAACGACGCCCACGCTCTGCAGATGGCTCGCAACGTCATTGAGAACCTCAAGCCCGCCGACAAGCACGAACTGGAACGCTCAGCACCCGAGGACCCCTACTACGATCCCGAAGAGCTATACGGCGTGGTGTCCAACGATATCCGTAAGCCGTTTGACGTTCGGGAAGTAATAGCGCGCATTGCCGACGGCTCCCGCTTCCACGAGTTCAAGGAGCTTTACGGTACGACGCTTGTCACCGGCTTCGCTCGCATCATGGGTTATCCGGTGGGCATCATCGGCAACAACGGCGTCTTGTTCAGTGAATCCTCGCTCAAAGGCGCGCACTTCATCGAACTGTGCACGCAGAGGAAGATTCCCTTGATCTTCCTGCAGAATATCGCCGGATTTATTGTCGGCCGCCAGTACGAGTCCGGTGGTATCGCCCGCGATGGCGCCAAGATGGTCCACGCCGTCGCCAACGCCGACGTGCCCAAGTTCACCGTGGTAGTCGGCGGGTCCTACGGCGCCGGCAACTACGCCATGTGCGGCCGGGGCTATTTCCCGCGTCTGATGTGGATGTGGCCCAACTCCAAGATATGCGTCATGGGCGGCGAACAGGCGGCGGACGTCCTCGCCACCGTCAAGGTCAGACAGCTTGAGAAGGAAGGGAAGAAACTGACGGAGGACGAGGTAGACGAGATTCGTCAGCCGGTGATCGATAAGTATGAATCCGAGTCAACGCCGTATCATTCGGGTGCGCGGCTGTGGGACGACGGCATGATTGGCATGACCGATACCCGTCAGGCCCTGGCGCTGGGGATCTCTGCGTCCCTGAACGCTGCGATCCCGGATCAGAAATACGGTATTTTCAGAATGTAACGGCGGAGTTTTATGGAATACACAGTACTCAAATACGAAAAAGACGGCATGGTCGGGCGGGTGACGTTCAACCGCCCTGAGATCCACAACGCTTTCAACTCCGCCGTCATCACCGAGATGTCGCATCTCTTCACGGAGATCGGCAAGGACGATGACATCCGCGTGGTGGTGCTGACCGGGGCGGGGAAGTCGTTTTGCGCCGGGGCCGACCTTAACTGGATGCGCGGCGTAATCAAACAGTCATATGATGAAAACCTCGCCGAATCCAACGCCCTGGCCGATCTGTTCTACCAGATCTACACGTTCAAGCGGCCGGTGGTGGGGATGATTAACGGCGCTGCCATTGGCGGCGGCACCGGGTTTGTGGCCGTGTGTGATATCGCCATCGCGGCCGAGTCGGCTAAATTCTCTTTCTCCGAAGTCAAGATCGGGGTCGTGCCGGCCTGCATTGGACCCTACGTGATCAGGAAGATGGGCGAAGGCAAAGCGCGCGAACTGTTCATTACCGGCGAAAGAATGAAAGCCAAACGCGCCCTCAAGGTCGGGCTGGTCAACAAGGTGGTCGACGACGACAAACTTCAGGCGGAAGTAGATGACCTGATACAGAGCATCCTGAGTTCGGGCCCCGAAGCCGTCGCCATGGCCAAGAAGCTGGTCAGCGAGGTGCCTTCGATGACCCCCGACCAGTTCAAACCGTTCACCGCCGAGATGATCGCCAAACTCCGCGTCTCCGACGAAGGTCAGGATGGGATGGACGCATTTCTAAACAAAAGGAAACCGGGCTGGGTAACTGAAAAGTGACCGGCTGTGACACCATGCAAGACAAACTGTTTAACAAGATTCTGGTTGCCAACCGTTCGGAGATCGCTATCCGGGTTATGAACGCCTGCAAGGTGCTCGGGATACCTTCGGTGGCGGTTTACTCCGAAGCTGACAAGAACAGCAAACATCGGCAGTTCGCCGATGAGGCCGTGTTCATCGGCCCGCCCGCACCGGGCGAATCGTACCTGAGCGTCGACAAGATAATTGCCGCCGCCAAAGAGACCGGCGCCGATGCTATCCACCCCGGATACGGCTTCCTTGCCGAGAACCCGGATTTCCCGGGAAAGTGCGAGACCGAAGGCATCACGTTTATCGGACCAACATCTGACGCTATGAAACTGATGGGCAACAAGGTTGCCTCGCGCGTAGCTATGGTCGAAGCCGGTGTGCCGCTTATCCCCGGCATGACCTCAAGCGCTACCGACATCATAGTGTTCCGTAAGGCCGCGGACGAGGCTGGGTTCCCGGTCATGATCAAAGCTGCTGCCGGTGGGGGCGGCAAAGGAATGCGGATCGTACATGAGGCTTCCGAGCTGGACGACGCTATCGAAGCCGCCCAGCGCGAAGCAAAAAACGCGTTCGGCGACGATACGGTATATCTCGAGAAGTACATCGACAACCCGCGCCATGTCGAGTTTCAGGTGATCGCCGACAAACACGGCGACTGCGTGCACCTGTTCGAGCGCGAATGCTCTATCCAACGTCGTCATCAGAAAATCATCGAGGAAACACCCTCGGTGGCAGTTGATGAAGACCTCCGTGCGCGCATGGGTGCTGACGCTGTCAAAGTCGCGAAAGCGGCGGACTACACCAGCGCCGGGACGGTTGAGTTCCTGTTGGATACAGAGGGGAAGTATTACTTCCTTGAAATGAATACGCGCATCCAGGTTGAGCATCCCATCACCGAGATGGTCACCGGGACAGACCTGGTGGTCGAGCAAATTCGCGTAGCTGCTGGCCAACCGCTATCCAAAGGCATCCGAGATGCCAACCAGCGCGGGCACGCGATTGAATGTCGTCTCTACGCTGAGGACGGCGACAACAACTTCATGCCGAGCACGGGCACGGTCTATCATTACTCCGAGCCGACCGGCCCGGGCGTGCGGGTGGATTCGGGAGTCAAGCAGGGGGTGGAGATCACGATCGACTACGACCCTATCATGGCCAAGCTGATCGTTCACGCTCCCGACCGTGAAAGCGCTATCGTCAAGATGATCGACGCTCTGCATCACTACAAGATTCTCGGCGTAAAGACGTCCAAGCGGTTCATGGTCGATGTGCTGAATCATCCGGAGTTCCACGCTGGACGCACCTACACGAACTTCATCGAGAACAACATGTCCGACCGCAACAACGGCCAGAACGATTTCAAGGAACTGGCCGCGGCAGTGGCTTCGGTAGCCGCGCAGGCGAGACCTTCGGCGGCCGTTCACACCGGCGGCGGGGGCAAAGAGGCGATCCCCAGCCCGTGGCAGCTTCTGGGACAATGGCAGATTGGAGATTCCATCCATGGCTAGATATGAATTCATGATCGACGACGAGACGTTAGAAAGCACCTCCGAAATACACGGCGAGGGCTTCCGCGTGACGGTGGGGGAGAAGACGTTTGACATCCTGCCTTCGGGACCCGGCCTTTACACCACCATGATAAACGGTGTCAAAAAGACGATCGGCGCGGTGGCCAACAAGGACACGGTGTACGTTGATATCGACTCGGTGCTGTTCGAGCTGCAGGAACCTTCGGAAGACGAGTTCGGCGCCGGAGGCGGTGATGCCGGCGGCGCGAAAGACAAAGTTTTTGCACCAATGCCGGGTAAAATCGTCAAATATCTGGTAGAAGTCGGCGAGGAAGTCCAAAAGAAACAGCAGGTGGTGATTGTCGAGGCGATGAAGATGGAGAACCCGGT
>JAAERE010000043.1 GCA_024230675.1 bacterium | reverse complement strand
GCACCCAATCAGGATTATTCAGATATGTTAGCATACGGGTGCTGCCTGGTCAAGCCGGGCAGCATTTTTGTTTAAAGCGACTGAAAAAGGACAGGGCTGATGGACCAAGAACGGGAGCATATCGAGGAACTACTCAAACAGTACCAACACAACTTGCAGCGACTCCAGAAACAAGCAGCTAAATTTGGACCGCAGCATATCCCGACGCCTCTGGCCAACGAAATCGAGCAGACCGAAGCCCAAATCAAGGAACAGCACCTAAAACTGGCCCCCCTGACCGGCGGCCCCCACCTCAACCCCTACCGGGGTTTGTCCGCCTTCCGCGAAGCAGATGCCCCCTTTTTCTTTGGCCGCGAGACCTCCACCCACCAACTGCTTGAAAGCGTCCGGCAAAACCCCCTGGTGGCCGTGTTGGGGCCTTCCGGTAGCGGCAAATCCTCCATTGTGTTTGCCGGGATGATACCTGCGCTGCGTCACGACGAAAGCCAGTGGCTCATCACCGACTTTCGCCCCGGCAGTGACCCCTTCCGGTCTTTGGCGGCGGGGTTATTACCCTTGTACGAAACCGACCTGGATAAGACCGACCAAATGGTCAAAGTTCCCAAATTGGCGGCTTATCTGCGTGACGGTGATCTCCCATTGAGCGAAGTTGTCCTCAATATTTTTGATGCTCAATCCCAGGCCAAGCGTTTTCTTCTGATTGCCGACCAATTTGAAGAACTCTATACCCTCTGCCCCCAAGCAAAACACCAGCAGCAGTTCCTTGATACGCTCCTGGAAGCTCTCTCTACCGCCCCGGCCCCGTTCCATATCACCCTCACCCTGCGGGCCGACTTCCTGGGCCAAGCTTTACTGCACCCGCCCTTTGGTGAGGCTCTACGAGGTGCAATCGAACCGTTAAGCCCTATGCAGCCCGATGACCTGCAACGAGCCATCGAAAAACCGGCCGAGACGCAAGGCGTCACCTTCCAGGAAGGGCTAACCGCCCGCATCCTGGCCGCTGTCAGCCATGAACCGGGCCGCCTGCCCTTGCTAGAGTTTGCCCTGACCGCGCTGTGGGAGAAGCAAGCCGGGGGCGAACTGACCCACGTCGCCTACGAAGCAGTGGGCGAAGTGGAAGGCGCGCTCTCCCATCACGCCGAGCG
>JAAERE010000042.1 GCA_024230675.1 bacterium | reverse complement strand
TTCTTTAACCAGTGTGTCAGTTCCATAGCCAACTTGTTTAGTGGAAGGACCTGCGAGAAGCGTATTCCCCAACTGGTGCAGAGTCTTGCTCAGTACAGGGAGCTTCATCCTGAAAGCTATCATCCGGTAGAGCGGTTACCGTGCATGACTCAGATGCTGGTCATGATAGCTCAGCAGGCCCAGGACAACTTCGCGGTCAGCACAGACCTAACTTTCAACAGCAGACTAGCTAGATGGTTCAGACTTCAGATAAAGCTCCACTCAGAGGCTACTGGCACAACCTACTTCATTGAGAATGAATCCAAGGTGATCAAGAGTGTGGTATCTGTTCTTACACGCGCTAGCACCAAAGAGCCCTACTCTGTCGCTGGCCTGGTAGCGAAATACACGCGCTTCCAGCCTGA
Source organism: bacterium (assembly GCA_024230675.1). GTDB lineage: Bacteria > Zixibacteria > MSB-5A5 > GN15 > FEB-12 > JAAERE01. The sequence continues at coordinate 179 of JAAERE010000042.1, read as the reverse complement.
TCAGTGTCCGATACCACAAGACCAGGTCGTTTGGATGCAAACACTCTGTGATGAGGTCCGAGGCCGCATTGGCCCGCTTCCCCTGCGAGTGAAAAAGAATCCTCATGACTACTTGCCATTCCTGCACTCCATCCTGAGGGACTTGGAAGGTTTCAACCAACAGCAAATACCTCTGGATG
>JAAERE010000041.1 GCA_024230675.1 bacterium | reverse complement strand
TGGCTGTTCGGACTGGTCGGATCGGCCCTGGGAATCCTGGCTTCGTTCTGGCTGGACACGCCTACCGGGGCAACGGTGGTCTGCACTTTCGGGTCGATGATCCTTCTCTTTTCACTGCTTAGAAAGCTGAGACAATAAGATGCGCGTAACCTCAACTTTCCGAAGGAACATTTTCGTCTATATTCTCCCTTACCAAGAGTAAAACAGAGAAGGAATCATATGAGCGCCATAAAGCTGTCTGACAACATCTACTGGGTGGGAGTCAAAGACCCGGAGCTGAAGGTTTTCGATATCGTAATGGAAACTGAACTCGGCACCACCTACAACGCCTACCTGATAAAGGGCGAGAAGACGGCCCTGATCGATACCGTCAAAAAGGAATTCACCGAAGAATACCTGGCCAACATCAGCGAGATCATGCCGATCGACCAGATCGACTACCTCGTGGTCAACCACAACGAGCCGGATCACTCCGGCGCCATTACGACCGTCCTGGAGAAGGCCCCGAACATCAAGTTGATCTGCGCCGCCCCGGCCGTGCCTTTCCTCAAGAACGTTATTAATGTAGAGGCCGACATCACCGGCGTCAAAGACAACCATACTCTCGAACTGGGCGGCAAAACGCTGGTGTTCAAAGGTATGCCCTACATGCACTGGCCCGACACCATGATGGAATACCTTCAGGAGGACAGGATCCTCTTTTCCAACGATGGATTCACCGCCCATTATTCGGGCGATACAGTTTTTGCCGACGAAGTCACGATCGACCTGGATCACGAGGTCTATTACTACTGGGACTGCATTATGCGTCCGTTCTCGGGATATATCCGGCGGAATCTGGCCAAGCTGGACGATTTCGACATCGCTATGGTGGCCGGCTCTCACGGCCCGATCTATCGCCAGGAGCCGCGCAAGTACATTGACAAGTACAAGGAATGGACCGAAGACAAGGCCGAAGGCAAAAACCATGTTGCCGTATTCTTCGCTTCTAACTACGGCAACACTGGCAAGCTGGCGAAGGGCGTCGCTGAAGGCCTGAAAAAACACGGCTTCGCGACTTCTATTAATGATGTCACCGAGATCTCGACCGATGACGCCAAAAAACTGATCGAGTCGAGCACGGCGGTGGTGGTTGGAACGCCTACTTTCAACGGCGATGCCGTCAAGCCGGTCTGGGATCTCGTGAACCTCTTCTCGACGGTTTACAGCATCGGCAAAAAGGCGGCGGTGTTTGGATCTTACGGCTGGGGCGGCGAAGGCGCCAAGCTGGTAGCTCAACGATTGAGTGGTCTGAGGATGAAAGTGTACGAAGACAACTACCGCGCACGGCTGGTACCTTCGGAAGAAGAGATGTCGGCACTGGACGAGTACGTTGGTAAGATCGCGGAGTTTTTCAAAGCCGGGAAGAAGAAGTAGGTCGAAACCCCTGCGGTGTCGACTCTTGTAGGGCGGGTCCGTCTTCGAACCCGCCAGTTTGAGCAACGATTTCGACACGTCCGGCCTGTTATCTACCGACGGGATCGCAGGGATCCTGCCTTACGAATATGGAACAAGAAGGAAACATCATGGCTTTTATCGACTACATCCCGTTTGACGACGCTTCCTCCGAATTGCAGGCGGCCTACACCAAGTACGGCGGGAAGGACAAAACCCCTGCCAACATCATCCGCATCTCCGGTGTGAGTCCAAAAGCGATGGACGGTCACGTGACGATGTACCGCGCGCTCATGACCCCGAAGTCCTCGCTGTCGCGTCAGCAACAGGAGATGATTGCCGTGGTTGTCTCGGCGATCAACAAGTGCCATTACTGAATTGAGCATCATTGGACCGCGTTGCGGTCTCTTGGCAGCACTGAAGGCATTCCCGTTGACGACGACCTGAAAACGCAATTGGCTACCAACTACAACACGGCCGATCTCTCGCACTTGAACAAATTAATCCTGGCCTACGCTGAGAAAATCACCCGCGAGGCTCACAGCATCGATCAGGCCTATGTGAATTTTCTGAAAAGTAACAACTTGTCGGACCAGATGATTCACGACATAGCCCAGATAGCGGCGTATTATGCCTACGTCAACCGCATCGCCGACGCCCTCGGCGTGGAACTGGAGAGTGAGTAGGCAACCAGGACGATGGTTCTGACGATGTCGGTATCGGTAGAGGCGCCGAGATAAGACTCACCCCTCTACGATCGAGTCACTCATCTGATGCTGTGCGAGAATTCTCTTGCCCGCTCGGGAGTATTCCGTATTATTATGGTTCATAGTGGTCTTGGCACACACATAGGACCTAATAAGACGGGGAAACCATAATGGCAAATTCTGAAGCGTCTCTCCCAGAAGCAACGAGGACAAGAGTCTCAATTCTCTTTACAGACTTGGAAGCTTCTACGCAGTGGCTGTATGAAAAAGGTCCACACGTTGTATTTAGGTCACTTGAGAAGCACTTCTCAATCCTAGCCAAAGCTTTTGCAGATCACGACGGATCGGTGGTTAAGCGCACCGGCGATGGCGTAATGGCGGCGTTCGGAACGACAGAGAAGGCAATTAGAGCAGCCGTATTGGCCCAGCAACTCCTGGCGAAGGAACGGAGTGAAGGATCTACACCGCTGAATCTGCCGGCAATTAGAATGGGGATTAGCACAGGTGAAGCGTACGTTGTGAGACGAGCCGGAGAGGATACCGACTATTTTGGGCGCGTGTGTGCAGAAGCAAGCCGCATACTTGATCTTGCGTACGGCCATCATATCCTGATAGCAGCAGATGCCCTCGGCCAGGAGGAATTCGGCCGAGATGCAATGATCTCTGACGGTATAGAATTCACAGACAGCATTCGAGTCTACAGAAAGGGGCTCGACGACGTATCTGTCTGCGAAGCCTCGTACCGATTGCCCGCCGGCATAACGGATGATATGAGGAACGAAATCGGCATGTCTGTTGGAGGTCTCATTGAACCGCAAGTCATATCGCGCAGCCGCCCGGATATTGCTCCATTCAGTTACTTCGAGAATACTAGAAAAGCCAAGCCGGATATCGATCAGTTCCTGCTACAGAGCCACCGATTGGACTTTCTTCACATACGAGGTTTGGTTGGTGACTCAAATAGCCCATTCAACCGCTTCGCACGACTCGCATCCAAGGGCGCTTTTGACCACCAGATAGAGGATGTGCGTGTCGGCGTTATTCACCCAGAGTGCGACTGGCTTGACGCCTACTACACCGGGCGGCGCAGTTTCGAGGAAGAGATCGTGCGAAAAAGAATAGAAGAATGTCAATCCGCCGTCAAACTGGCTCAAACGAAATTGGAGTGCTTTCAGCTTGAGGGAAAGATTCGCAATTGGAAAGTATTTCTGTATCAACATGTTCCGGTGTGGCGCCTTATCATTAGCGAGAGAGGTGTATTTGCAACGCCCTACGGGGGAACGAAAAGAACTGACGAGAACATCGTCCTTTTCGCAGAGGCTAGTTGCGATTCCATCTATGACTCTTTCTCTAGATACTTCGAGTATGTTTTGGAGACCTCGGTAGTCCGCCCTGCATGATCAAATGCCATACCACCAGGCGTTGAAAGCTGATTGGCTCACTTTCAGTCTACTTTCATAATCGATGATATCTGAACGCCTTCATGTGCTCTGACCCTCTGACAGTATCTCCTCTGCCCTACCATCGCAGATCGCGGCCCACCAACCATCCGCGCGTCCCCCTACAAGTCTTCCCCTCGAAAGAGGGGACCCGGGCTATCAGTGGATTCCTGCCTCCGAAGGAACAACTATCTGACGGTTGACGCGAACCAGTGCCCAACGTCGATCCTGCTGGGAGTAGATTGTTGGGTAGGGCTGTCTTCAGACCCGCGAGTGTGCGTAGGTCAAAACCCCTGCCTACGTCAACCGCATCGCCGACGCCCTGGGCGTGGAACTGGAGCACAAATAGGCCGAGAGACTTTCGGTTTCCACCGGCGTCTCAGGCAGACACGAGCCAGGACCAGGATCACACCAAATTCTTGCCGCCAGACGGAGCGCGGCTGTCCCTTGCCCTTGGTGCCCATACTCTTCCCTTGTTCCTCAATTGTCTGTCTAACAAGCCATTACAGCGAGCACCACACACTCTCAGAGTCCTCAAGCGTAATTCCAGACGCAGGCTGCCATTGCGCCTAACGGCAAAAGGCAAAAGGCAAAAAACTTGTGGGAACATGGGGCTGAGCTTAAATTGGCTTCAGGCATAACACCACGCTGATCATCTGTCGACATATATTGTAGGCCCATGAGCCGCACCAAAAGGTACCGGAGAGCCTCTGCGGCTGTGTTGGGTCTGGACTCCGACAAACAACAACGAAAATGGGGCGGGGCCGTTGGCTGTGCAGCAAGGGAGATTGGCCATGAATCCTTCAGGCGAACACCTGGTAGATGGGAAATATGCTTGCCGGGACCTGGTTGACCTGGACCGTCTGCGCGAGATGTTTGAGCACTTCTTCCAGGCTACCGGCTTCTCCACGGAGTTGGTCTCATATCCCGATCTAGAGGTTCTTTTCACTACTGGAAGCCGTGATATCTGCGCCAAATTCCATCAGGCGGTTCCGGCTTCCGAGGAACTCTGCCAAGAAAGCCACCGGAAAGTCACGGAGCAGCTCGGCCGGTCGAAGGAAACATCCATTTCTGTCTGCGAGAATAATCTGGTGAGCGGGGCTACGCCGATCATCATTGACGGCGTGCATCTCGCCAATCTCTTCACCGGGCAGGCGCTTTTCGAACCGCCTGATACCGACCGCTTCAGAAAGCAGGCTGAGGAGTTTGGTTACGATGTTGACAGCTATCTGGAAGCTCTTGAAATGGTGCCGGTGGTAACGGAAAAAGCCTTCCGGGGCACTTTGATGTATCTCGCCGATGTAGCGGTTTCCTTCGCCGATCAGGGTCTGGCGACGTTGAAGCTTCGCGAAAGTGCCGCGGCTGCTCGCAAGAGTGAGCAAAAGTTTCGAGCGATCTTTGACCAGGCCTTCCAGTTCGTTGGCCTTATGAAACCCGACGGAACGTTGATTGAGGCGAACCGGCCTGCTCTTGAGCTTTACGGTCTCAACGAGTCGGATGTGCTTGGCAAGCCTTTCTGGGAAGCGCCCTGGTGGGCACATTCGGAGAAACAGAGAGACACGCTGAAGGACGCTGTGGTCAGGGCGGCGGCCGGAGAATTCGTGCGACTCGAGGTCTTTCATCCCGTCCCCGGGGGCGAGCTGATCTATGTTGACCTGTCCATCAAACCAGTTCGGGACGACGATGGCACCATTACGCTGCTGATACCTGAAGGCCGCGACATAACGGACCGCAAGCTTGCCGAAGAGCGATTCCGTATGGCCGCTCAGGTTTCCAGCGACCTGATATATGAATGGCACATCGCCAATGACTCCCTGGTTTGGTACGGAGACATTGACGGCGCGCTGGGCTGTGCTCCCGGAGAGATTCCGCGTACGATCGAAGCCTGGGTAAAGCGCATTCATCCCGAAGACGTCGCCCGCCTTGCCGATGCTGTTGAGCGGCATCGCACCTCCACGGAGAATATATACTATGAGTATCGCGTCCGCCGAGAAGACGGCTCCTGGCGAAATTGGGTGGACCGCGGCTCTCCAGTCCTGGACGATCAGGGCCGACCGTTCAAGTGGATAGGTACCTGCACCGACATCACGGAGCGCAGGCGGGCCGAGAAGGCCCTCGGGGAGAGCATGGAGCGCCTCAAGAGCTTCGACAAACACGGAACCGAGGGAGTTTATCGTGTTGATCTGGCTCGACCCATGCCGGTCAGTCTACCTCGGGAGGAGATGGCAGAATGGGTAGACAAGAACGCGGTGGTAGGAGAAGTCAACGATTCTCTGGCGCGGATGTACGGACTTGAGCCCAGCGCCATGATCGACCGATCCGCAATCGATTTCGCGCCGGACTATGGGAAAAGGGTAGCAGACCTGTTCGACCTTGAAGACTGCCGCGTAATCAACAGACTGACGGAGGACGTCGACAAAGATGGCAGGCCTCTATACCTCAACGAGAACTACCACGGCATTATTGAGGACGGCCACCTGGTTTCGATCTGGGGAGTACAGAGCAACATAACGGATCTGAAGCTGGCCGAGGAACGGCTACACGCGGAACGCATCTTCAGCGATGCGATAATTCAGAGCATGCCCGGTCTTTTCTATATGTTCGACGAGCACTCCGCTCGATTCGTACGTAGAAACGACAATTGGCCTAAAATCACCGGGTACACGGAGGAGGAGCTGGATGAACTGACGGCTCTTGACCTGGTGGTTGATCGAGATACGTGCGCTCGCCGAATGCAGGAGGTGTACGACCGAGGGGCTTCCACTATGGAAGAGCTTCTTCTCACAAAGTCGGGGCAACAGATACCACACTTCTTCACCGGCCACCGACTTGTCATCCAGGACCGAACTTATCTGGTGGGAATGGCGCTGGATATCACCGACCTAAAACGGGCCGAAGAGGCCTTGAGAGAGAGCGAAGCGAAGTTCCGCGGTCTGGTGGAATCGTCCAGCGATTGGATCTGGGAAGTTGACGGTGAGGGGGTTTGTGTTTACGCCAGCCCCCAAGTGACAGACATTCTGGGTTTTACGCCGGCGGAGGTTCTCGGCCGGACGCCGTTCTCGTTCATGCCACCGAAAGAGGCGGAGAGGGTCGGGAATATTTTTGCAGGGATCAGAAAGAGCAGTGGTCGCATCGTCAATCTAGAGACAACTTGCCTGCACAAGGACGGCAGTCGTGTCATAATTGAGACCAGCGGCGTGCCGCTTCGGGACTCAACCGGAGATATGATTGGATATCGAGGCGTCAATCGTGATGCGACTGATCGCAAAACATCAGAGCACGAGAAGCTGGAGCTCGAGCGCCAGGTGCAACACGCGCAAAAACTGGAGAGCCTGGGCGTGCTGGCCGGCGGTATCGCTCACGATTTCAACAACATCCTGATGGCTATCCTCGGCAACGCCGAGCTGGCGCTGGACGAACTGGCGCCGCATTCCCCGGCCAGACACAATCTGGAGGAAATTGAGAAGGCTTCCAAGCGAGCCGCCGACCTGGCCACGCAGATGCTGGCGTACTCCGGCAAGGGACGGTTCGTAATCATATGCATCGACCTGAACGAACTTGTCGACGAGATGACACACCTTCTGGATGTCTCCATTTCAAAAAAGGCCGAACTCAGATTCAATCTGGAGGAAAAACTGCCTGGAATCGACGGCGACGCCACGCAGATTCGCCAGATAATTATGAACCTGATAACTAACGCCTCGGAGGCGATCGGCGACAGGAACGGCGTAGTCGCTCTGGCCACGTCGGTCATCGACTGTGATCGCGCCTACCTGGATGCGGTCGACGCTACTTTCAAGTCCGGCTCCGAAGAGCCGCTTCCCGAAGGTCGGTATGTGTGCCTGGAGGTGGCTGACACCGGTTGCGGCATGGATAGGGCTACTATAGCCAGGATATTCGATCCTTTCTTCACGACCAAATTCACCGGGCGCGGCCTGGGCATGTCTGCTGTCCTGGGAATCGTGCGCGGCCACAGAGGCGCCATCAACATTTACAGTGAAGTCGGCAGGGGTACTACGTTCAAAGTACTGCTTCCCGCCTCCCAGGCCCCCATAAACGAAACCTCTGTGCAGGCGCAGCCGAAACCTACCACGGAAGGGTGGCGCGGTAAAGGCACGGTCCTGGTAGTCGACGACGAGGAGACGGTCCGCAACGTCGGCGTGCAGATGCTTGAGCATTTGGGGTTCGAGGTCCTGACAGCCGCAGACGGTCGTGAAGCGGTGGATCTGTTTGGCGAGCGCGGCGACGAGATCGCCTGCGTATTGCTAGACCTGACGATGCCGAATATGGACGGCGAAGAAGCTTTCGGTGAAATGACCCGAATCCGCCCCGACGTCAACGTAATCCTTTGCAGCGGCTACAACGAGCAGGAAGCTACCCAGCGTTTCTCCGGCCAGGGTCTGGCGAGCTTTCTTCAGAAGCCTTACAGCTTCTCAACGCTGAAAGCAAAGTTGATGCACATTCTGGAGTAGG
>JAAERE010000040.1 GCA_024230675.1 bacterium | reverse complement strand
GCTTCCATCGCGGAACCAACTGCACGACCGATACCCAAACCGGAACCGATAGCGGCCAGTCCAACTGTGAGCGGTGCCGCCAAGCCCAACATTGCCTGATAATCCATCACATCCTCCTAGAAACATTCACTCTTATGATTCAATTCTCTCTCTATTGCCTATCCTAATGCGCATGCTCCTCGTGCGGCAGCATGAGCAAAATGTATATGGTCGAAAGCAGCGTGAATACCAGGGCCTGAATAGTCGAAAGCAGCAGGCCCAGGAAATAGAACGGTAGTTGCAGAGGCACGCCTACAGGCGAGAAGGCCAGCAGTGCTACGCCTAGTCCCACGAAAACTGCAATGAGCGTGTCCTCACCGGTGATGTTGCCGAAAAGACGAAGGGCCAAGCTGCACGGCTTGACGAGTTCACCCACTAGATGTAGCAAGAACATCAAGGGCACCAAGCACCAGCTAATCACATCATTTGGACTGCCTGCCAGATGGTGCAAGTAGCCGCCGACGCCCAGCCGGGTAATGCCGGTCCATTGGGCGTAAAGGAAAGTCAGCAGAGCCAAAGAGGCGGTGATACTAAGACTTACCGACGGTGAGTGCCCCAGGGGCACCATTCCGATCCAGTTCATCAACAAGATGTAGAAAAACAGCGAGCCGAGGAAAGGAATGTACTTTCTGGTCTCCTTGCCGAGGATGCTGTATACGAAATTGTACATGCCCTCGACCATCATTTCCACCAGGTTCTGAAGTCGACCGGGGATCATTTGTCGCTTAGCGTACACTCGGGATGCGAAGACGGAAAGAAAGACACCGATACCAAAAGCGAAAATGACGTTGACCCACTCAGCGGCCCAGTTTTCTTCACCGAGTATTAGCGTACCAAGAACGGTAACAAGATTCGGCAAATGGGGCGTACCGCCGTGATCATCACCGTGACTTTCGGCCGCGCCTTCAGCCTCGTGACCATCACCACCGCCGGTAGCCACGGCCATAATCGGGCCGATCCAGGCGGGAGCCGCCAGAATAATCTTGTGCAGTATCAGTAAGATCATGCCATCCCCTGAGCGTTGCTGCTCTTGTGCGGTTGATCATTAACCTGGATGATAACCCGACTTAGAGCTCTCAAAACGATAATGCCCAGCATACCGGTGAATCCGATCACCAGCATCAGGGGCTCGAATTGCGGAATCATAAGGAGAAAATACCCGGCTGCGTAGAGCACCGGGAACTTGAATACAGCGATGAGCAGAGTCTTGTTGCGATCGGCGCCTTCCGGCCTGAGGCTGACTTTGACAAGCTTGGAGAGAAAAAGAAGATTGAGCATTCCCCAGATGCCGCCGGAGAAGATGGCCAGGGCAGGGAACGTTCCCAGGTAGTACAGGCCGAACGGCAAGAAAATCATAAGGACGACGCCGAACGTCCTGAGCGAGCGATCGATAAACGCAAGTCCCATCTAGCTGTCGTCCCTCTCCTCATCAATCGCCTGGGCCTTCTTCAGCAAGTTAATAATTTCACGAGCCCCAGCCACAAATCCCAACACAAGGCCTACTATCATGAGGTAAGGCTCAGTGCCAAGTTTTCCGTCGGCCCAGTCGCCGATGAAAAATCCGATAGTTGGGGCGGCAAGTAAAATTCCCGGTACTGCGAGATACAGCCCTGCTGCACCGTACTTTACGCCACTTTTTTTCTCAGGCGATTTCAACGAGGTCCTCTCGAACCCGTTAGGTAAATCTTCAAGTCGCTAATATATTGGGGCCTAAGGCAAAGTCAACTCCTTTTTGGCCTTTGTGCCCCGGTTCACACACAAATACATAAGGCATGGTACTTTTGCCTGCTATTATGCGGAATGCGGCGTTGGTTCTCACCGTGTGCGACCGGAAGATAGAGCTTGCCCCGGTCGGTGCCAGGGCTTATTAATGAGGTCTGGAACAGGGAAACAAACATGAATAAGTTCTTGATCTTCGTTGTTTTTGCGGCGCTGGCTCTCCTGGCCGCGTGCGGCTCCGAATCGCAGGATGCGGCGGAAGTCGAAACGGACCGCGACAGTCTCAACACCGCTCTCTCGGCAGACGAGTTGCTATACCTGGAGGCCTCGGAAAAGCTGATCGCTCGCTTCACCAAGGCGCTTCAAACCGAACTGATGTCGGCCATGAACCAAGGCGGCCCGGTCAATGCGATCGGAGTCTGCCAGGTTAAGGCCCCCGGGGTGGCGCAGGCCAATTCCGCCGGCGGCTGGTCGATTCGTCGTGTGACCGACCGGTTCCGTAATCCTGACAACCGGGTGGACACGCTTGAAGCGGCGATTCTGGCCAGTTTCGCCGATACCGGCAGCACAGCGCCCGAATATCTCTTTGACTGGTTTGAAGGGGATAGTTTGCGTACCTTCCGTTTCTATAAGCCAATTGCAGTCAAACCGCTTTGCCTGAAATGTCACGGCGGCCTTCAGACCCTGGCACCCGGAGTGTACCAAAAGCTCAAGAAGAGCTATCCTCTGGACCGGGCTATTGAGTACAAAGCCGGCGATCTCCGAGGAATGTTTGTAGTCGAGGCTTTGTGGCCCGAAGGCAAAGAGCAAGCCGGCCTTCTGGTCAACGACCTTATCAGCGACCAGCCGAGCGACAGTGCGGCTCCACCCGACAGCACAGTTTCTGTCGACAGCCAGCCGGTCGACCAATAGGCGCAGCACGGCAGACGTTTTCAAATATACCCGCGCGCCGGCCCGTATCTTTCCTGATGAATCATTTCAAACTTCCTCTACTCTGCTTTTTGACTACGTAGTTGCTGCTGGCACCGGCGACCTTCGCGCAGGACCTTTCCGGCGATCAATCCGGTCCGTGCGACAGGCCTGAGTCGCATCAGTTCGATTTCTGGTTGGATGAATGGGATCTGTCCTGGGGGGACTCCGGTCGCGGCGAGAACGTTGTCACTTCTGAACTCGGCGAATGCGTGATAGAGGAGAATTTCACGACTCCTGGAGGGACACCTTTCATAGGAAACTCCATTTCGAACTACAGCGCCAAAACCGGGAAGTGGCATCAGCCCTGGGTCGACAATCAAGGCGGACATTTCGTATTTGAAGGCGGCCTGGTCGAAGATCGGATGATCCTCGGGAGTGAGGCTACCGACTCCACGGGAAAGGTCTTCCTGCTGCGCATGGTGTTTGACGATATCGAAGCTAACTCGCTCGACTGGCGGTGGGAGAGGTCTGACGACGGCGGTCAGAGTTGGCGTGTGCTTTGGGTAATTCACTAGGTTCGGCGCCGCTGACTCTCGCTCCCCCAACAAATCCTGCTCAGATATTGATCAAACTGGCGCCCCTCGGCCTGTCATTTGGACAATTCAGACACATTTTGTATTTTTTACGCTCTCGCCCACCGACAGAAAGTGAATACCAACGAATCGCTCGGGGACGATCGAACATCGAGGACTTCTGCGAAGTCCCGGGGAGTGAGAACCATGTCCGGTAAGAACTGTTGGGAAGTCAAGAATTGTGGGCGCGAGCCTGGGGGCGCCAAAGCCTCTGAACTGGGCGTTTGTCCGGCCGCCACCGACAAGAGCGTCAACGGCCTGAACGGCGGCAAGAACGGAGGGCGAACCTGTTGGTACATTGCCGGCACGTTCTGTGGCGGCCTGGTACAGGGCAGTATGGCTCAGAAGCTGTCAAACTGCATGGAGTGCGAGTTTTTTAAACAGGTTGCCCGCGAGGAAAAGGCCGATCTGGTCGAGTCCAAGGCGGTCCTTGCCTGCATGCGCAGGTAATTTCCCGAGGTTCGCATGGCAGGCTCCCCCTTTCTCGGGCCTGCCGACATAGTGTTCGACCTGTTTCCTCTACTTTTGTTGACAGATGTTTGCCCGCGGTTGTTTATTGATCCAAAGGGATTATGATCAACCACAGGGCCTGACATTGCAACTCAATGAACTGCTAAGCGTGGGCATGATTATCCTCCTGGGTCTACTGGGGGGAAAACTGTCCCACCGTGTGAAGATTCCGAAAGTCACCGGCTATATGCTGACCGGTCTCTTTTTCGGACCTTCGGTCCTGGGTCTGATCTCGAGCGGAACTCTCGAAAACATCCAATTGATCAACGATATCGCCCTGGGGCTGATTCTGTTTGCGATCGGCGGCGAGATCGAATTGCAGCATCTCCGCGCGATGGGTCGAAAGGTTATCTACATCGGTCTGGCGGAAAGCGCCGGTGCTTTTGTCCTGGTCACCGCGCTCACCTTTCTCCTGACCGGCGATTGGGGGATAGCCGTACTTCTGGGGTCCATCAGCATTGCAACGGCGCCCGGCGTGACGCTGCTGGTTATCCGCGAATACCGATCACGAGGGCCGCTAACCGATACGTTGCTGGCGGTGGTGGCAATTAACAACGTTCTCTGCCTGGTTGTGTTCAGGGTGTTTTTCAGCGGCTTTTCCATCATGTCCGGGGAGCCGACGTGGGACGTCGTGCTGATGCTCCTGAAGGAACTGTTCGCATCGGTTGCCATCGGCGGCGTGGTAGGCGCCATAATCACTTTCTGGGAACAGAAGATCGACGATCTCTCCGAACTTCTGCTGGTCATTGTCGGCGGTCTGTTGCTGGGTATAGGCGTGGCCAAGTCGATGGGCATTTCGCACCTGATGGTCTGCCTGATTATCGGGGCCGTGACCAACAACCTGTCAATGATGCATCGCCTGGTATACGCCGAACTCCGCCAGACGGAGATGCCCTTTTACATAGCTTTTTTCGTTCTGTCCGGAGCCAGCCTGCATCTCGACAGTCTCACGCATCTGGGCCTTCTGGGCGCGGCTTATCTGGTCGCCAGGCCGATTGGAAAGGTGATCGGGGCTCGTCTGGCGGCTCGGAAATTCGGCGCCGATACGGTCGTGACGCAGAACCTGGGAATGGCCCTTTTGCCGCAGGCAGGCGTGGCGATCGGCATGGTGATGTCGGTCTCGGATTCGCATCCGGAACTGGGGCAGGTCATTGCCACGGTTATTCTTTCATCGGTGATTATCTACGAGGGAGTGGGACCTTTTCTCACCCGATTGTCGTTGAGCCGGGCCGGAGAAGTCCACCTCCAGGAATAGCTCCCGGGCGGATACAATACAATTTGTTGCCTTCGTCGTAACCTTTGATTTATTATCCTCTAAGGCTGTATTTGCAGCGGACCCCACGTGACCACAACTTACTTCGAAGGAACGTACCGCTATGAAGAACCGTATCCTATGTCTGAGCCTGATATTGACGCTTGTTGTCGGTGCTTCCACGGCATTCCCGAGAACAGAATTCTCCCTGGCGCCAACAGGTGGATACCATTGGGGTCACACTCTCTACAAGTTCGAAGCAGTGGGAGTGCAAGGCTTCCCGTCCGGGACCGGAATCGGCAGCGAGTTAATTTTCCCGCTGGACTTCCCGGTGATCGGCGCAGCCGCTGAAGTACGTATCATGAAAGAGTCCCGGCCGGCCTGGACAATTGCGGCGCATTTTGCCAAGGGTGTTTCGAATCCTGGTGACGTTTTCACCGATCGCGACTGGTACGCTATACCCAACGGTTTGATCTGGAATTTCAGCTGGACCGAGTCCGAGGTTGACGCCAGTTTCACAGAGTTCGGTGTTGAAGCCGAACGATTGATCGCGGAGGGCGGTTTTTGGAAGTTGTCGTTCCTGGTGGGGGTCGACTATCAGAAGATTTCACAGGACGCGCTCGGGTTTAAGGGTGCTCAATACGATGTAGACGACGTCTCGGCCGCTTACGATTTCTTCATTTTCTCCGATCCACGCCTCGCACTTACCTACGAGATAACTTACTTCAAACCGCATATAGGTCTGGCACCGACCCTGCTGTTTGGTGATCGCGTCTCGCTGCAAATGCAGGCAGCGGCGTCCCCTCTGGTTCGTATCAAGGACAAGGACAATCATCTGCTCAGGTTTTTTGAGACGGAGTCTGACGGCCGGGGGTTCGGGTTCTTTTCCAGCGCCTCCCTGCAAGTCGATCTGGGTTCGAAAATGTCCGAGCATCGCGCTTTCCTGGCTCTGGACGGCTCCTTCGAGCGATTGTCGGCGAACCTCTCGGCAACTTCGACCTGGTACGGCAACGATCCGATTGACGATACTCCGGGAGATGTCGTTGACAACACCGGCTGGGAGATTTCCGGCATACCTCACGATATCCGAAGTTCACAATACTCGCTGGCTTTGCGCTTCGGGTATTCTCTTTAGGGATAGCCGGGCAGACTGTTTCAACCGGTTCAAATCAGAGCGGAGTCGTTTCACCTTGAAACGGCAGAAAGAAACGCTCGAGCGAACGTATCCAACATTGTCGACATCACCAACCTTAACTCACTACCCAACAGTCGCATAAGAGAGCGGGAAATACCTCACGCGGGTCCGTTTTTTTGGCATGGAACTTACATAGGGTATGGATGCTGCGAGGCGGCAGTGACCCTTCGGGGGGGCCCACGGGACACTATCACCCCGCAGTATCAAGGGGCTAGAAAAAAGGGGGCGGCAGAGTAGAAGGGACTCCGAGAGGCTGCTTCTACGGGGAGGTCCGCCGGGCTAACGGATTGGCACCTGCGGTATGACAACTCGGCGAGAAGCAGCCTGCACTTGCAGGCTGTTTTTCTTTGCCCGGCAATTCATACGGGTACAGCAGTGCCCACAAGTTTTGAACTTTCGCCGATAATCCAGAGTATAAAGTCTGTCGGGCCAAAGTGCGGCCGACAGGCAATATCGAAACGAACCAGAGGGAGTCGAATCAAGCGTGGACGGAAGCCGCAAGTCACTTTCAGTTTCTCCGGCCGAACTGGCCGGAACCGACAAGGAATCGTTGCCGCGTATCCTCTACGTCGGTTGTGACGGTTTTGAAGGCGACGATCCCGCGCCTTTGCGCAGCTATGGGGCGAAGTGTCTTCGGAACGAGGACTGGCCGATCGGGTTCTGCCCCGTGGCTGGAACCGCCAGAGATCTATCAACCGGCAGCGCTATCAACGATCTTCTCGCCCGCCTGGCTGCAAAAACGGAATACATTCGTCATCTGGTTCGGCAGATACCGCGCTATGACGTCGTGCACGTGCACGGGGGGCCTTCGAAGGATCTCGTGCGGCTGGCCCTTCCGGCTCTTATCCTTGCTCGTTTTTTCGGCAGGAAGACGGTACTTCATTTGACTTCGGCCGATACTGAGCGTTTTCTGGACTCTCGTGGCGGCTGGTTTCACCCGCTTCTGAAGGCGTCCGACGCTATCGTCGTGGGATCCCGCTATCTTCAGAAGGCCGTCGGCCGCTCCCACTTGCGCTCGGACATCCTCATCCGCCCCGTTGACGTGAAGGACTTTACACATCGGGTGCGGCACCAACTGCAACCGCGAATCCTGGTGGAATCCGATCTCGAACCGGGTAAGAATGTAGCCTGCGCGTTAAAGGCCTTTCGACTGGTGAAGCAGAAATATCCACGAGCGGAATTGACCGTGGCGGGGGACGGCCCCCAGTTCGATTTCCTGCACCGCATGGCCGCCGGGCTCAAGCTTCATGGCATCTCGTTCACAGGGAGCGTTACAAACGATGAGATGGGCTCGCTGTACGACGAGCACGATCTATTCGTCGCCAGCGCGTCGCAGGATGAGTCGCCGACCTCGCTGGTAAGGGCGTTTGCGGCCGGACTCCCGATTGTCGCCACCGACGCCGATGGCGTCTTGCACATGTTGCGCGACAGGACCAGCGCCCTGATCGTGCCGATTAACGATCATGCTTCTACGGCCGACCGGGTGATCGAGTTGATCGAAGATGATGAACTCACAGGTAGGCTGTCCCGCCAGGGTAGAGAGGAGATCAGGAAGTATACCTGGACCCGGGTTAGACAGGACTGGGTGAACCTCTACAGGAAACTGGCATCTCGCAGTTACACATAGAATACGTTTTATCTCATAGTTGGACCTGGAACGCCGGATCGCACTAGCGACCCGGCGTTCATTTTTGTGCAAGAGCGACATTTCCCGCCCCAACAGGGCTACTCACAAAAGATATTGCTACCGAGGGCTCGCCCTTCCTATATTCGTGGCATGTTATCACGTTACAGCCACAGCGCACTTGGGACTTTTCGAAGTTGCCCGAGGAAATACAAGTTTGCCAGAATTGACAAGGTGGAGGTACCGCCCCGTCTGGAGGCCCACACCCTTCTGGGGAACATCGTTCATCGTCACCTGAAAGACCTCTATCGATGGGCGGCCGACGGCAAGCTCTACCCTCTCGAAGACCTGCTGAAAGCCTATTCCTCCGATTGGGAGAAAGAATCCCGCAACGTGGAGGTATCCTCCGAGCACATGACGGTTGATGATTACATTGCGAAGGGTAGTGAGATGCTGACCAACTACTATCGCAAGTTCCAGCCGTTCGAAGAGGCAAAACTTCTTGGCGCCGAGATGCGTCTTAATTTCGAACTTCCGGGGACGCGTTACCCGGTCCTGGCAATCGTAGACCGTCTGCATCGGCGTCCCGACGGCGTGGTGGAGATCTGCGACTACAAAACCGGGCGAAACCTTCCCAACGGCCCCGGGGACCCTTCGTTCAAACGTCAAATGGGTCTGTACCAGTTGGGCGTGCAGGCGAAGTTTCCGCATTTCGAGAAGATTGAGCTGGTGCAGTATTTCCTCCAACATGAGGAATCCATCCCGAGCGTATTGCGCCCCGATGAACTGGAAGAATTGACGGAGCAGTTCCGGGTGGAGATTCTGGAGACAATCAACGCCGAGCTGAACGACGACTTCCCTACCCAGGAGAGCGGCCTCTGCAATTTCTGCGAGTATTTCCACCTCTGCCCCGCCAAGCGACACCGGCAGACCATCGAAGCGGAAGAACAGTCGGGCAATGAGAATACTCCGGCTCAACTGGCGGCAGCAAAAGCCGACCGGTTTGTGGACATCACCGCCAAGATGAAAGAGCTGAAAAACGAGCAGACGGCCCTTCGAGAAGAACTGGTGGCAGCCGCCCGAGAGTTGGATGTGACGAGGATCTCCGGAACGGACTCCGATGTTTCGGTCCGCATCAGGCCGGAGTTCAAGCTGCCGACCAAAACTTCCGATCCCGACAAATTCGCTGAACTGTCTTTCCTGGCAAGTCAGTGGGGACTTGACGAGTGTTTCACGCTCGACGGCCGGATCCTGCTCAAGGAGATTTCCGCCAAAGGGAAGCTCTCGGCGGAACGTCAGGATAAACTCGGAGAATTCATTTCTGAGATAGAGAGCAGTCGGGTATCGGTGGTAAAGAAAAAAGAGACCGGGAAATAGCTTTCCCCGGTCTCCTTGAATGAATGCTTTGCGGTGCCGGTCTGCGTCGCCGGTCTTCTAGTTCTTCTCAGGCTCGGTATACTCGCCCTGACGCACCACCCAGGCCGGAACGATCTGGCGGTCGTTGAACTCCAGCGCGGTCGTATCAGGCGGTTCGCCCTGGAGCCGGTCGACGATCATCATCAGGTAGTTCGACGGATGGGTTGTGGTGGTATCAATCGTCAGGTTCTCGATTTTCTTTTCCTCGAGCGACGAGACGAAAACCGTGACCAACCTCCCCGTACCGGGCTCAAGCTTGTTTTCGGTCGGGCCAAGATTGGCAATCATACCAAGGGTAACACACTGAATAGCAGTGTCCGGACGGAAGCCCGGATAGGCCCAGTTGGCCTGGGCAACGCGGCCGCCGAGGTAGATGGCCGAGTCCGCCACGATCTGGTTCAGACCGGCCGACATTTTGAAAGGCACGGCGATCCCTACCACATTCTCATCGTTGAAACAGGAGATCGTGATCGACCAGTGAAAATCATCGATCTTTGCGATGTCGGCATAGATCGTGTCCGGTGCGCCGAAAGGATCGGCCTGGGCTAACGACATGACCGGCAGCAGCAGGAGACCTGTCACGAGCATAATTACTTTAGCTTTAATTGTCATTCTTCCTCCAAAGACGTGTACTGGGCGTAGCTACCCGGTTGTACATCAGATATATCTTAAAGATCCCAAAATTATTGAGCCTCGTCAACTGCTGTCAGTCTCTTTTTGATTTCAGTGACCAACGAGTCGGACCGCCGGGAGTCATCCAATTCCTGACGATATATCGCCGCCGCGGCCACGGCCGAGCGATAACCCACTTCGGTGTACGGAAACTTGTGGAAAACCTCGCCTAAAGTCTCGGCCGCCCGCGGCCAGTCGTTGTTGCGCCGATACAGCTCTGCCTGATAGGTCATGGCAGTGGCTTCGGCGGGCAAACCGGCCTTCTCTGCGGCGATGCGCTTATAGGCCTCTCCGGCTTCTTCTTCCAGACGCTGTGCCTCGATCCTTCTCCCTTTCTCGGTCAACCGACCGGCGAGATACAGGTAGGTCGACATAGCTTCCTCGGAGTCCTCGTAATTCTCCAGCAGGTACCGAAATTCAGTCTCGGCTCGCTCCCAGTTGTCCTGGAGATCAAAGGTCCGGGCTACGGCGTATTGAGCAACGGCGTTTTCGGCGAAATACTGAGGATGGTTGTCTTTCAGGCTGTTGAGAACCTGTCTCGCCTCGGGATACTGCTGTTTCTCAACAAAGATCATACTCCGCTTGAACTCAAGGCCAGGCAGATTGACGGTATCGGCTCCTTCGAGGGAGGCAACCAGGCTGTCGTAGCCGGCAAGAGCGCGATCATAGTCTTTGAGTTGATCGGCGTAAAGATCGGCGATCCGCTCACGAGCCGGCGCGGCCACCCGCCCGGTCGAGTCGGTCACCGCCGCCAGTTCCTCGATCGACCGCTGCCATCTCCCCGTCTGTTCGTACAGAACGGCCAGGCTGGCGTGGGAAGCTGGGGCCAGCCGGGTGTTGGGATATTCCTTTATGAGATCGCGATAGTAGTACTCGGCCCGGTCGAGCTGTATCGCCGCCGCGATAGTATCGCCTACCCGGGCGTAAATCTGGAAGATCTGCGCCGGGAGATTGAACAGGCCGGTCATGATCTCGCCGTTTGGTTCCAGCGGCGGATAGAAAGTTTCGGTAGAATACTCGTACACCGCCTGGGCGGAATCCCACCGTCCGGCCGCCTGAAGCGACCTGCCCAGACTGAGGTAAGCGCTGGCCCGGGGCACGCCCTGGAGGGTCGTCTTTTCCAGCAATCGGTCGCATATGGAAACGCAGGTATCGAACCGCTCCTGAAGATAAAACAGTTGAGTGAGTCGGCCCGAAGCTTTGAACGCAAGGATTTCGAGTTCGCTGCATTCGAGTGGGTATTCCTGCCGATTCACGGTCTCCAAAGCGGCGTAGCAATGCTCCACAACCCGGCCGTAGCTGTTGCGGATCTCTCCAACGAGTCCCGTGGGATTCAAGTCCGGCCTTACCTGGGCGCTTCCGGCCAGCTTCTCGGCATCGAAATACAGCTTCTCAGCTTCGTATCGGGCTCGAACCGCCGGGTTGTCGGAGCAGGAGACTGCCGCCATTGTGAGTATAGCCAAAACCAGAATAGCCGTAACAGAGCGCATATCGTTCTCTTGGTTTGAGTTCTGTCGCGTGTTTCCGAGGTCCGCGCTAAAAATATAGACTCATGATCGTCCGGGTTCAACATTTATATGAAGAAAAAGTGAGTCTTTCGATTTCCATCCCCAAAGGCCCTTC
>JAAERE010000039.1 GCA_024230675.1 bacterium | reverse complement strand
CGGGTACACCGGCGCGTCAAAAGCATGCAGCCGTAATTCAGGGCGCTCGGCTTTCCGTCCCCCGGTCGCAAAAACCGCTTTGTTTCCTGACATTTCGCTCTATATTCTCACCTGATATGGCCGGTCATAGAGACCAGAGACCGACCCGTACGGATGGGAGAAAGAGACTTTTGAAAACCGACGCCACCAACACTGACCAGACCCTGGATCCACTGGCCAATTGCGAAAATACGAAACAGCAGATTGGCTATATTCCCCGGACTCAGGCAACACCCGAAGTATATACCGGCCTTGGCTTTATGTGCGGGCTGGAGATTCACCAGCAACTTCTGACCGATAAAAAACTGTTCTGTAACTGCCCGGCGGGTCTGTTCCAGAAAGACGGCGAGTACGACGCCGAGGTTATCCGGCACATGCGCCCCACGTTGAGCGAGATGGGGGAGTACGACGGTACCGCGCTGATGGAAAAGCGCACCAAAAAACGGATCTTTTACCGGCTGAAAAATGAAACGGCCTGTACTTACGATGTCGACGATACACCCCCATTCAAGATCAATCGCCAGGCGCTCGACCGGGCGCTTGAGATCGGCCTCATGCTGGGGACCAGCATTGTCGGCGAACTGCACATCACGCGCAAGCAATACCTTGACGGAAGTATCCCTACCGGATTCCAGCGGACGGCCATCGTTGGTATCGAGGGGGAGATCCCTCTCAAGAACAAAAAGATAAAAATCATCCAGTTGAGTATCGAAGAGGATTCCTGCCGCGAAGTCTCCGACATCGGCCACGACCGCGTCTACACCACCGATCGTCTGGGCATGCCGCTTATAGAATCCGTCACCTACCCGGAAATGCTTACCCCCGACGAAGCCATGGAAGCGGGCCAGTATCTTCGGCTGCTCTGTCGCACCAGCGGGAAAGTCCGAACCGGTATCGGCGCCGCCCGCCAGGATGTCAACGTATCCATCACCGGCGGCACGCGCGTAGAAATCAAAGGTGTTGCGCACATCAACTGGATCCCGGAGCTGACCCACAACGAAGCTTTCCGTCAGAAGGCGCTGCTGACAATTCGCGACTTGTTCCGGGAGACTGTCTCCGATCCCGGGAGTTGGACGCTCAAAGCCGTGGATGTCGAAATCGACAAACTAAGCACGACACCGGTTCTT
>JAAERE010000038.1 GCA_024230675.1 bacterium | reverse complement strand
TGCGAGGCATGAAGCTTCGATGATCAACCCCAGACTCTGAATCGTGGATGGCGGGTGGGGCTCATCGCCTTGGCAGAACTTCCGCCATCTTGATACCGAACGACCAGGCGAAATGGACTGAATTATTACTTTACAGGTCCCAAGGAGAGCGTTACGTACCAATAGGTTTCGAGTTTTCTTACTCGTTCTTCGAGTGCCTGATGTTTGTCATCTCTTGAGATGCTAGGAGCCGGTCCCGCGCAAACCCCGGATGATAGACCGCGGATGGCGCGCCATAGCACCCCGATGGCTGCCACCACGTCCTGCGCCTGACTCTCTGCCAGCAAAGCACCTATACTACCCTCCGTCGTCTTCGGGCCCGGGACAAAGGCCGCGCCCGGCGCGGCATATCACCCCGATCGAACCGCTGCAGGAGCCGCAGCTCCATGGCCAGGGTCCGCCCCAGCTCGGCGCGCTTCTTGATGCCGCCAACGGCCCGCCGCTCTGGTACCCGGCATCTGCTGCCAAACCGGAGCGGGAAGGAGCTTACAATAAGCCGGACGTGAAAGTCCATGCGGTTTTCCAGGTCAGCTCGTCATTGAGGCCCG
>JAAERE010000037.1 GCA_024230675.1 bacterium | reverse complement strand
GTCACCATACCGGGGATCGGATCCTCGGAGTGACGGGCGATAGTAGAATCCGTGAGTCCGACCAGATCGATCAATTCGTGTCCCAGTAATTCATATCCAAATATGCCGATGGTGGCCACGGCCACAGAGAAGTCACTGCTATCGGCGTCAAGAAGCTGCTGCGCCTTGACCTGCATCTTCTTCGTAAACTCTCGCTCATGCACCAGGTATTTGTCTACGAATGCTTTCGGCAGGCTGTAAGTTGCTCCGACCAACCCGAGCGTCACCAGGAAAAGAACAAGGTAGCGGCTGTTTTTTTTGAGTTTTCGGACCAGCAGCCAGAGAGACAACAACAGCAGAATCGCCGAGGGTCCAAACACCGGCAGGAAGAATCGATGCACTTTCAGGACATCTCCCCCGACCAGCACGATGTAGGCCGTGTAGACGACGGCAAACATCCAAACCGCGCGATCCTCCGCGCTCAGACGCTTGTGGAACGCCAAAGGCAAGGCGAAGCCAACGCCCCAGAAACCATAGTGCTGGAAGAACCTCCCGGCGTACTCCAGACCGTTACTTAGTTGATCGCCGGTGAAACTCGTTTTGGCATAAAAGGGATTGGGAAAGATCGAGCCGTAGTAAGCCAGCTTAAAGACCACAAACGGCAGAGACAACGCCAGAGCCGCGCCCGTGCACTGCAGCGTGAACCGGGGCAGACTCTTCTGCTCGACGGCTTCAATCAACATAAGGAGCCCGGCCAGAAAAGCACCCTCGGGGCGCACCCAGACCGCCAGCACCAGGCTGAATATCAGCAGCCAGTTTCTTCGAAGATAGAGATACAGCGACAGCATGGCCAGAAAAGCGAAGGCCGCCGTTTCAAGTCCGGCCGGTGACCAATACGCCAGAGATTGATTAACCGATACCAACAAAGTTGCCGCGGCCGCAAACCATCCGGCCCTCTTTTCGAACACTTCTCGGGCAATCAGGAACACCAGGACGATAACACCCGCCCCCAATAGAAAACCGGTCAATTTAGATATAAGGATGAAATCCAGCCCGAGCGCCCCCCACAAAGCCAGGTATATGGTCCAGCCGAAGTTCGTTATTCCCTCGACCCTCTCCCCGATGTTGTACACCAGACCATCGCCGTTGAGGAAGTTGGCCACATAGCGATAGGATATATAGGCGTCGTCCTGGGTGAAATTGAGATGATCCGCAAGGAAGGAGTAGATAACCAGCGCCGGCAAGATCGGCCAATAAGGCTTCAGACGTGGCATCAAGTACGCGTACCTGCCGGTTGATCGACGCTTATTGCCGTCGCAAAGAACTCGGAGTATTCCCGGGCCGACCGGCCCCACGAAAAGTCACGCGACATCCCGGTCTTCATGACTTTGCCCCATTTGCGCCGACCGGCAAACACTTCCAGGGCTCGCGACAGCGCCTCGAGCATCGCCTCCGAAGTATACTCTTCGAAAACAAAACCGGTTCCCCGCGCAGCCGAGGGGTCATAATCCTCGACCGTATCGGCCAGACCGCCAACTTTGCGCACGACCGGCACCGTACCGTACTTGAGGGCGTACATCTGGTTCAATCCGCAGGGTTCATAGCGCGAGGGCATCAGGAAAATATCCGCTCCGGCCTGAATCCGATGCGCCAGGCCATCGTTGAACTCGAGATACACCTTGAGCTTGTCCGGGTACTTCCCCTCCAGCTTCCGCAGTTTGTCGTGGTATTCTTCGTCGCCGGTTCCCAGTACGATCATCTGCAAGTTCATCGCGAAAATCTCATCAGCCGCCTCAGTCAGAAGATCTATGCCCTTCTGATCGGCCAGGCGGGTGATAAGACCTGCCAGCGGCACGCGATCCCGAATGGGCAGCCCGGCATCGTTCATTAGCTCCACCCGACAGGTCCGCTTGCCCGACAGATTTGACGGTCCGTACTTCTTTGGGATCTGGTTGTCTCTCGAAGGAGACCACAGCGTGTAGTCTACGCCGTTGAGAATTCCTTTGATATCTTTGCTTCGATCCCGCAGCACGCCCTCAAGGCCAAAACCGAACTCCTCGCCGGCTTGGATTTCATGGGCGTATCGTTCGGAGACAGTAGTGATCTTGTCGGCCAGGGCAATACCGCCCTTGAGAAAGTTGACCCTTCCGAAAAACTCCAGCGCCCCGGTCATAGCGTAAAACAGCTCTTCCGGCAAGCCCAGATCCGCAAAGCATTGCTTTTCGAACAGACCCTGATAGCCCAGGTTGTGTATCGTGAGCACCGACCGGGCGTTGGCGAAAGCAGCGTCCCTGGCGTAAAGCGTCTTCAGGTAGACCGGCACCAGTGCGGCCTGCCAGTCGTGAACGTGCACAATATCGGGCGACCAGTTAAGCGCCTTGACCGTCTGCAACACCGCCCGGCTGAAAAAGGCAAAGCGAAGATGATTGTCTTCGTAGTCCTCGCCGGTGTCAGGATCGCGATACAATTCCGGGCGAAGGAAATACTCGTCGTGGCCAACAAAGAAGTGTTCGGCGCCACGCCGACTGCGGGGCTTCTTCAAGACCTGCGCCTCAACTATATCACCGCCGTGGGGCACGGCCACAAACCGGCTGAGCGGTTGCAGGCGGTGCAGCCTCTCATCTACTTCCTGATACCGGGGCAGAAAGACTTTTACATCGTGTCCCAGGGCAGCCAGTGCCGAAGGCAGGGCCGCCATCACATCCCCCAGTCCGCCGGTCCTGACGAACGGTCCGGCCTCCGAGGCGACCATTAAGATCTTCAGCTTATCCATATTATTTTACAGCCTGCGAGGCTTCGTCGGGGCGATAACTGCTGGTGTCGAGGTCGCGCAGGAAAGCCGCTGCTTCCTCGGGCGCCGTCGGATTGATATAGAATCCCGACCCCCATTCAAAGCCGGCGCGCTTGGTCAGCTTGGGGATGATTTCAATATGCCAGTGATACTGGTCCTGAGCGTCCCGAGATATGGGGCGAGTGTGCAGGACGTAATTGAACGAAGGATCGTTCAGGGCCAGCTTTATGCGCAGGAGGGTGTCTTTGAGGCAGCTGGCCAGATTCAGGTATTCCGAGTCGGACATCTCCAGGAAACTGGACTGGTGCGACTTCGGAATGATACAGGTCTCAAACGGCAGGCGTGAGGCAAAAGGCGTAAAAGCCACAAAGGCATCGTGGTCCTTGATAATTCTGACCTGGTCGGTGATCTCCTGCCTGACGATATCGCAATAGATGCAGCGTTCCTTGAAACCGTAATATCGACGGGCGCCTTCAAGCTCTTCCATAACCCGCTTCGGAATGATCGGGGTAGCAATCAACTGGCTGTGGGCGTGCTCCAGCGAAGCTCCGGCTGCCTCACCGTAGTTTTTGAATACCAGGATGTATTTGAAGCGGATATCCCGCTCCAGATCGGTCATACGCTCCCGATAGGACCAGAGAATATCGCGGACTTCAAAATCGGTCATGTCGACAATGTCTTTGCCGTGAACCGGCGTCTCTATTATGACCTCGTGGGCGCCGATACCGTTCATCTTGTCGTAGATGCCCTGGGGTTGACGGTCCAGCGGTCCCTCGACCTTCAGCGCCGGGTATTTGTTGGAGATTACACGGAGCCGCCAGCCGGGACGATTGGGTTCCGATCCTGACTGACGATACGCCATCACCTCCGGAGGCGTGGCATCCTCGTTGCCGGGGCAAAACGGGCATCGGGCCGCCTCTTTGCTTCGAATCACCGGCGAGAACGAGGTCGGTCGCTGGCGGCGCTCGGTGGATATGATTACCCAGCGCCCGATGATAGGATCTTTTCTCAATTCCGGCATATCATTCTCCGTTTATTTGCAAAAACATAATTCCAGGTGCGATCCTTGTCAACCCTTAGCCGTCGGTCTCGAAAGAGGTCAAACCCTCGACAGCTTCAGCCCCTTCGCTTATGGCGGCTAACACCTGCTCCTCGACCGCCGAAAGCGTCACGTCACGCCTCTCCACTGTGCGCCGAGCAGTGTCGAGAGCTTTATCCAACCGGTAGGCCACATAACCGGAGGAGTTCCCCCAGCTGAACGAAGCTACCTCCTTATCCACGACAAGGCCGCCGCCATAAATGTTGCAGCAGACCCCTATGTTGATTCCCGTGTTGAGGAGCGTCCCAATACCGAATTTAGTGTGATCACCGATGAATGAACCGACTTTAATGGAGCCGGTATCGAGCGACTCGCCGCTCTGGCTTACTCGGATATTGGAGTAGTTGTTCTTAAGGTCTGAATTGGTGGTCATGGCTCCGAAATTCACCCACGCACCGACATAACTGTGACCGATGAAGCCCGCGTGATACTTGTTTACATAGGCCTGAAAAATGCTTTCTTCGACCTCGCCTCCTACCCTGCTGGTATGCCCAATCGAGGAACCGGCGATCTTGCCGGCCACCACCGCTGAGTTGGGACCGATATAACACGGGCCGAAGATGGCAACCTGCGGCTCAATGCGCGTGTTGTCGCCGACGTACACCGGCCCGTGGGAAGCGTCTATTACCGTCCCGGGCGATACTTGCACGCCGGCCCCGAAATATATCTCATCTTCGTTCAACATGTGCGCACCGCGATGCAGCTTGACTCCTTCCGGGTCGGGGAAGGTCGGTTTCAGGTGCGCGAAGTCTGCCGCAATCTCCGAACCGATATCTGCAACGAGCTCCCAGGGATAGCCGTACAGCGTGGCGCTGGTATTGCAGTCGGGAAAACTGTTTTGCGGATCACGAAACGCGGACATGTATTCGTTCTGCGTGGCAAGAGGGGGCACGTTGGCCAGAGAGTTCTTCTTGAACAATACGCCAACAACCTCACCGTCGTTCCTGAAAGCTGTTGAGATTCGGCTCTCGTGGACCAAGCGGGGCAGGTCTCCAAAATCGCGTATTCGGCCGGAGAGGAATAAGACCTCCCCCTCCTCCTCTCGTTTGATGATATTGACGGGATACTCACGCACCTGAGCGGCGATAAGACCGGCCAGATTATGCCGGGCCGCCAGGCTGAACTCGGCCTTGTCAAAAAACCTCTGCGCCCGCTGGTACAAAGGCAGAATACCAGACCGCATTAGGAAGACCGGTCGAAGGTGGGTCAGGGGCAGAAATCGCCTGAATGATTCGTCTTCGTAGATGCAAATTCTGATCGGCATAGCTTGGATCTGTTCCTTCTGTGGAAGTTTCCGTAGTTCCTTCTATCGGATGCACGCCGGGAACGCTTGACAACAAGGTAAGATAACGCGGCGTTTCCTACAAGTCGATACGCCACAGCCGGGCCAGTTTTTCCGGCTCTTCACGCCCTACCAGATGCTCGGCAAGTTTGAGACCAAACAACAGGGCAGCCCCGGGGCCCCGTCCCGTGATAACGTGACCATCGACCGTTACCTCTTCATCGGTGAACTCCGCTCCGGCAGCTCTAACTTTGCCCTCGAACCCCGGAGCGCTGGCGGACCGATGCCCCTTGAGAATCCCGGCGGCCTCGCCCAGAACCGTGCCCGGCGAGGCACAAATGGCCGCGACAAGCTTCTTTTCTTTGTAGTGTCGTTGGATCAACTCGAGGACTCGGGGCGATCCGGCGAGGCTGTTGGCGTTGTATACACCGCCCGGAAGAAGCACTCCATCGTAAAGTTCCTCTCCGACTTCATCCACGGAAATATCGGGCACGATAGTGTTGCCATAGGCAGCGTTGACCGGCCCCGGCTCAAGCGCCGCTACCGTCACATCAACGCCGACGCGATTCAGGACGTCTATAGGCGCCAGGGCCTCGACATCTTCGAACCCCTCGGCAAGCATTACGAGAACACGTTTTTTCATATCACACCTTCTAACATCAGGTCCCGGAGAGTCTGGCTTTGGGTTGTTCAGGCGAAGAGGCTCTTTCGCTTCAGCAGCAGGCGAAGCATGGGAAGTCCCAGAACATAGCAGGCTATCAGTTGCCCGATTCCGATCATCTGCACCACGAACCAATAATCGAGATCAAACAGCGGCGCCAGATACAGAGACACACCAAAGGCGTTTAGAACAACCGGCGGCAGCGGTGCAATGAGAAGATTGGGGTTTTCTCCGCGAAGTCGAACTACGGTCAGGTACCAGGTCATGGTCCAGGCTCCTGCCAACGCCACGACCCCGACCAGATAAGTCATCCAATCGTCTGGTGAGGGAGCAAAGATGATAGCCCCAACAAGCGTTGCGCCTGAGGCCAGCCTCAACGCGTATGCCGTAATCTCTGAGGGCTGGGGGCGGCCCTTGGGACGTGTTGCAAGAGAAAGCAAGGAGCCGGATACTACTGCGAAACAGATTGCCCGGGTATTCCAGGTACCCTGACACAGCAGCACCAAACCTCCGGCCCAGAGCAAAATCGCCGGGATCGAGGAAAGGGCGTCGGAATAAACCGTACGCGTAATCTTGCTCGCAAGGCGTGTCAGGACTGCAGCTGTGAGAGTGATCAGTGAACCCAAGACGATATCGTACCAGCCCTGGCCGCCATACACATTGGCCAGCATACAGCCCAGGAACAGACCGGGAATAGCGGCACGCGAAAGAAACGGCAATACCGTCAGAGCTTCCGCCACCCTCACCTGGTAGGCACCAAACGATATGGGGGCGAAAGCCAGTCCGAGCACCGCGTATACGGCAGCTATTAGTCCGGCCAGCGCAATGTCCTTGAGAGTGAAAGACCTCACCTACGTAGAAAAGAGCCCACGGCTCGCGGTGTCAACTCTTTTGTGGCGATAAACCGGGCACCGACTCTATACGGCGGCATTGTCCTTTACGGCCTCAGCCGACACCACCAGCCTCTTGATCCGGGTAAGGCCTATCTCTTCCACATCATTTCCCGGTCTCTCGCTGACAACCAGCGCCACGCCGCCTCGACTGATCTTAACCGCCCTGGGAATCATCGCCCGGGGTGGACCCTGAGAGTCGTCCAGTGAGATCGTCACTCTTCGGCCGTCGACTTTGGCGCGGATGAAACGTTCCAGCATCTCGCTTTCGCCGGAATCGCTGACCTCATCGTGATCGTCCTCGGCCAAAACGAAATGGCTCGGTTCTGCGGCCCCATGACGCCGACGCGCTCGCACCTTGCGTCGCACCCGGGACAACCTTTCCAGGAAAAAAGGCAGCCTGGTGAGCGGGTTCTGCCGCAGGCAGAAATCGATCATGTCCAGATCACTGCCGTCGAGACCCTCCCAGGAACCGCTCGCTCTGGAATCCGCCGAGGAGCCTTCAGTTCCAAATTCCTGAGTCCCCAGTTTTGCCAGGGTGTTCAAGTAACGATAGATCGTCCGCTGAGAAACGCCGCAGGCTCGACTCATCTCCTTGACAGAGATCGCCTCACGTTTCTTGATCAGGTTTGAAAGCTGCATCAGTCTCTCGACCTTTGCCATACAGACCCCCTATTCTAGCCCTGCGAACGGTTGGGACAAAGCCCTTAGCCCCGGCCTGACAACTCACGGTGATTGGTACGAGTGTCAGGACCCCGCGCGCTCCTCTAAGTCAACGCTCCCGCACAGTATATTATCGGCAGCGCCACTGTCAAATAGTGTCAGTACAACTTCAAAAAAAAACAGATCGAATGAACTTTTTTTTGAGTGAGTAGACACCAAAGGATGTCGTCGCACGGCCGCCCGACGGTGCATCACACTGAGTCCCACCCACTTACGGCTTTTTCGCGTCAACCCGAATACAGACTCGCAAGGTCAAGCCCCACACGCCCTAACTCCTCACGAAGCGATGGTGGTGAGAGAACCTCTGCCTCATCGCCGAAACCCAGTATCCACCTTCTGATCTCATCCGTACCGCTGACTGACACTCGATACATTACGGAACCATCTTCAGAACACTCGACTACTTCACGCGGGTGGTGTTTTCCAGAGGCGATTACTCTGGCCGAAGGCCCGTGGAAACGGATTGCAACTTCAGCCAAATCGCCGGTGTACAGACGCCAGCTATTTTCGAAATAGTCTCCGGGGTCAATTTCCATGCGAGGCCGAAACTCTTTATCGAGGACGACGAGCGATCGCACACGGTCGATG
Organism: bacterium; assembly: GCA_024230675.1. Lineage (GTDB taxonomy): Bacteria > Zixibacteria > MSB-5A5 > GN15 > FEB-12 > JAAERE01. The sequence continues at coordinate 6,717 of JAAERE010000037.1, read as the reverse complement.
CGAAACGTGCGGAAATCCTCCCTCATGCGACAGTAAGCCACGAAGTAGAAGGCGTGGCCTCGAAAGACAATAAAGCACGGCTCCACGATACGCTCCGTCAGACCGTGGTCAATAGTCTCGTAGGCCATTTCGATACAGCGTTGATCGTCTATCGCCTGTTCTATGGGGCCGTAGAACTTCTCGGCCTGCCGCCGCGCCGAACTGGTATCGATATCTATTCTTGCCGTATCCTTTGCAGTTCGTTTCTTCTCGCGAGTTGGCTCCGAAAGCCCGGCCTCGACTTTGGCCCTTATCTGCTTGAGCAGGGAAGCGTTGGCCCCGGTACGCGCGAGAGGTGATGATTCCAGGGCCAGCTTCAGACAGCGGTACTCCTCGAAAGTGAAATTCAGCGGCGGCAGGAAATTGTCCGAGGCAAGCTTGTATCCGCGATCATAGTAGATCGGAATATTCGCCTCCGACAGGCTGATGATGTCCCGATAGATTGATCTTTCGGTCACACCGCATTCCCGAGCGATCCGCTCGGCGTTGAGAGTTTTCCGACTGCGTAGAAGATTCAAGATGTACAGAAGTCGATCGTATTTTGGCATGCCCATGAAAGTAACCTCCCTGCACTAATATATCCTAATGAGCCGGGGGCAGTCAATATGGGAGAGTTCCCATACGTCTGCCGATTTCACCACGCTCCACACCCTCCACACGCCCGCCGCGCCCCCCTACTCACCCACCCACCAACGACTTACGGCCGCGATGCGGCCCGGCACCGGGTTTGCCTATAAACGGAAAAAGTAATTATGAAACGGCTACCCTCAGGGGGCACCATGTCACGCAGACGTCAGAGCAACAGAGCAAAAGTCAAATCAGGAAATCTTTCGGACTCACCATGGCTGAAATTCGGCTCCAAAATCGGCCTTAGCCTGGTAGTGGTCATACTGTTTCTATCGCTGGTACAGTGCACGATCAAGAAGCCGGAGGCCCCCACCTGGACCACGCAGTTTACGGTACCTCTGGTCAATCGTACCTACGAAATGGCGGAGATTGTCGACAAGATCGATCAGGAGGGGATCGGCATCGACGCCGACAGCAACGTCGTTTACTCCCTGACCCGAGACATCGATACCGTGGCCCTGGACGGCGATGAGTTGACGACTTCGAATCTCTCTTACGCCGTTACCGAACAGCTTGGCGAAGTGAGCATTGACCCGCCGGTGCTTTCGCCGGCCACCATGGATCTGTCAGCCATCAGCGGCCTGGCGGCTTTCGTTCCCGGAACGGTTCCGGCGATGGGCTTCAACGTCAACAGCAACCTACCCACGATCAGTACTTTTACGGCGCTGACTATAACCAGCGGCCGGGCCTACGCCGTGGTGTCCAATCATCTGGGGTTCGATCTTACTACCGTTGACATTGAACTGTTCGACGTTATTCACAACCAGGTAGTCGGTACGCAGTCTATCGCCGGCGGTTTGGCCGACGGCGCGACCGACTCGGCTATGTTCGCCCTTTCGGGGCGTTCTATTTCAAACGATCTGGTGGCCCGGATCGACGCCTATACACCCGGGGCCGCCGTATTATCTGCGTCCGGAAAGTACTTATCTACCGTCCTTCGCTTCGACGGCGCCCTGACGGTGGCCGCGGCCACGGCAGAGATTCCGGGACTCTCCCGCTCTTTCTCCGAGAACGTCACGCTGGGCGAGTCCGATCCGGTCTATCGGGCAACTCTGTCCAACGGCACTCTGGCGTTAACGATTAACAACGGCACCAATCTTGGAGCCGTCCTGGACATAACTTTCCCGGACCTCAACGACGGCAGTTCGCCCTTTGCGGTACAGCAAACGGTCACGGCCAATTCCTCGCAGGTGGTAAACATCGATCTCGCCGGTTATGAACTGGCGCCTTCGGACTCCACCGCCCCGCAGGATATCGTTATTGACGTCGTAGCTACCGTCCCCGGTACAGCCCCGCAACACGTCGCCGTCAGCCAGATCGACGAATTCTCTGTGACGGCCGGGCTCAGCAATCTGGAGTTCGGGTCCGTGACCGGCCGCTTCAGCGCGGTTGAATCCACTATTGATCCACGCGATGAGAGCATCGACGTACCGGACGGATTCGACCAGATAACGCTGGCTTCGGCCATCGTCACGCTTGAAATCGAAAACGGAGTGGAGCTTCCGGGAACGCTGGATCTAACTCTTCAGGGCGACAATGGCAAGACGCTCAACATAAGCGGCAACGTCGCGGCGGCCTCAGCCGGAGGACCCGTTGTATCTACCATAATAGACTCTGCTATCGCCGACTTCCTCTCCCCCGTACCTTCGCTTATCACGATCTCGGGCAGTGGGACTTTCGGCGACGGCGTCACGGTAGGAACGATCACCGCAGACGATTACATCTATGCCCAAGTGCACATCCTGGCGCCGCTGGAAGTCATCATAGATTCGGCTTCAATCGAAGCTGATGTCCAGGCGGAAGAGATCGATCAGAGCGGCATCGACGCCATCACGGATCATGTGGTCGAGGCTCGGTTCCTGTATAACATAGTGAACCACCTCCCCATAGGGACCAGCGTCAACATCCACCTGGGGGGAGATTCTGCGGCTGTTTACGATTCACCTCAGCTATCTTTCGAAGACATTTTCGTCACGGCGGCACCGGTAACGGCCGGCGTTGCCAACGATACTGTTTCCACGGGCTATCAGGTGATCCTGCTCGATAGCGCTGACATCCAGATTCTGAAAAACGACACGCTGTACATAGGCAGCGAAATAGTGCTCGACAATACCGGCGGACAGCCGGTGAGACTCACCAACAACGACTACATCCAGGTGATCGGTCGAATCGAGGTTGAATATCGATTCGACGGTGACTTCTAAGGGAGCCCGCCATGAGATACAACCTTTCACTAACCACCACCTGCGCCCGCCTGACCGATTCGCTGTCGGGCTGGCTGGTAGTTGCGGTCGTCACGGCGCTGCTGCTGCTGTCCGCGACCTCGGGTCTGGAAGCTCAGGTGCATTCCTCGGCAAGGTCGGCCGCTATGGGCGGCGCCTATACCGGGCTCGCCAAAGGCGCCGATGCCGCCAAGTACAACCCGGCCAACCTGGGACTGAGAGGCTACCAACGCTTCGCTCTTGAGATTGCGTCGGTAGGCGTCAACGTCTCCAACAACTCGTTCACGCTTGATGACTACAACAAGTACACCGGGGCGATCCTGTCCACCTCGGACAAGCAGGATATTCTCAACAAGGTGCCGGGCGAAGGCCTGAAAATCGACGCCGACGTAAAAGCTTCGGCGATGTCCCTGGCTTTCGGCAGCATGGCGGTAAGCGTGACCGGTTTCGCGGCCGCTGACGTCAACCTGAACAAAGATATTCTCGAGTTGATTCTCAACGGCAATACGTTCGCCGACACGGTCCAGGTTACCGGCTCATACTCCGACGGGCTCAGTTACGGCTCCGCCGAACTCTCCTACGGCACGGCAATATACAGCGCCGGCAGCCGACAGCTTTCAGTGGGACTCACGGCCCGGTATATCCGGGGCGTAGCCGTTGAGCAGCTTGTTGAGTTGGAAGGTCTCGCCGCCACCTACGAAACAGGTTTTCAGGGCTCCGGACGCGCCATCATACGAACCGCCGACGGCGGCAACGGCTATGGCCTGGACCTCGGCGCCGCTCTGAAATTCAACGATACTTATACGGCCGGCGTACGGGTCCAGAACGTACTCGGTCACATAAACTGGAACAAAGGGACACAGGAACACGGTTATATTTTTGAGTTCGAGACTGCAACCGTGGACGACATCGAAGATGACGATTACATCGGCTCCGATGACTACACCGTAGACATCGCCAGTTTCCGTACCACGCTGCCCACTGTTATGAACGTCGGCTTCGCCAAAGCGTCCGGCCGATTGCTATGGGCGGTTGACTGGATACAGGGACTGGGAGACACTCCGGGGGCATCGACCAAACCTCACCTCGCGGTCGGCGCTGAATACACGCTGTTGAGCGTGTTGCCTGTTCGCGCCGGTTACGCTACCGGGGGCGACAAAAACGCCGCCTTCTCATTCGGATCGGGACTTCGCCTGATGGGTTTCTATCTCGATGCCGCCATATTCACGGGTACAACCGGATCGGTCTACTCCTCTAAGGGAGCCAATTTCGCCATCTCAACCGGATTGCAGTTTTGAGGGAGGACAAGGAAATGTTGAACACAAAGTACAACGGACTGTCGGGAGCGTTGCGCTGCTCCCTGGTAATAGCGGTCGTCTTTTTGATCATCGGCAGCACCGCCTGGACTATGCCCCCTCATCCGGAGGCTCAGGCTCGGGCCAACGCGCAGGCCGCAGCCACCGGTCTGCCGTCGGGCCTTCCGGATTTCGCCCGTATGCACGAAATGGGCATCTGTACTCCGGACTCCTTCTTCCTCGCCCGCACCTACACGGCTAAAGGCGAGGCGCAGTTGGCGCCGATGGCGGGTCCGTTCAGAATTCTCGCCCTGCTGGTGGATTTCTCGGACAACGTCTCGTCGGTTGCCCCGGCGTATTTTGACACGCTGATCTACGGCGGCAGCACCGGATCGGTCCGGCATTACTTCGACGAAATCTCCTACAGCCAGATCGACCTGGTGACGGTCAACGACCCTTCCACCATAGGTTGGACCCGCGCCCCGCAAGCCTACGCCTTCTATGTGGATAACAATTTTGGCCTCTACAGCTCGTATCCTAACAACGCTCAGAAGATGGTTGAGGACGTCGTGGACGCTGTCGACGGTTCGGTTGATTTCAGCCTTTACGACAACGATGGCAACGGCTATGTGGATGTTCTGCTGGTTATCCACGCCGGCAGCGGCGCGGAGCTGGGCGGCACGGATAACACCAAAATGTGGTCGCATAAGTGGGCCATCAGCCCTCGTCTTAAGGACGGCGTGTATATCAGCAGCTACACCGCTCAACCAGAATTCTGGAGTTCGCCCGGCGACATGACAATCGGCGTCTACTCCCACGAACTCTGCCACGGTTTTGGACTTCCCGATCTCTACGACACTGACGGATCGTCGCAGGGGATCGGTGACTGGGGCATCATGGCCGGCGGCAGTTGGAACGGCTCTCTGGGCAGCTCACCCGCCCACCCGTCTGCGTGGAGCCGGATTCAGATGGGCTTCGCCACTCCGATAAATGTAACCGCCAACCTTGGCGGGCAGTCTATCGGCGCCGTCAACACCGGCGGTTCAATCTACCGCCTCTGGACCTCTGGCACGGGCGGCGATGAATACTTCCTCGTCGAAAACCGCCAGCGGGTCGGGTACGATGCCGCCCTGCCGGGCGATGGCCTTTTGATCTGGCATGTCGATGATGCCAAGTCTACATCTGGCAACGACAACGATCAGGAATGGTACCCCGGTCAGCCGACCGCCGATCATTATCTGGTTGCATTGGAACAGGCCGACGGACTCTATTCTATGGAGTACGGCTCGAATCAGGGCGGTGCCAGCGATCCCTTCCCCGGTTCCGGCGGCGTAACGACGTTCAACGGTGTGTCCTCGCCCAATTCCGACGGTTATGGCACCGGTGGCTCGTTCGTTGCGGTGGAAGACATATCCGCCTCATCCACAACTATGACCGCCGACCTTGTTGTGGGCATTGTAGCCTCGGTTGACGACGACAACAGAAACCTGCCGGCCGGTTATGAACTGTCGCAGAACTATCCCAATCCGTTCAACCCGACCACGACGATCAACTTCAATCTGGAAAGGTCCGCCGAAGTGAAGCTGGCGGTCTTCAACGTGCTTGGACAGCATGTAAAGACGTTGATCGACGGACCGGTTGAGTCCGGTAGTACTTCCATAACCTGGGACGCCGTGGACGAGGATGGTCACGGGTCCGCCTCGGGCGTTTATTTCTATCAATTGATCGTGGATGAAGACAGCGAAGAAACGAAAAAGATGCTTCTGGTTCGATAGCGAACGCACTTCAACGTCCGCCCGGTGCGAGAAATGGCTCACTCGCCCGGGCATGATTCAACGCGAACCCCGACTGTCTTACAGTCGGGGTTTCCAATTAAGGGTCGTTGAGGAAAAGATTACTTGGACAGTTGCCTGGTTGCGGTTGACGCAACCTTTTGGCCCCTCTGCACCTTTTTGAACTGGGTGTAACAGGATTTACACCGCTTGGGATCCTCGGAGTACCCTCGTTCTGCAAAATACTCTTGTGCTGCGATTGTAAACACAAACTCCTGTTTGCACTCGCAACAGATGAGTATGCGAGGCTCATAGCCTCCAGCCATTAAATCCCCCTCTCGTAACGACCGGGCCGCCGTCCTTGGTCGGACCGTTGTTTACAAGGTGCGCACTATATACGGGCGGTGCTGAAAAGTGTCAACTAAAAACTGGGCAACAAAATGTCTTTGTGGATCGACGAGGCAAGTGTTTGCGCGGGCATTATCAAAAGTACTGGCCGGTGCCTATCAGCAGTTCCAGACGACCGTCCTGTCCGCATACGACATCTATCCGAATCATCTCATCACGTGAGAGACGTTCCAGAGAGAAACGTAATCCGGCCCCAACGCTCGCCCGATAGTCCTTGATTTCGACCGCCTCCCCGGTGCGCCAGGCGCGTCCGAAATCCGTGAACGCCGCCGCCCCGATCTTTATTGACAGGAGTTCGACACCGGGATAGAACCGTCCCTCGACGTTCACGATGTGCACGCGATCTCCGGAAGT
>JAAERE010000036.1 GCA_024230675.1 bacterium | reverse complement strand
GCCCCTGGCGTGTACAAAGACAGACAAGTGGCGGTTATCATCCCGGCCCTCAACGAAGAAGCTTCGGTGGGCAGAGTCCTCGCAGATATCCCGGACTATGTCGATCGTGTGATCGTGACCGACAACGGTTCCACCGACCGGACCCCTCAGCTCGCTCGACAAGCCGGGGCCGAAGTAGTCCTTGAACCCGAACGCGGGTACGGCGCGGCCGGCCTGACGCTCGCCCTGGCGGTTCTTATCAAGTTCTTTGCCCTTTTCCTGGTGCCGATTGCGTTTCTCTATTTCAAAGGAAGGGAACGACTCGTATTTGTGTCTGTCTTCCTCCTGACAGCCGCCGTGCTATATCTACCGTTCGTGCCGGGCGCCGGTTGGTCTGTATTTGGCTCCCTCTGGGCTTATCTCGGCCGCTGGGAATTCAACGGGTCCGTCTATGGGGTTTTGAAACTCCTCGTCGGCAGTGGTGGAGCACGCACAGTGTGCATGCTCCTGTTCACCTCAGCGACAGTGTTCGCTGTTTTTTACAGACGTTCGGCGACCGATGTGTACTTCAGGGCTCTGTGCATATTCGGGGCCTACGTACTTTTTACGCCGACGCTCTTCCCCTGGTACCTGGTCTGGCTTCTGCCGCTGCTCATGCTCTACCGAAGACCGTCTTTCCTGGTGTTGACCGGCATCTGTCTGCTCTCATACCATGTCCTGATAGCGGAATACACGCTGGGAATGTGGCTGGAGCACTGGTACCTGAGAGCTCTGGAATATCTACCGTTTTACGCTGTGCTGGCATACGAGCTGTGGTCACACCGGGGCGCCCCAAGGGAAGTAATCGCATGAAAGAGCTTTTTGTCACAACTTACTTTTTTCTGCTGGCCGCCGCGAAATAGAACAAGCTTTCGAAGCGCTCGAGGAACACGATGTTGTCTGGGGACCGACACCGGACGGTGGCTATTATCTGGTCGGAATGAAAAAGCCCCTTCCCGCGCTTTTTCGTGAGATCGAGTGGGGCAGCCCGAACGTGCTGAGCTGTTCGCTGGATATAGCCAGACTGGAGGGTCTGAGCCGCGCCCTGCTGGAGCCGCTGCCAGACCTCGACACCCTTGAGGATCTGAGGGTCTTCCCGGACTTTGCGAAAGGCTTGGATCTGCCGTTCAAGACTTGAGCGGCACAAAAAAAAGACCGGCCGAGGGCCGGTCCTTGAGAAAGTCTGTCCTGAAGATCAGCCGGCGAGGCCTGCAATCTCACTGACATCTATCACCCGAGAGAGATCCAGGAATATCAACAGCCTGTCCTCGAGTTTGGCCACGCCTTTGATGTATTCGGAGTTGACCCCGGTTACGATTTCCGGCGGCGGCTCGATGGTGTTAGCCGGCAGCCGGAGCACTTCGGAGACCGAATCCACGATCATGCCCATGATGTTGCCGCCGATATCGACTACCACGATGCGTGTGTTCTTGTCGTGCTCTTTGAGTTCGAGATTAAACCGCTTTCTGAGATCCACGATCGGTATGACTTTGCCGCGCAGATTGATGACGCCCTCAACATAGTGCGGCGCCTGCGGTACTTTGGTGATTTCCACCATCCTGTTGATCTCCTGGACCTTCAGAATGTCTACGCCGAACTCCTCGGTCCCAATATTGAACGAGACCAGCTGGAGTTCATCCGACTCGATCTGACTGTTCTGCTCCTGTTTCGCAACAGCTTCAGCTTCCATTATCCTACCCCTTATATACAAGTGCCAAGTTCAATTCAGAGTCGGCTCGCGAGGGAGCCGGCGCCTTTGTTGCCGCAGCCCGGCACGGAATGGCCGTACTTCTTCCGGCAGAAAGACGCTTGCCCCACTTCTTCAGCCCTTCTTGTCTGTATCGGATCAGGTTGAGTTTACTTTAGAGCTCCAGACGAACCTTCTAGTCGTCCCGACACCCCTAAGACTATGTACGATATATTGTTGGGGTCGCTATTGACTCATTCTGTCAGCAATTCCGAAAACCGGTAGGCGGTCGAAGGCGCATGGCCTGAATAGTGATTGTTGAAATAACCGTAAATCTCACCTCGGTCGTTGGAGAATTCCTTTACGAGGTCCGACCACCATTTCAGCTCTTCTTCACGGTCGAAGCGGATGTAGCTGAAGTCCTCTGTCAGGGCCTCTCGGTCGCCAAGAAACCGAATGTACTGAAAGCCGGCTGTTTTGACTTTCAGCCTGGGCACCCAGGGATGGTCAACCAGGCAGAGGCTGATTTCTCTTTTGCGGAGCCATTTGAACAGCTCTTCCTCCAGCCAGCACTTGTTGCGAAGCTCCACCACGATTCTGAGATCTTTCGGCATCGCCTCCACCAGCCCCTTGAAGATCTCGCAGGAATCATGTTTGAAGCTGTAAGGGAACTGCAGAACCAGCGGCCCCAACTTGGGGCCAAGACGTCTCATCACGTCGATAAATCTCTCGGCCTGCTCCAGACGGCTCGGGAGGTCGCCCTCGTGGGTCACGGTTCGCGGGAATTTGGCGGCAAACACAAAGCCTTCCGGCGTTACCTGACCCCATTTTTTGACAGTTTCCGGTGTCGGGATCCGATAGAAAGTACCGTCCAGCTCCACGCTGGTGAAATTCATGGCGTAGTAACGCAGAAAGTCCGCGGCCGGACAGAATTGCGGGTAGAAGTTCCCGAGCCAGTCCGGGTAGCTGAACCCCGCGGTGCCGATTCTGAGGTTGTCCCTTTTCACGATTCCTATAACATCCGGTCCGGCGGGTTGGTTCAGACTCTCTTCCCCCGTCGCGGTTGCGCCCGGACCGCTTTTTTGCTATGTTCCGGCAGCAAAAAACGGTCATAGCAAGTCTTGGGAGATCCTGATGAAAGACAAACGCAACGAGATTCTGGCCCAACAGCTCCTGGAATACTCCGTACAGATAAAGCGCGGCGAAGTTCTCTATCTGGAGATCAAGGGCAAAGAGACCCTGGAACTCGGCAAGCAGTTGATCCGCATCGCCACGGAAAAGGGCGCCGTCCCCTTCTGGTACTACAACGATGAATCCATGATCCGCCAGTGGGTGCGAGGGGCCAGCGAGGACCAGTTCAAGATCCAGGCCGAACTGCATATGGGCCTGATGAAACGCGCCGATGCCTATATCGGACTTCGCGGCTCCGACAACCCGTTTGACCTGGCCGACGTCGACCATGGACAGATTGAAAAACAGAACAGCCTTTTCTACAAGCCGGTGCACCTTCAGGAGCGCGTGAAGCGGACTCGCTGGGTCGTTCTCCGCTACCCCAACAACGCTATGGCCCAGCTGGCAGAGACTTCGCAGGAGGCTTTCGAGGACTTCTATTTTGACGTCTGTTGCGCCGACTATGCAAAAATGTCCAACGCTCAAGATGACCTCCACGCGCTCATGGACGCCACCGACAAAGTCCACATCAAGGCCCCCGGCACCGACCTGACGTTTTCGATCAAAGGTATTCCGCCGGTTAAGTGCGACGGCCACCGCAATATTCCCGACGGCGAAGTGTACACTGCTCCGGTGCGCGATTCAGTCAACGGTACCCTCACCTACAATACGCCCTCGCTTCACAAAGGCACCCAGGTGCTGTTTAACGACATCTGCTTTTCTTTCGAGAAAGGCAAGATTGTCAAGGCGACTTGCGACGGTGATGTGGATACCCTGAATAAGATCCTCGACGCCGACGAAGGCTCGCGGCATATCGGAGAGTTCGCTATCGGCGTTAACCCGTTCATTCTTCATCCGATGAAGGATACGCTTTTTGATGAGAAGATCGCGGGGTCGTTCCACTTCACGCCGGGCCAGTGTTACGACGAAGCCCCCAACGGCAATGAGTCGACCGAGCACTGGGACCTGGTTCAGATCCAGCGGTCGGACTACGGCGGCGGCGAAATCTGGTTCGACGACAAGCTGATTCGCAAGGACGGCGTGTTCACCGACGACAAGATGGAAAAGGCGTTCTCGAAAGAGAACCTCAAGAGCAAGGGAATGGACTGAGCCGGACACAATTCAGAGGGAAGTTATGAATATTGTCGAGTTTGCAATGCAGATGGAGCGCGATGGTCAGCTCTTCTACGAAAAGGCCGCAGCTGCCGCTCCCCAGCCAGAAATGAAGGAAATCTTTCTCTATCTGGCCAGAGAGGAAGAACGTCATTTTGCGTTTTTCAAGAGCATGCACGAAGGTGACACGCAGGCGGCCATAAAGGTGTTAGCCGGTAACAGTATGGCTGAGACCAAGAACGTCTTCGTCCACCTCATCGAGGAAAACGGCGACACGACATTCGGCGACGACGCCCGTCAGGCCTGGGCTGAGGCGCTCAAGATCGAGGAAAAGGCCGTGAAGCTCTACTCCGAGGAAGCTGAAAAAGAGAAGAGTCCTGAACGCAAAGATCTGCTCCAGCGGATCGCCGAGGAAGAGCGCACCCACGTCTACCTCATAGACAACATGCTGTCGTTTATGTCCGATCCCCAGACGTTTGCCGATTCTCAGAACTATAAGAATTTCAAGAGTTGGGAAGGCCGATAGAATTCAGATCCCCTGGCGGTGAAAGCCAAAGCCGGTGACCGTCTTTCGACCGTCACCGGCTTTCTCGTGACTGGGGTAGTCGCTGCGCTCTAGCAGTCCTTCCACCAAGATTTGTACGCCGGTCCCAGCGGACCCCGGTCTGGAATTAGCGGTATGCCCGATCCCAGATGCCCCCAATAGCCTCGGAATCGCAGCCAGTCCTGCCCGGCTGAGGGCATGGACTTGTTGCCTAGCAGCGTGAGATGCGGGTCTTGCCAGCAGTCCATTTTCAGCCCCTGACCGGTATGGTCGTCGGGCAGGCCTTTGCGATGCTGCTTTCCTACAGTCGGATAACTGGCGTGCGAGTCCCGGGCCGAATAGACGATCGGGTGGGTCTTCGAAAAGCACTTGAACCCGTTTCCCGGAGAAGTCTCCCTCGCGAACCAACCACCCTTCGCATGCGCCGCACAATATATGCGGTACATTTTCGTTCCGGTCTTGTCGACCTCCACTTTCACCAACTCCCAGTCACCCTCGTGCGTGATCTCGATCCCCTGACTTATGGAGCCGTTAAACGGGTAAAAAAAACAGTAGGCCAGCCACCAGCGACCGGGCGTTTTGGCCGGCTGCACGTGACAGTAGCAGGTGGCCTTCGCCAGATTACCAAAGCGGGTCTTCCACTCCGCCCTGTCCTTCGGTATCGTCAGATAGAACACGCCGTAACGGCGCTTCCTCGAGCTATCGTCTCCCTTACGCTTCTGACAGGCCAGGTTGTCGGCCTTCACCTCGCCCTTGTCCAGCACCGGATAAGGGCGGGGCACTCTTTTGGCGTGGAGGGCGGTGATATGATAGAGGCAAACTCGATTCAGGAACCAGGGCACGCTCGACGGCAGGTAGTTCTCTTCGGGATGGAAATAAACCCTGGGCGCAAAACGGCGACTGACGGTCTCGGCATCAAACGGAATCGTTGGCATAATACCCCCCGGGGACACGGGTCCCGGTTTGACTTGGATTTCTTGATTCGGTCGGGTGTCTTACCGGCTGATCCTGAACTCTAACATTGTGGACCATTGCAGTCAAGGTCAAAATCGAAGGATTGCCGGACTGGGTGCGAAGGATGCGTCGAAGCTAGACTTCGGTGATCAACACACCGGCGAGGATGATGAGCCCGCCAATTATGAACGCCGGCCCAAGCGCTTCCCCCAGAAGGAAATAAGCCAAAGCCGAGGCGATCACCGGTTGGACGTTGTGGTAAACCGCGATCTGCGACGCCTCCAGGTATTTCAGCAGCCAGTACCACAGCACATACACAACTACCGAGAGCCCGAGAGCCATATAGACAACTGACCCCCACGCCGCCAGAGTGGCCTGCGAGTAATCGTACTGCCATGCAAACCAGCTTCCGATCGGCAGGTACATTGCCGAGCCTATGGCCAGTGAGTACGCCGTCACACGCAAGGCACCGTACTTCTGTACCAGCCGCTTTCCCAGAACCGTGTAATACCCCCAGGCCAGCACCGAGATGAGAATGATGGCGTCACCGAGAAGGTATTCCGCGCCAACATCCAGCGCCCCCGACAACATGATGGTCATCACGCCGAAGGTCGCCAAAACAATCCCCGTGGTCCGACGCCAGGTTGGTCTCTCTTTGAGATGTACTATGGCGAGGATGAAAATCCAGACCGGGGTGGTCGAAAACAGAAAAGCTCCGTGACCGGCGCCGGTGAGGTTCTGACCGACGAGGAACAGCGTCTGATTGAGCGGGATGATCAAAAATCCGAGCAGGACTATGCGGCCCCAGTCTCGACGCTCTATCCTGGGATCACGCTTGGTGAATCTGACAATCGTCAAGAGCACGGTCGAAGACAGGATGTAACGATAGAAGGCAAACGTGAAGGGCTCGATAATGCCCAGACCGTATTTGGCGATCGGATAGCAGATCGATGCCACCACCTGGAGGACGATCATCGCCCCGGCAAGCATGGCGAAGCTCTGCCCCACGGAGGCCGCTTTCAACTTGCGTCCTGCTTCCATCCCGGTTTGTGCGGCCCTGCCCACCTCGGGGGCCTAGAGCAAACCTTTGTAAAGGCCGCCATCGACCGGCGTAGAAGTTCCGGTGATGTAGGCTCCGGTATCGCCGGCAAGAAATACTATCAGCGAGGCCAGTTCCTCCGGCTTGCCGATCCGCCCGGCCGGAATCTCTGCCGCCATATCCTTAAGCACCTGTTCGGCAGTCGAGCCGGCCTGCTCGGCGCGGCTTCGAGCCAGATTGACCAGACGCTCGGTAGCAGTGTACCCGGGGCACACACAGTTGGCTGTGATTCCCCGGCCGGCGTAGGTATTGGAGACCGTTTTGCAGAAGCCGGTCACAGCTGCTCGATAGGTGTTGGACAGAATCAACTCGTCGACCGGCTGAAGTACAGCGATTGATGTTATGTATATCAGCCGACCCCACGACTGCTCCAGCATCCCCGGCAGGAAAGCTCTCGTCAGCCCGATAGCCGAGTCCAGCAGAAGCTTGTCGGCGTTGTTCCAAGCCTCGCCGGAATGATCCAGAAACGCTCCCGGAGGTGGCCCTCCGGTGTTGGAGACCAGTACGTCCAGGACGCCTTCCCTGACCTGCTCCCGCGCGGCCAGAATAACCTTAACGCGCTGAGACTGGTCGGCCAGATCGCCCACGGCCAGAGCCGGCTTGACACCGGTGGCGCTTTCGATTTTCGAAGCCGTGGCTTCGAGCTTTCCCCTATCCCGCGAGTTGATCACCAGTTCGGCGCCCTCGGCGGCCAGAGCCAACGCCGCCGCCGCGCCCAGTCCCGATGAGGCCCCGGTAACCAGGACCCGTTTTCCTTTCAGGCCTGTGTCCATCAGATCTTCACCCCGGCCAATTCTGTCGGCAGAGCCGCAGCCGTTCGACAGCCGCGCTCAAAGTCGGTCACCCGGAAACGCTCGTTGGGTGAATGGATGTTGTCATCGTTCTGACCGAATCCGATCAACAGGGTATCCAGTCCGAGGATCTCCTTGAAATCAACGACGATAGGAATCGAACCGCCTTCCTTCATAAACACCGGCTCCACGCCGAACCCGGTCTTTATCGCCCGAGCCGCAGCCTCCAGCCAGGGACCTTCCGTGGGCACCACCACGCCTTTGGCGCCGCCGTGCTTTTCAACTTTCACCTTCACGGATTTGGGGGCGATCTTCTGGAGATACTTCTCGATCCTGTTGCATATGTCTTTCGGATCCTGGTTGGGCACCAACCTCATGGTGATTTTGCACGACGCGTATGACGGAATGATCGTCTTGGCGCCCTCGCCCTGATAACCGCCGGTGATTCCGTTGACGTCACAGGTCGGCCGAGCCCAGGAGCGTTCAAAAGTCGAATACCCTTTCTCCCCGTGTAGGGCCGACAAACCGAGAGATTTCATGTAGTCTTTCGCCTTGTACGGCAACCTGGCGAACTGGGCGCGCTCGAACTTTCCGACCGGCCGGGCATCTTTGTAGAAACCGGGGATCGTGATATGGCCATCTTTGTCGTGCAACTGCCCGACCATGGAGCAAAGCACGTTCACTGGATTAGCTATGGCGCCGCCGAAAGACCCTGAATGAACGTCACGGTTCGGACCGTACACATAGACCTCGACCGATGCAATGCCTCGAAGACCGAACGTCACGGCCGGTAGATTACGGCCAAACTGGGCGGTGTCGGAAACGACAACGATGTCGCTCTTGAGCAGTTTGCGGTTTTTGCGGATGAAAATCGGAAGGTTGGCCGAGTGTACCTCTTCCTCACCTTCGATAAGCATTTTCACGTTCACCGGCAGAGTGCCGGAAGTCTTGAGAACAGATTCGAGACCTTTGATGTGCGTAAATACTTGTCCTTTGTTGTCGTTGGCTCCCCGGGCGTAAATACAGCCACCTCGAATCTGTGGTTTAAACGGCGCTGTTTTCCACAAGTCGAGCGGTTCCGGCGGCTGCACATCGTAGTGGCCGTAGTAGAGCACCGTGGGGAGTTTCTTGTCCACGAAGTACTCTGCGTAGACCAGAGGATGTCCCTTGGTCGGATATACTTTGGACTTGAAGCCTACTTGTTTTAGATGATCCTTGAGCCAGCGGGCACAGGCCGCGATGTCTTTTTTGTGTTCCGCCTTGGCCGACACGGAGGCAAACTTGAGCAGCGAAAACAGCTCGTCCATCCGTTTCTTCTCGGTCTTCTTAAGATATTGAAAGGGGGTCATCCGTTATCTCCTTTGAAGCGTTGTGAATTGCGAAGAATATAGCCATCCTCCCCCGGTGTGTAAACAGAGGATAATAGCCCAAAATTACTCGCGCCCGCGCCCGTTCCTATTCCCGGTCCTTGAACCAGGCGGCGGGATCACGCGCGAATTTCAGACAGGATTCGAGAACTTTGGAGTGCAGTTCCTCTTCGCCGATCAACCATTGGTAGAACTGCTTCACTTCCGGAACATCCGACTCGTTCATCTTCTCACGATAAAAATCCTCGGCGCCGTTTTCGAACTTGAGGGCGTATTCGTAAGCTTCGATGTCTGTGGCCGTCGGCTGCAATTCGTCTTTGAGTTCGGCCATTTTCTTATTGAAGGCTTCCAGATTTCGTTCGGCCTCGGTTTCGTCCAGCCCGGGCGGTCGGCTGATCTCCCCTTTTTCGATCGATTCGTAGAATCGCCTGATGTGCTCGATGTGCCTGTTTTCCTCGGCCGCCAGGAACTCGAAAGTCTGCCGGGCCTGCAGACCGGTAACTTTCCCGGCAGCTTCCACGAAGAAACTCCGGCCCTCGATTTCCAGGTTCAGAGCTGTTTTGAGAGGTTCGAGAAGGGCTTCTTTGCTCATGTTCGAATTCCCCAACAAGAACGCGGCGAATTGTCCGCCGGCAGCTTAGTAGTCTTTGCGTCTG
>JAAERE010000035.1 GCA_024230675.1 bacterium | reverse complement strand
TCCATGAAAGGTCGGTCGAAGGCGTACTGGAGAATGGGGCGAGCGACGCAGGAAAGGGAAAGAGCAAAACCCAGTACCACTATCGTAAAGTAGACTATCCCCAGCGGCATCATGAGAATCATGTAGATCAAGCTGGTCCAGGTAGTACGTTCTTTGACAAGGACCTTTAGCCGCTCCCACCAGCCCAAGTTTTTGTTGGAGAAGATCGGCCGCCGGGGCATGCGAATTCCCAGGAGCGCCTCTACCAACCGTCCCTCGACAAGGGCGATGCCTCGTACCGACAGCAGAAAGAAACCAAAGAACAGAATTCCTATCACCAACACGGCCAGTCCCACCGAGAGATACACGCCGGTGGCAGCCCAGGTGAAGTAGACTATGCCTAACGGCATGGCGAGGAGAAGATACAGGAGCGAGCCCCAGGCTCTGGGGTCGTAGGTCACGGCCAGGAACCGCGTGGACAGGGGACGAGGGTCCGGTTCGGCGCTTCGCTCCAGAGCCGGAGCCACCCGGGCCTCGATATCCCGGTAAGCCGCCGCTACTTCCTCCGGAGAGCCGTACTTGTCGACTATCGCTTGCAGGAGAAGCGCCTCGGCCGTCTCCGGCTGATCTTTCCGGGCGCTGTCCAGCGCCGAACTCAAATGTATCTCGGCATCCGAGAGAGCGTCCTGGACGGTTGCCGGGTCGCACCCCCCCATCTCCAGTCTCAGTTGGTTAAGGTATTTCTCGATAGTATTAGACATTATGACCCCCTTTCAAGGCGTCATCGACAAAACTCTTTGTCTGGTCCCAAATTCCCTGCCAGCGTGCCAGCGTGCTTCGACCCATCTCCGTTATCTGGTAATAGCGACGCGGTGGCCCCGAAACCGAAGGCTCTACGCGGCTTTCGAGAAGTCCTCCGGACTCCAGCGACCGAAGCACCGGGTACAGAGCCCCTTGCTTGACCGGGACATCGTCCCGCCCCGCCTCTATGAGCTTGGCGATCTGATAACCGTACATAGGCTCCTCAGCCCGGCTCAAAACGCCCAGCAGCACCAGGGCAGAGGTCCCGGAGTTAAGCTCCTTCTGGAATTTCCTAACGATGGCTTCCAAATCAATCACCTATATTACTAAAGCCGTATAGTTACTGACCTAATAGTAGTAGTAACTTAATACTACGTCAAGTTCTTTTGTTGGTTTCGTTTTTCTTGCGGGCTT
>JAAERE010000034.1 GCA_024230675.1 bacterium | reverse complement strand
GAGATGATGCTTCATGCTGATCTGAAGCGCGATGACCGAATTCTGTATATCACGACGTGCAGCTGGATGATGTGGAACTGGCTGATGAGCGCCCTCGGTATGGGGGCAACAGTGGTTCTGTACGAAGGGAATGCCACGTACCCGGACGCCGAGGCCATGTTCCGACTGATTGAGGATGAACGGATTACCGTGTTCGGGACCAGTGCTGCCTTTTTGAATTACTGCCGCAGCGAAGGAATGGACCCAAGGAAGAAGCACGATCTATCGTTGATGCGGGAGATGTGTCAAACCGGATCGGTCCTTTCTGCGGAAGGATTTGAATATGTATACGAAGCCATCAAGAGCGATCTCCATTTCAATTCCATCTCCGGCGGCACTGACATCAACGGGTGTTTTGCCATTGGCTGCCCGACGGTTCCCGTCTACGCTGGGGAGCTGCAACGTTGGGGTCTGGGGATGAAGATGCAATGCTACGACGAGGCAGCGAAGCCAGTGGTCGACCAACTGGGCGAGCTGGTGTGCGAAGCGCCAGCCCCCTCAATGCCGCTCTATTTCTGGAACGATCCCGAAAATCATAAATACCATGATACCTATTTCGATGTGTATCCCGGCGCCTGGCGACACGGCGACTATGTCCAGGTTCACAGCGATACGCAAGGGATCACCTTCTTCGGTCGATCAGACGCCCTCTTGAAACCTTCCGGGGTTCGTATCGGTACGGCGGAGATTTACAACCAGTTGGAGAACATGGAGGAAATTGCAGACAGCGTCGCCGTGGGTCAGGAATGGCAAGGTGACCAGCGAGTCATCTT
>JAAERE010000033.1 GCA_024230675.1 bacterium | reverse complement strand
TGGTCAGCAGCAGGGGATTGGCCGCCAATTGCCGCACTCCCGGATTATGGTCTATCGCGTCCAGCAATTCGGCCCGTTCGGTGGCCGCTTCCTGGGCCGCGACCGGGGTATCCCCCCGGGCGGCTCGTTCCAAAGCTCCGGTCCACTGCTCCACAAATTGATTTATCTCCTCCTTGTCAAAATCAACCAGGGTACATTCGGCCAGGCCCTCGACAATGGGCCGTACTTCACGGTAGCCCACTATGCGGCTGGTCAAAATAAATTTGTTGCCTTTTTGCTGCTCCAGGGTGAAAAAATCGACCACCCGGTCTACCACCAATCGCCGCCGGCCCAGGCCGCGCACTTCGTCCAGGCCATCCAGCAGCAGCAACACGCCGCCTCGCTCCAAGGCTTCGGTTAGCATGGCTTCAATGGGTAGCTTGATGCCTCGCTGCCGGTAATAGGCGGCTACAAATTCATCCAGGGGCGTATCGTCGCTGTCCAGGGCGTTGGCGTAGGCTGACAGGGGGACCAAAATCGGCAGGCGGTGGCCCAGGTTCAGGCTTTCACCCTGGCCCAGAGCCAAACGCAGGGTCAGATATTTGAGAAAGGTGGTTTTGCCCGCTCCGGGGTCGCCCAGAATAATCAGGCCCTCGTGTTGTTTTAGCAACTCTAGTAGCGGTTGCGGCTCGCTCAGGCGGCGGCCCATTACCTCGGCTTCTTCGGGGCTGACCTGTCGTCCGGCCAGCCGTAATTCCCGACTCCAGGTTTCTCCTTCGGGCATTTCGATTCTGGCTTTGAGGGGCACGTACATTTCCAGCAGGGGCATCCGCAGGGCTACC
>JAAERE010000032.1 GCA_024230675.1 bacterium | reverse complement strand
CCGATGATAGATCGCGACCATTGATCCCACGGCACCGTGTACCCCAGCCTGGCAGTATGCCTGCGGCTCGCAACTCATTCGCACTGGCGCCCTGCCAAGATCCCCCAATATACGTGCAAGACCACCCGTGGCCACACCCACAAGGTCGGTGGCTTTGTAGTGAGCATGCGGACCGGTTTGTCCAAACGGAGTGATGGACGTCAGAATGATATCCGGCTTGATTTTCTCCAGATCCGCGTACCCAAGCCCGAGGCGATCCAGATAGCCCGGTTCGAAGGATTCGATTACCAGATCGGCGGTCTTCACCAGCCGCTTGAATATGTCCTGCCCATCGTTACTTGCGATATCGAGAGTGATCCCTTTTTTGCTGGTGTTAAAGGCAAACCAGAGGAGGCTCTTCTCGGGATCAGCTATGTCCTTATAGAACGGCCCTCGATTTCGGGCAGGGTCTCCGCCAGGTCTTTCGATCTTGATGACATCCGCACCAAAATCGCCCAGGATTTTCCCGCACAGATGCCCCTTCTCGTCGGTGAGATCCAGAACTCTGAAGCCATT
>JAAERE010000031.1 GCA_024230675.1 bacterium | reverse complement strand
CATGTCCCAGTTGAGCCCGCCACCCGTCTGCGTGGGCGATGGTGGCTCATAATCGCCCGAACCACTCTGGCTGATCACTTGCCCGTTTGTCAATACGGAGGCATCATATACCAGCCGCAAGGGCTGTGCCACCGAAGCGGAAGAACGGTTGTCGAGGCTGAGGGAAATCGTCACCGGATCGCCTGCAGCCAGCACCGTCTGCACATGACCGCCGCGTAACACGGCCGGATCTGCCAGCAAGCGCAGGTAGGGCGCTGTGTTTGGGGCATAGGGGCTCAACCCCGCCTCGCGCTCCTCGCCATCCAGGATGCCGTCGTCATCATAGTCCGCCTTTTTCGGGTCGGAACAGACCCAATAGCCGCCCACACTGCTCACCTGCCATCCTCCCACCAGGTTTCCGCTTGCGGCATCGTAGCGGCAGACTTCATCCCCATCGAGCAGGCCATCTTCATCGGTGTCCGCGATATGGGGCATGGTACCCAACAAGATCTCCTCTCTATCTCCCAGGCCATCGCCATCGCCATCAGCTAGCAGCACATTCACACCTAGCAGGGGGCGGTTCTCCTCTTCCCAGCCGTCGCTGAGACCATCGTCGTCGTAGTCCCAGTCCTCATCGCTGGTACTTATCTCATACTCTTCCGAACTCGTCAAACCATCGTTATCCTTATCCACATTGAAATCGGTATATCTCTCCGCTCCGGAGGTTGCGGTCATCGGTTGGTAGGCATCCCAACTCACCAGATCCGCCAGGCTGGCGGGCAAGATGTCGATATAGAAATAGGCGGTCTCCGACTCCAAGCCCAGGCTCTCATCCTCACTGTATACATATTGCAGACCTGAGCCGAAGTTGTCCTTATAGCGCAGCTTGGCCTCCATGCTGTTTATGAAGGGTATGGCCGTATTGCGCCCAGCATCTTCCGGCTGAAACTGCAGTTTCGCACTGACATAGCACTCTTTTTGTCCCTCACTGTCTACCTCACTGCAGTGATCGGTCCCCCCGCCGCCATTAGACCCGATCAGCTTGGGAGAATTGACCGTGTTATAGCGCGGCAGGTAGAAGGCTTGCTCCACCTTTTCCCAGCGCACATAGGCCCAGCTATTGCCCACCTTCTTACCTGACAGCGTGGTGGTCATCTCCGTGGCAATGGTATACCAGCCATCGGGCAGGGGCCCGCTCGAGCGCGTATCCGATATGTCGAGCGTGAAGTTGATGTTGCCCGCATTCACCCCATCCTTGGGCACCTTGGCCAATAGCTGAAGGTGCAGGAGCGCTTCGCCCAGCCATGTGGTCAGGAAGTTGTAAGTCTTCAAAGGATTCCAACTCCCCGTGATGGCGCCAACCACAATGTACACGATGATGAAGATGGCGAACTCAATCGCTGCACCGACAGCCGTCGAATCGATCATGAATATTATCATCAGGGTAAAGATGAGTTGCGTTAACTGAATGATGCTCGAAGCAGTGAATTGAGCAAGAGCAGCGTCCGCCTGTATGCCGTTAAGGCTTTGGGCACTTTGCTGAAACATGGCGTAGTCGATGCCAATGAAAACAAGTGTAATCGCAGTGGCAACATAGGTTGCCGCAACTTTGGTGTAAATTACCTGGCTTTTGCGTG
>JAAERE010000030.1 GCA_024230675.1 bacterium | reverse complement strand
TTCAGGGAAAAACGATTTGCCGCCGGCGCTGCCCGCGAGAATATGGCGGCCTGCTCAAACCTGGGGCTCGACCTGGAGGAATTCTTCCTGCTGGTGCGAGACGCCATGCTTACTGAAGCCGACAGGTTAGGCTTGTGACCGGCGCGCCGACAACATCTGTTTGGCGAAAAGATGTTGCCGGCTGGGCGCTGTACGATTTTGCCAACACCATCTACTCCATGAATATCGTGTCGCTGTATCTCAAGCGATACGTCGTGGAAGATCTTGGGTACGATGATCGGTATTTCGATGTTCCCTTCTCAATGTCGATGCTAATAGCCGCCGTACTGCTTCCGGCTCTGGGGGCGATGTCGGATCATTCCACTAAGAAGAAGATTTTTCTGTTTCTGTTCACGCTGACCTGTTGTTCAGCGGTAGGCTTGATGGCGTTCGTGCCCTCGTGGGCTCTGTGGGCGATCCTGCTGCTATTCATAATCGCCAATTTCTCGTATGAAGCCGGTCAGCCCTTTTATAACTCCCTGCTGTATTCCGTGGCCGAGGGTGTGCAGGCACGATTTGTCTCCGGGATAGGCGTCGCCGCCGGTTATGTCGGCTCGATCGTCGGTATGCTATTGGTGCTGCCGTTTGTCACGGGAGAGTGTTTCGGTTTTGAACTCTCGTTCCTGAGCGCCGGCGGCAAACAAGCGTCTTTCCTGCCCACCGCTTTTCTCTTCATGATCTTTGCTTTACCTGTTTTCCTTTGGGTTAGAGAGAAACCTGTTCTGAAGGCAGAGAAGGTCAGTATCCGTCGTGCCTACCGCGATGTTTGGGAGGGGCTCCGCCAGACCAAAAAATACCCGGGCGTTCTGCGTTTTCTTGTCGCCGATTATTTTGTCGAGGACGCGGTCACTACTGTAATTCTGAATATTGGCCTCTACTGCTCGCTCGTTCTGGGATTGGCAGAGGGACAGATCACTACTTTTCTGGTTGTCTCCACCATAACGGCCGTTCTTGGATCATTCATAATCGGGTATCTGGCCAAATTCTGGTCGCTCAAAAGGCTGCTCTATTGGATCATTGGCGGCTGGCTGACAGCCCTTATCCTTTTCGCCTTTACCGACAACATGATAGTAGTGTGGATTTTGGGATCAGTGGTCGGAGTTTTGCTCGGCGGACTTTGGACCACTACTCGTCCGCTGTTGGCAGAGTTAGTGCCGCGCGAGGAACTGGGTCGGTTTTTTGGACTTTTCTCTTTGTCGGGAAGAGCCGCAGCCGTCGTGGGACCGCTGGTCTGGACCGCCGTGGTCTATCTCTTCAATCCGGAGCGAACGCTCGGACGTTTGGCCGTAGATGGGCTGGGCCTTGACACGGAGACCTCGGCCGCCTTACCGTACAAGGCAGGTATCCTGTCGTTGGTGCTTATGATAACTGTTGGGCTGGTCATATTCAGGAAAGTCCCCGATACCGGGAGCGTGAACCATGGGTAAGAAAGTCCGGGACCGGTACCATTACTCCGGGGCTATCCATATGCACACAACCGAGTCGGACGGCACCAAGACGCTGGAGGAGATAGCGGCGATAGGTCGGGAGGTCGGTCTGGACTTCATGATGTTCACGGATCACATGGGGCTGACCAACCGCGAGGGCGGTCTTGAAGGAATATACGGCGATACGCTGGTAGTCGTCGGCTATGAGCACAACGACGAGGCTGACAACAATCATTATATGATATTCGGTTCACCGCACGTCTATCCCCACGATCTGACCGCCAAGCAGTACGTTGAGGCGGCCCGGGCAGACAACGCTCTGGGAATAATCGCCCACCCCATCGAAAGGCGCAGCCGCGAAGGGAAGTACCCGC
Organism: bacterium; assembly: GCA_024230675.1. GTDB lineage: Bacteria > Zixibacteria > MSB-5A5 > GN15 > FEB-12 > JAAERE01. The sequence goes on along the minus strand of JAAERE010000030.1, from coordinate 16,510 downwards.
CTTATCCCTGGCTGGATTGGTCCACAGACAGGTTCGACGGCCTCGAACTCTGGAATCAGATGTCTGAGTGGATGGAGAAGCTTAAGCCATACAACCAGGTAGTAATGGCGCTTTCACCTCGCAAGTCGATGGTGGGGCCGACCGAGGAAGTCATGCGTCTCTGGGACGAGTTCAATCAGAAGGGACGATATGTCGGGGTGGCCGGCGTCGACGCTCACGCCTTTCCGGTCGATATCGGTCCCTTCACAGTGGAGATATTCCCCTATAAGGTTCACTTCAAATGTCTTCGCACGCATCTGGTGCTTTCGAAGCCGATGTCGAAAGATTTAGGAACGGCAAAGAAACAGCTCTACGAGGCACTGAGCGGCTGTAACGTCTACATCTCCAATATGCGATGGGGAATCGCCGATGATTTCCAGTTTTATGCTCATCAAGGGGAGAGGACGGTCGTGTGCGGCGAAAACCTGCCTTCGGTTGAGAACGTTGAAATCGAAGTCAAACTGCCGTCCAGAGCCCAGCTAAGGCTTTTATGCAACGGGCGCAAACTAATTGAGACTCAGGCCGATCGGCTTGAATACGCCGTTGTTGAGCCAGGTCTCTATCGTGTGGAGGCTTGGAAGGGGCGGCGGGGCTGGATTTTCTCAAACCATATTCGCATCGGGATCGAATAGCAGGAAGGGTTCGAATGCAGACTGAGGTCGTTGACTATACAAACAATTCGGACTCGAACCGGGACAAGCATGCGGGGCGGAAGACGCTTCACTGCAAGTTCGTATTGATAGCCCGATCCGACCGCCTTCATTTTGTAGTCGGGGCCGTGGCAGAGTACACGTATCACGCCAATCTGGTCGAGAAGTTTTGTGACGAGCGGTCGATAGCCTCGGCCTGGCTTCAGAAGCCGGATGTGCTTGAGGTTGTTGAAGCGGGCGTGCGGGTTCTTGGCGGGGGGCACCTGCAGATAGACGAAGTTCGCCAGAGGATGAAACTCTTTGGAGTTTCGAAGGCGTACGGTGTCTTTCACGCCCGGGACGTGTCCGATCTGGCCCAAAAGGACCCGTTTTTCACCGGTTACAAGGTGAGCTTCTCGAAAGTCTGAGCGTACTTCAGATCGTCTCATCAAATCAGCGTTTTTCGGCCGGGTTTGCTGCTTCTGCTCGCACTGGTGCTTCTGTAAAGTATTAACCGACAGTGACCTGTCGGCGTGGCTTCAATTGCGCCGCTTCGGTGGCGAACTCTGTTGTGCCAAGGAAATGTCCAGAAATTTATTGACTTTGGACCGTCCTATGCCTAAAGTAGCCGTCAATGTAACGAGTCCGCTCGGATTGTAGGGAAACAAGATGTTCGAAGACTTTTACCCGATTCTTTTTCTGCTCGTTGTGGCAACAGCGCTGGCGCTGCTGTTTACAGTCTTGTCGGTCCTTCTGGGCAAGCGGACGCGGCTGGGGAAAAAGGCGCAGCCCTACGAATGCGGCGTTGAACCCATTGGCAACACTCGTGAGCCAATTCCGATCAAGTTCTTCATGATCGCCATCTCGTTTATCCTCTTTGACATCGAAGTCATTTTTCTTCTGCCCTGGGCAGTGGTAGCGAGAGATCTGGGTATGTTCGGTTTCTGGTCGATCGCAATCTTCGTCCTGGTCATTCTTATCGGATACTTCTATGAAATCGGTCGAGGAGCCCTGAAGTGGGACTAGAAGAACATATTCCTGACTCCATATTGCTGACCTCGATGGACAAGATGGTCAACTGGGCGCGCAAACGCTCGGTCTGGCCGTTGACCATGGGATTGGCCTGCTGCGCTATCGAGATGATGTCCACCTTCATGGCCAAGTACGACATGGCCCGCTACGGCATGGAAGTATTCCGGCCGTCGCCGCGCCAGTCCGACCTCATGATTGTGGCCGGCCGCGTGTCGATGAAGATGGCCCCGGTTGTCAAGACTCTTTACGAACAGATGCCCAATCCCAAGTGGGTGCTGTCCATGGGCTCCTGCGCCTCATGTGGCGGCGTCTTTAATAACTATGCGATCCTTCAGGGAGTGGATCGGATCATTCCGGTTGACATCTATGTGCCCGGCTGTCCGCCCCGCCCCGAACAACTTATGGACGCAATTCTGAAACTTCACGCCCGGATAGAAGCGGGCTCAATCAAGGACAAACGCGAGGACTGGGGCAGAAGCCTCAATCGGTGAGCCGGAGAGCTTGGAGCGACGGATAATACTCGAACGACTATTTGTGAAATTTGGAACAATACGGACGGATGGAAGACCAGGTTAGAAAGTTCATACAGAGTCGCTTTTCAGAAGCGGTCATCAGGGAGGATAACTTCCGCGGAGACCAGTCTTTCTTTCTGAAACCGGAAGCGCTGTACGGTATCTGCCAGGCGTTTATGGACGATTCGGAACTCGACGTCCATTTCCTCGCCGACGTTACATCGGTTGACTGGCTGGGTCACGAAGAAGAGATGGGCGGGCGCTTTGAGGTTGTCTACAATCTGTACAGCATCCAACACAAGTATCGCTTCTTCCTCAAAGTCATGCTTCCGGCCGAGAATCCCACGGTAGACAGCCTGACTCCGCTCTGGAACGGGGCCAACTGGCTGGAACGAGAGGTGTGGGATATGATGGGTATCACCTTTACCGGTCATCCTGATCTTACCAAGATATTGACCACTGACGAACTGGAGGGACACCCCCTGCGACGGGACTTCCCCCTTACCTATGAGGTCCCCCAGTTCAACTGGAATAAAGACGACCCGCCCGAGGTGCTGAAGTAGTGGAACAGAAGACCCTCACCCTTAATATGGGGCCGCAGCACCCGGCCACTCACGGTGTGCTCCGCGTTATTCTCGAGGTCGACGGCGAAAAGATCGTCAAGGCCACGCCCGTAGTTGGGTATCTCCACACCGGTATCGAAAAGACGATGGAGTCCAAGCTCTATTACAAGGCGATTCCGTGTACGGATCGGATGGACTACCTGGCGCCTATGAGCAACAACCTCGGCTATTGTCTGGCCGTGGAAAAGTTGATGGACATAGAGGTGCCCGAGAAAGTCAAGTGGGCCCGTGTCTGTCTGGCCGAATTGAGCCGGATAAAATCTCATCTCGTATGGCTCGGCACCCACGCTATGGATCTTGGGGCGGTCTCCATGTCCCTGTACGCTTTCCGCGAACGGGAGATGATTGTAGATATCTACGAGGCCTGCGGTGGTCAGCGGATGATGACCACGTACATCAGGATCGGCGGCCTGGCCTATGACCTCCCGCCCGATTTCGAAAAGCTGGTCCGCAAGTTCCTCAAGGAAATGCCCGCCCGCCTGGACGACTATGAGACGCTTCTGACCAATAACCAGATTTTTATCCGTCGCACCAAAGACGTGGCGGTTATCTCCGCGGAGGATGCGATCAACTGGTCGCTATCCGGCCCGATGCTGCGCGGCAGCGGCGTCAAGCAGGACCTTCGCAAGGACAATCCCTACAGCGGTTACGAGAATTTTGATTTTGACATAGCGCTGGGCGAGACCGGCGATGCATACGATCGATACAAACTTCGTCTCGAAGAGATGCGGCAGTCCCTGCGCATAATCCAGCAGGCAATCGACGGCATGCCCTCGGGACCCTACCGGGCTCACGTTCCCGGCGTTGTCCTGCCGCCCAAGGAAGACATCCTCCACAAGATGGAATCTTTGATCTTCCACTTCAAATTGATCACCGACGGCTTCAAGTCTCCCAAGGGAGCGGTGTACCAGGGGATCGAGGCTCCCAAAGGCGAACTGGGCTTCTATATCTCTTCCGACGGTACCAACAGACCCAATCGCGTACGGGTGCGGCCGCCCTCGTTTGTGAATCTGGCTTGTCTGCCGGTGCTCTGCGAGGGAAGTCTGATCTCCGACGCCGTCTGCGCGATCGGTACTATTGATATCGTTCTGGGAGAGGTGGATCGATGATGCTCTCCGAACAATCAATCGCCCGCATGAAAGAGGTCGTGACCAAATATCCGAGCCGGAAATCCGCGGTCCTGCCCGCTCTGACGATCGCTTATCGCCAGATTGGCCACCTCGATGACGATATCTACAACGAGATCTCCGAAGCCATAGAGATACCGGCGGTTGAAGTCGCCGAAGCCGCGACTTTCTACACGATGTTCCCCAAGCAACCCCGGGGGAAATATCTGATTCAGGTCTGTCACAATATATCCTGCGCGCTCCTGGGCGCCGACGGCCTGATCACATATCTTGAGCAGAAGCTGGGTATCGTAAAAGGGGAGACAACGCCAGACAACCTGTTCACGCTTATTTCCGTGGAATGTCTCGGCTCCTGTGCCACGGCGCCCATGATGCAGATAAACAACGATTACTACGAGAATCTCACGCGCGAGAGCGTGGATCGGATTCTCAAGGAATTGACCGAACAGGCCCAGGCGGAGGACGAGGCATGAGCTTTTACTCTCCTGTGAGAACCAACGCCGCCGAAGTTGCCAAATCCGATCGGCTGCACCTGTTTAAGTACGTCGAAGACCCCCAGCAGGCCAACATAGACACGTTTGTTGCTCACGGCGGCTATGTCGCCTGGCGCAAAGCGCTCACGTCGATGAAGCCGGACGAGGTTCGAGAAGAGGTCAAAAACGCCGGACTTCGCGGTCGCGGCGGCGCCGGCTTCCCAACCGGAATCAAGTGGGGCTTTATCCCCCAGGCCTCGACCAAGCCGCGCTATCTGGTCTGCAACGCCGATGAATCCGAACCCGGTACCTGCAAGGACCGCGTCATTATGGAACGCGATCCCCACGCTATGCTCGAAGGTATGGCGGTTGCCTCGTTTGCGATAGGCTGTCACCTTATGTTCGTGTACATCCGCGGCGAGTTCGGCCATTGCATTGACGTCGTCAACAGGGCGGTGGAGGAAGGATACGCGCAGGGCTACTTCGGCAAGAACATCTTCGATACCGGCTATGACCTTGACGTCATAGTGCACTCCGGCGGCGGCGCTTACATCTGCGGTGAAGAGACGGCGCTTCTGAACTCGCTTGAGGGTCACAAGGGGATGTCCCGCATCCGCCCACCGTTCCCGGCGGTTGAGGGTCTGTACGCCTGTCCGACCATCGTCAACAATGTTGAGTCGCTGGCCTCGGTCCCGCACATTATCAACCGGGGATCGGACTGGTACAAGTCGCTGGGGACGGAAAAGTCCTGCGGCAGCAAGATATTCAGCCTCTCCGGGCACGTTAAGCAGCCCGGCAATTACGAAGTTGAACTGGGATATAATCTCAAGGATTTCATATACTCGCCTGAATACGGCGGCGGCATCCTCGGCGACAAGAAACTCAAGGGCGTTATCCCCGGGGGATCTTCGACACCTTTCCTCAAACCCGAGGATATAGACGTCGGTCTCGACTACGAGTCCCTTACGACGGTTGGATCTATGCTTGGCTCGGGCGCCGTGATAGTATTTCATGAGGATACCTGTATCGTTTGGACCATCATGAAGTTGATCCATTTCTATCGCCACGAGTCTTGCGGTAAATGCACGCCCTGTCGCGAGGGGACCGGTTGGCTGGAGAGAATGATTACGGCTATCGAGCATGGTAGGGGCCGACCTGGTGATGTGGAGAAAATTGAGTCCGTCTGTGAGAATATTATGGGGCGGACAATCTGCCCGCTGGGAGATGCTGCCGTGATGCCGATTCAGTCGGCTATCAAAAACTGGCGGGACGAATGGCAGTATCACATTGACCACGGCAAGTGCCAGGTGAAAACGAATACTGAGTTTGTGTGAGATATAGCATGGCCGATGCGGTAGAAAACAAAAAGAACATTGCCGAGGGCGTACCGACTGTCACGCTGACGATCGACGGCCGCGAGACTACGGTTCCCAAAGGCACTACTGTTCTTATGGCAGCCAGAGGTCTGGGAATTCACATCCCGACTTTCTGCTGGCATCCCAAGCTGAAGCCGATGGGCTCCTGCCGGATGTGCTATGTCGAAATCGAGAAGATGCCTAAGCTTCAGGTCTCATGTGCCCTGGAAGCAATGGATGGCATGGTTGTTCTCACGGACTCCGATCTGGTTAAGCGGGGACGAAGAGCTATCATCGAGTTCATCCTTATGAACCATCCGCTCGACTGTCCCACTTGTGATAAGGGCGGGGAGTGCGACCTTCAGGATCAGACTTTCGCCCACGGTGTAGACGACAGCCGGTTCGATTTCCAGAAGTACCGCTTCACCGAAGGTACCGAAGGCAGTACGTTCGATGACCTTCGCATCGGCCCCGAGATAGTCCTCAACCGCAATCGCTGCATTCTTTGCTACAAGTGTGTCCGGGCAAACAAAGAGGCCTTTGGCGAATACGATCTCGGCGCCTATGAGCGTGGCAACATTATGGAGATTCACCGGGCACCGGGCCGCCAGGTTGATAATCCGTTCTCCGGCAATCTCGTTGAAATCTGCCCGGTCGGCGCCCTGACAAACACTGACTGGCGCTACAAAATTCGGGTCTGGTTAACCCAGACGACTTCTTCGATCTGCCCTTTCTCCAGTTCAGGCGTCAACACGCTGTTGTACAAGGACGATCATCAGCAAAAGATTTTCCGGACGACTTCGCGTCCCAACGACGACATAGACGACGGTTGGTTGGCCGATGTTACCCGCTACGGGTACCAGATTGCTACATCGCCGGACAGGCTTCAGACGCCGCTGATCAAGAAAGATGGTCAGCAGGTTCCGGCCACGTGGAAAGAAGCCCTCGAAATCATAAACAAGCGGCTCAATGAGATCAAGGACAAGAAGGGCCGGGTCTGCATCGGCGGTATAGTATCGCCCAGCCTGGACAACGCCACTCTGCACAGCTTCTCGAAGCTGATCCGAGTTACGCTCGGCTCCAACAATATCGACTATCGAACACAATATCGCATGCTGCCCAAGGAGCCTGAGAACGTATACGACGCAATGTCCGCGCGCTCGTTCAAAATCTCAGACATCGACGACTCCGATGTCATCGTCGCGTTCGGCAGCGATCTGGTCAAAGAACATCCTAACGAATACTTGAGAATTCGCAAGGCCTGTAATTTCCACAGCGCTTCCGTCTACTCGGTTAACCCATACCGGGTGAAGTCGGCCGATGTCGCTCGACGCGAGATGATCTACAAGGTAGGGACGGAAGAGGTCTTTCTGAACGGACTCTGTCTGGCGGCAATCGAAGCCGGGATGGCTGAGGGCGGCGATCTCAAAGAGAAGATAAGTCCGAGCACAGCCGCCGAGGCAGCCGCGATATGCGGTGTCGATGCCGAGCATCTGAAAGAACTGGCGGCGGCGATGGCCAACGGCCGCAAAGTAACCTTCATCGCCGGCGAACTGGTCAGCCGCTCCCGAGAACGTCTTTGTATCTCCTCGGCCCTGGCCAACCTGACGCGTTTACTGGGTCTCGAGAATAAGGGCCAGGTTTCGATCCTGCCGCATTATGCGAACTCGTTCGGGGCCGGGAAGCTCGGTCTTCTGCCGCAGCCTCCGGAAGGTATCCGAAACGCCCTTACTGAACTCTGGGGCGCTTGGCCCGAAGCCGAGCCGCTGACTACCGACGGCATGTTGATCAATATGAAGAAGGAAGAGGTCAACGGTTGTATTGCCCTGGGCTGCAACCCGGTAATGCTGTATCCCGATCGCGAATTTGCCCGCGAAAGCCTCGAAAAACTGGATTTCCTGCTGGTGGCTGATCTTTATGAAACCGAGACTACCGGCCTCGCCGATGTTGTACTTCCGCTGGCCAGCTGGGCCGAATACGACGGCCGGTACATCAACCTGGAAGGACGCGTGCAGCGAGCCAACCGGGCTCTCAAACCAAGATTTGAATCCAAGCCGGGCTACGAGATTGTAGAGGCGATAGCGGAACAGATCGGCGACAAACTCTACGAGTCCTCAGACCAGTGCGAACAAGAAATTTCACGGCTCGTGGAGTCCAGCAACGTCCAACCGCTGCCGGACAAGTACTTCGATGTGCGCCCAGCCGAGGAGGAATCTGACGAGGAATATCCGATAGCTCTGTTCGTCGGCGATGACCCACATCATTCAGGCCATCTTACGGAAAAAGCAAACTCGCTGTTCAATTTCTGCGGCGAGGCATATATAGAGATGTCTTCGGAACTTGCAAAGAAGCTGGACTTGAAGGAAGGTGACTCCGCCCGGGTAGAGTCTAAGGTAGGGAAAATCATCGTCCCGGTCAGAATATCGACGACCATAAATAACGACGTGGTGTTTATACCGCGCAACTTCTCGTCGACGACCGTTACGGCTCTATTGATGCGAAAGAAGAGAACTGATCGGGTTAAGATATCCAAGGTGGTAAATTAGTCCCATGCTGGAAATCATCATCATAGGTACATTGAAGGTCATCGCCGTGGTAGTCGTGGTGCTGACGTGCTGCGCCTATTCGACCCTGCTGGAACGCAAAGTGCTGGCGTATATGCAGCACCGTCTGGGACCGATCTATGCCGGACCGTGGGGGTTGATGCAGCCGATCGCCGACGGTATCAAGCTGATGTTCAAGGAGGACATTGTCCCCGACCGATCCGAGCGCCTGATGTTCATGCTGGCGCCAATTGTCTCGTTTATTCCGGCGCTGCTGGTGTTTGCGGTGGTACCGTTCTCCTCTGATTTCAGCATGTTTGGCTATGAAATCAAGGGCGTTCTATCCGATCTGAATATAGGCGTTCTGTATATATTCGCGATTACATCCCTGAGCGTCTACGGTCTGGTGTTGGCCGGTTGGTCCTCCGGGTCCAAGTACTCGCTTCTCGGCGGCATTCGTTCTTCGGCGCAGATGATCTCCTACGAACTCAGCTATGGGCTGTCCATCGTGGGTGTTATCCTGTTCGCCAACACACTGTCGATGACCGAGATCGTCAATCAGCAAGCCTCTTTCTGGGACATGTTTATCTTCAGGCAGCCGTTGGCCTTCCTGTTGTTCCTGACCTGCGGCATCGCGGAGACGAACCGGCTGCCGTTTGACCTGCCCGAGTGTGAATCGGAGCTGGCGGCCGGCTATCATACGGAATATTCCTCGATGCGCTTTGCCACGTTCTTCGTAGCCGAGTACGGTTATATGCTCGCGGTGTCATCCGTAGCGACCACCTTGTTCCTGGGCGGCTGGCAGGGCCCGTTCCTGCCCCCGGTGATCTGGTTCCTGATCAAGGTATTTGGCTTCATGTTCTTCTATATCTGGCTGAGAGCGACTTTCCCGCGGTTCCGGTACGACCAGTTGATGGCGTTCGGATGGAAAGTCCTGTTCCCGCTGGCGCTGGCCAACACGATGGGCACGGCGCTGTGGGTATTGTTAACGGATAGTGTCAACTAGCAAGGGCAACCGGCGAATGAAAGAGATTCTCAAAGCGCTTGTCGATGTCATCTGGAAGATGCCCCAGGGGCTTCTGGTGACGTTCAAGCACATGTTCAAAAAGCCGATTACGCTTGACTATCCGAAAAAGAAGGAGCCGATGGCACCCCGGTTCAAGGGGCTGCACTACCTGGAGCGGTATGAGGACGGTTCCGAGCGCTGTGTCTGTTGCGGTCTGTGCGCCGCCGCCTGCCCGGCCGACGCTGTTTACATGGAGCCGGACGAAAACGAAAACGGCGAGCGCCTGGCAAAAGTTTACGAAATCAATATGCTTCGCTGTATCTTCTGTGGGTTCTGCGAGGAAGCTTGTCCGGAGGAAGCCATTTTCCTCGGTCGAGAATACGAATTCGCGACCGACTCTCGCGAGGGCTTCATCTACTCGAAAGACCAGCTTCTCGTGCCGCATCCGCGAAAAGAGAGCGCCTTCAAGCGAACCATCCGCAGGATCCGAAAGATCTACGGTGTCGAGGAGAGCCGATAATGAACCTTGATACTGTCATATTTATTGTCTCAGCGGTTGTAGCCGTGTTCGGCGCCACCATGATGATAGCCCAGCGCAATCCGGTGGCCTCCGTGCTGTATTTGATCCTATCGCTGGTTGCCCAGGCCGTCTGCTACGTCCAGTTGTCGGCCTTGTTCCTGGGAGCAATTCTGGTTGTAGTTTATGCCGGTGCCATCATGGTGCTGTTCCTGTTTGTCATCATGCTGCTGAATCTTCGCGGCTCCGAGGACCTGGGGCAGCCGCCGAAAGCGCTCAGTCGATTCACCAAGTACACGATCGGTATACTGATGACGCTTGAGCTGGTGTTTATCATCAAGGGAGCGCCGCTTAAGGCGATGGCTACCGGATTGATCGGCAAGGCGCCGGATGGTTTCGGCTCGGTAGAGCAGGTAGCACGGCTAATGTTCACGGATTATCTTTACCCCTTCGAACTGACCGGGGTGTTGTTGTTGATTGCGGTGGTCGGCGCCGTGGTGGTGGCCAAGTCAAGAAAACCGGGCGACCCCGAGGAAACCCAGACGGAAGAGACGGCTGGAACGAACACAAATGAGGCGGGGAGCTAGGCATGGTTCCGATATCCGCATACTTGATTCTGGCGGCGGTGCTGTTCGGCATTGGTACGGTCGGCGTGCTGATTTCGCGCAACGTCATCGTCATGTTTATGTCGATTGAGTTGATGCTAAACGCCGCCAATATGGTGCTGATCGCGTTTTCGAGAGCGCTCAGCATTGCTGACGGTCACGTGATAGTATTTCTGGTCCTGACCGTCGCCGCGGCCGAAGCCGCCGTCGGGCTGGGCCTGATTATAATGATTTATCGCAACCGGGCGACCATAAATATCGACCGGTTTAGTTTGTTGAAATGGTAGGGAAGGCGTAGATGGCGGAGTATCTGTTTCTCGTTCCGCTTTTGCCGTTGATCGGGTTTCTCATCAACGGGCTCTTGATAGGCCGATTACCGAGATCGGTGGTCTCGGCGGTGGCGTGCGGCTCGGTGGGGTTGTCGCTTATCGTCGCCATCATGCTGTTTTTCGATCTCAAAGCGCTGCCGGCCGATGCCCGACTGATCGAGCAGACGTTGTTTACCTGGATTTCCGCCGACATCCTCCACGTCAACCTGGCGTTCATGCTGGACCCGCTCTCAGCGATCATGATTCTCGTGGTCACCGGGGTCGGCTTCCTGATCCATGTATACTCTGTAGGCTACATGGCTCACGACAAATGTTTCGGGCGCTATTTCGCTTACCTGAATTTGTTCACATTCTCGATGCTGGTCCTGGTTCTGGCCGACAATTTCCTTCTAATGTTCGTCGGCTGGGAGGGGGTGGGACTGTGTTCCTACCTGCTGATCGGCTTCTGGTACGAAAAACAGTCGGCGTCCGACGCTGGTAAAAAAGCTTTCATTGTCAACCGGATCGGTGACTTCGGCTTCCTGATCGGCATGTTCATAATTTTCTGGCACGTCGGCTCGCTCGATTTTGCGACCGTTTCCCAGAACGCGCCGATGGTATTCGCGGCCGGCGGGACTGTAATCACGGTTGCCTGCCTGTGCCTGTTTGTGGGAGCTACGGGAAAGTCGGCTCAGATTCCACTCTATGTCTGGCTGCCGGACGCAATGGAAGGTCCTACGCCGGTATCGGCTCTTATACACGCCGCTACCATGGTAACTGCCGGCGTCTATATGATCGCCCGCACTAACGTGCTTTACATGATGGCCCCCGACGCCCTGATGGTTGTTGCTATTGTTGGCGCAGCCACGGCCCTGTTCGCCGCAACAATCGGGCTGGCCCAAAACGATATTAAGCGCGTCCTGGCCTATTCGACGGTCAGTCAACTCGGCTACATGTTTCTTGCCTGCGGTGTGGCCGCGTTCAGCGCCGGCATTTTCCACCTGATGACGCACGCCTTCTTTAAGGCGCTGCTCTTCCTGGGCGCCGGCTCGGTGATTCACGCCATGTCAGACAAACAGGATATGCGCGAGATGGGCGGCCTGAAGAAACACCTGCCCATAACGTTCATGACCATGCTTATCGCAACTCTGGCCATTTCAGGCATTCCCGGATTCTCGGGTTTCTTCTCGAAAGATGAAATCCTCTGGAAGTCCTTTTCGTCCAGTCACGGCCACGTCGCCCTCTGGGTTCTGGGCTTCATTACTGCAGGTCTGACCGCCTTCTACATGTTCCGCCTGATATACCTGACTTTCTACGGCGAAGAGCGGATGGACGCGGAAACGAAAAAGCATATCCACGAATCGCCGCGCACCATGACGGTGCCGCTCATGATATTGGCCGTACTCTCCGTGATAGGCGGTCTCGTGGGCATGCCGCACATTTTCGGTGCGACCAATTATTTCGAGGAGTGGCTGCACCCGGTGATGGCCGGGCCTCCTCAGGAAGCCGCCACGCACGCTCTGGCTTCGGCCGGCGCGAATACTTCGATGGAATGGATACTGATGTTCGCCTCGGTGGCGCTGGTCCTGATGGCTATCTATCTGGCGTGGTACTTGTACCGTAAGAATACGGCCGCCGCCGGATCGCTGGCGGACAAACTGTCCGGGGCCAGGACCACACTGGCCAACAAGTATTATGTTGATGAATTCTACGGCGCGGTGGTGATCCGCCCGTTAATTGTCTTTTCGCTGTTCCTCTGGAAGATTGTCGACGTCATTATTATCGATGGTTTCCTCAACGGTTTGGCCAGCCTGTGGCACGATATCTCCAACGCCCTGCGCCACGCTCAGTCCGGGCGGGTGCGCAGCTACGCCACGATGTTCGTCTTCGGAGTAATTCTGGTCGTGGCTTACTTTGTTCTCGGAAGTAACTGATGGAAGATCTGTTTCTGACAATAGTCACGTTTTTCCCGCTGTTGGGTGCCGTGGTCCTGCTGTTCGTACCTGCGAATCAGCATTCGACTATCAAGGGGACCAGTCTGATCGTGGCTTTCGTCACCATGCTGTTCTCCTTCTGGATTTACAATCGGTTTGATCCGGTGGCCAGCGGGATGCAGTTCGAGGTCAACCTGCCGTGGGTACAATCGCTGGGGATCGACTATCATCTTGGGATCGACGGGATCTCGCTGCTGCTAATCGTCCTGACAACCGTTCTGACCGTCCTCTGCGTAATTGCTGCCTGGCACTCCGTAACCGAAGGCGTCAAGGGTTTCTTCATCTCAATGTTGCTTCTGACCACCGGGATGATCGGCGTGTTCGTGTCGCTCGATCTCTTCCTGTTCTACGTGTTCTGGGAAGTGATGCTGGTGCCGATGTACTTCCTGATCGGCGTCTGGGGCGGTCCCCGGAGGGTCTACGCGGCCATCAAGTTTGTACTCTTCACGATGTTCGGTTCGCTGCTCATGTTGGTTGCGTTGCTGTACGTCTATTTCGAATATCAGGCGTTTGCCGGTGAGTATACGTTCGATCTGCTGAAGATCATGAACATGCCGCTGGCTTATCATCCACAGTTGTGGCTGTTCGGGGCTTTCGCTCTGGCCTTTGCCATCAAAGTCCCGCTGTTCCCGTTCCATACCTGGCTGCCTGACGCTCACGTACAGGCTCCGACGGTGGGCTCGGTCATTCTGGCCGGCGTGCTGCTCAAGATGGGCACTTATGGTTTCCTGCGGATCTGTATGCCGCTGTTCCCCGACGCTACGATCGCCTACATGCCGTATATCTGCATTTTGGCCATCATCGCGATCATCTATGGGGCGCTGGTGTCCATGGTTCAGCGGGATGTCAAATCGCTGGTAGCATTCTCATCCGTTTCCCACATGGGTTTCGTGATGTTAGGTATGTTCTCGCTCAATCTGCAGGGCGTCGAAGGCGCGGTCCTTCAGATGATCAACCACGGTATTTCAACGGGGGCGCTGTTCCTGATCGTGGGCATGATTTACGAGCGGCGACATACGCGGATGATCGAGGACTTCGGCGGACTCGCCAAGGTGATGCCGGTCTTCGCTACATTCTTTATGATAGTGACTCTGTCGTCTATAGGCTTACCGTTTACGAACGGATTCGTCGGCGAATTCCTGATCCTGCTGGGCGCTTTCAAGGCCAACACCTGGTACGGCGTCCTGGCCTCCTCGGGTGTTATCCTGGCTGCCTGCTACATGCTCTGGATGTACCAGCGCGTGGTCTATGGTAAAGTGACTAATCCGAAGAATCAGAACCTGAAAGACCTGAGCGCGCGTGAGCGGCTGGTGTTGATTCCCCTGGTAGTGCTCATATTCTGGATCGGCATATATCCTTCTCCCTTCCTGAACCGAATTGAGCCTGCGGCCAAGCAGGTCCTTTCTCACGTTGGCAAGGCCAGCACCGTACAACTTAACGAAAGTTATGAGATTGTAGACGTACCGGTTTTGGGCGCATCGAGCGATGATGCTGAGGCCGCCCTGGCCGAGTTGGAAGGAGCTGGCCGATGAGCGAAGTTACTATCTATACGAAGACGGGATGCCCCTATTGCGCGGCTGCCAAGAAGCACTACACCGACGAGGGGATAGCTTTTGAAGAGATCGATGTTCACAATGTGCCTGGCGCAAAGGATAAGGTCGGCGAGTTGAGCGGCGGCAAGAACATTGTACCGATTATTGTCGATAAGGGCGAGGTCAAAGTTGGCTTCGGCGGAGGCTGAGGCATTTAACGCAAGCGACGGTCGTCGCTGAAGAAAAACAAGATGGTTGATTACGTTTCTGCATTGTCAATTGACTTTAACCTGATCTGGCCCGAAATAGCGCTACTGATCGGGGCTTCGGTCATTCTGCTGGGTTCGATCTCAAAGTCGTTTCGCCCGGTTATCCCGGCGGTGGCTCTGATTTCGTGCATTGTGGCCATGTTGCTGGCTTCCCAGCAGTGGGGGCATCAGGGCTCCGGGTTTGCCGATATGGTGACCTGCGACAATTTCGGTGTCATGTTCAAGCAGATTTTCTTGATCGCGTCAATCGTCACACTTTTTCTCGGATTCAGATACCTGAAAGTGAAGGGCCTCAACCGCCCCGAGTATTACGCCCTAATTCTGTTCTCGACTGCGGGCATGATGGTCATGGCTAATACAGCCGACCTCGTGGTCATGTTTCTCGGTCTGGAGATCATGTCGCTGCCGCTGTACGTTCTGGCGGGCTTCAATCGCCGTTCCCTGGAGTCCAGTGAAGCGGGCATAAAGTACTTCCTTATGGGAGCTTTCGCCACGGCCTTCCTCCTGATGGGTATAGCCTTCATCTACGGTGCTGCCGAGACTACCAACCTTCGTCGCATAGTCACGAACTTCAGCTATATAGCTTACGACTACAATTCTACGGCGATCTATTTCTACTCAGGGATTGCCCTGACCTTGATCGGCTTCGGGTTCAAGATCGCTGCGGTGCCGTTCCATTCCTGGGTGCCGGACGTTTACCAGGGAGCGCCCACACCGGTGACAGCTTTCTTTTCGGTGGCTCCAAAAGCAGCCGGTTTTGCCGTCATGCTGAGAATCTTCGTTTTCGGCCTGTCCGGAGTCGAACTCCTGACCACAGCCTTTTGGGTGCTGGCGGTACTGACCATGTCGGTGGGCAACATCCTGGCCCTTCGTCAGGACAACGTCAAACGCATGCTGGCGTATTCGTCGATTTCGCACGCCGGTTATATACTGGTTGCAATGACCGTCGGAGGTGCCGACGCAGTGTCCTCGGCGATTTTCTATCTGGTCGCCTACACGATGTTCAATCTGGGCGCTTTTGCCGTTGTGACGGTCATGGAAACGCGCTCCGGCTGTCGGTCGGAATTCTCTGAGCTAACCGGGCTGTCCAAAGTCCATCCGTATCTGGCCGCGATCCTGGCGCTGTTTATGTTCGCTTTGTCGGGCTTCCCGCCGACCGCCGGGTTCCTTGGCAAGTTCTATATCTTCTCGGCGGCTGTTCACAAGGGCTTCATCTGGCTGGCGGTGATAGGCGTGATGAACTCGTTTGTGTCGGTCTATTACTATCTGCGCGTCATCAAGACCGCCTATTTCGATGAGGTTAAGGGCAAGGTCACGCCGGTGGTTTTGTCGCCCACGGTCATTATCGCTTTGATCATCACGGCGCTCGGAACGCTGGGGCTTGGTTTCTTCCCGCAGCAGCTTCTGGAATTCTCCCAGGCAGCCATCTTCGGCATGCCGTAGGCGGGAATCCTCACTCAATAACGAACAGTATCGTAGGGTAGGTCTTTCTTCAGACCTGCCTTTTCTATATGGTGGTCGATCGGATTGCTCTGGTGGCCCACGGCTTGCCGTCGGTTTCCAGGATGGTCGTAGTACGGCTGTCGTTTCATGTATATTACGATGATATCCCACAGCAAGCTGTGGGGCACCAGACTTTGTCACCCTGAGCCTGTCGAAGGGTGAAACCGCAAAGCCACTCAAGTATTGCAGGCTTCGACAAGGTGAGCCTGACTTGATTGGCTCGATCTCAATATTGCTGTGCGAGAGTTTACGCCCGGATCGTATCCGTGGCGTTGACGTCCAGCTTGTTCTTCTCTTTGGATTTCGGCACCTTGATAGGGTACTTGCCGGAGAAACAGCCGTGACAGAAAGTCGTGTCGGGCAGCGAAGGCATCGCCAGCATTCCTTCGAGCGAAAGATACCGCAGCGAGTCGACTCCCAAATACTTCTCAATCTGCTTGACG
>JAAERE010000029.1 GCA_024230675.1 bacterium | reverse complement strand
GAAGGGAGATGTTAGCAACTGAAAATACCGGGCTGGGGAGGAATCAGTGTATCAAGGTGGGTGGATTGTGTCTCGTATCTCTCCGGAAAACCCTACGGCCGCCGAGGAAAACTCCCCGGCGGCCGCTCGCTTCCTACCATATAAAAAGCCAGTTACGGGCAGTCTGAGAGGGGAGACAGACTGAGGAACTGGTTATCTATAAGAATGCTCAAGTCGGTGACATCGACCGTCTCGTCGGTCGCGGTGTAGCCCGATTCCGGATAATTGATGTTGGCCTCATCCACACAGCACAGATCGGCGAGCGTCAGGAAGAGGTGATCTACCAAAATCTGAACGTCCGTAATATCTACGATGCCTTCGGGACTGCAATCAACGTTGCCCGTGGCCCCCAGACAACAACTTGGACTGCGATCGACCACGGTATATGTCATGAAGGAGCCGGTGCTGTACTGGTCCTGGGCGTCCTGCGCCCATACCATGTAATAGTAAGCGCCGTCCGGTTTCGCCGCGAAGTCGTAATGGGTGTCGGTGATCGCATTGTCCACTACGGCGGCGCTGTCGAAAACCATAACCGGTTCGATGTCGTCGAAATAGATTCCTTCCTCGGCATAGTTCTCGTCTGTTTCGTAGATCAGCCGAATCAGTATCGCCTCGCCCGCAAAATCGGAGAGATCAAAAAGACCCTGCACCCAGCCGATTGTCCCGCCGGTGATGCCGTTGCCCCGGTTAGTGCCGAAGGGGTTGTTATTAGTCGTGAGGTTGCCGGGTATAGGCGTAAAGGTCTGGCCGTCGGTCGAAACCTCTACGTAGGCAAAATCAGCATTCCGTTCTATAACATATTGGGCCCAGAATTTGAGACTATCGCCCTCCTCCACGAATAATGGGAAGGCGGACTGAATATAGCTGCGGTAGTTGTTGCCGGTCCCGGAATACAGGCATTGGCTGGCCGAGTGATATTCCAGGCTGGTGACGCTGAATCCCCAATTGTACCAGTTGTTGGAGTTTTCGGCGGAGTCCAGAATCCGTCGCGGCTGCTGGAATTCAACCAGGGTATACTGGACGGCGGGGTTCAGCGAATCAGTGTGCTGCCATTCGACGGTGTAGTCGCCGACCTCGGCGCCGGGCGTGATATCTGCCGTCGGCATTTGCGGCACTTTGAGATCGTATATGCTGTCGGCCACCAGGGCCAGGTATTTGCAGGGCTCAAGGCAGCTTTCGACCAGGGCGGGGATGCGCGCCGGATCGGGCCAGAAGTAATCGTCTCGCGTACCGACCTCGAACAGCGTCCCAAAAGTCTTGTTCTTGAGCGTCTGTTCACCATAATGCCAGTCGCCGGTGGAGCCGTTGATGCCCGCCAGATAGGAAGGGAAGCCGTTCATGGCGAAGATCTCGTTGCCCATCGCCATATATACGTCGTGATCCGGCGTGGGCTGGCTGTTGTATTCCCAGGGGATGTATATGACGTTGCCGTAGGCGTGGAAATAGACGGCGATTACGAAATCGCGGGCGATCGAGAAATCGCGCATGTTTTGGGTCTCAGGCTCCGAGAAAGGGCCTGTCCCCCGGTAGGTCTGGTTGTCGGTCTGAGGCGATGATCCGAAGTCGTCGTACCCCCAGAAGAGGCCGTAGTTTCGGTTGAGATCAACGCCGAACGTACCGTCGCCGTTGTCCCGGCGGTTCTTACGCCACATCCCGCCGCCGCCGGGCGCGATTACTTCGTTGTGATAGTATCCGTCGGGATTCACCGGGATAATAAACCACATCTCACGGTCATCGACCAGCGCTGCGACTTCGGGGTCGACGCCATAGGCGTCGGTCATATGATCCATGAAGTGGAACAGGACCTCGGGTGTGATCACCTCACGGGCGTGTATGGCGGCGCAGTAGAGAATCTCAGGCTCGTCCTCGTCGACGTTCGGGTTGTCTGAAATCTTGACCGCCCACATATCCCGGCCTTCCAGCGTGTAGCCGATGTGATGTTTGGCGGAGACAAGATCCGGATGATCGGCAATCATATTGTCGAGGTAGGCGTTGATTTCGGCCAGCGTTTTGTAGCCGCCCATGAGTTTGGAGCGATCCAATCGAGATCGGAAAAGCTCTTTTAGCGATTCAGTAATGATCTCAGTCCTGAAACCGTCCTGTTGGAGCGCGTCCAACTCCTCAGCCACAGCGGCGACTTCCAGAAAATCAGGCCCCTCGAAGGTTATGTCCAGACCTCGGGTGTTGAGATCCTGCCAGCCCTGCTTGTCTTCGTAATACACATTGATGCGCATGTAGTCAGGCTGCTCGGCAAAGGTGATTTGGGTTATGGTCACGAGAGCCAGAAGACTGACCAGTAACGTTAGGCGACGGTTCATACTTCCCTCCTGTCAAGACGGTATCCGGCACCGACAGCCTGGTGTACAACTATCGGATAGGTCCCATGCCGGAGCTTCATTTGTAAGAGATCCCTCACCCTGTCCAGGTGGCCTGATGCTGCCGGCACAATTGATTTGGGGTCACACGGTTGGAGACAACAGGATTGGGGCCTGTGCCTCGGTCCATAGATGTGACCGTCGAACGTGAGGAAGCGGTGAAGTACGCTGCACTGGTCTTCAGGAGCCTAGACGTAAATACTCGCTCTTTTGTTCAACCAAAACAGTGCTGTTATACTAGCTTATGTACGAAGATTTGAGCAAAGAGTTGTCAGCGCTGCCTCTAGGGGCAGGGGGGAAGGGGAGACAGCGTCAGGAATTGATTGTCAATAAGGATGGACAGGTCTGTAATGTCAACCAGGTCGTCCCAGGACGTCATGCCCGCTCCGGGGTAGTTCAGGTTGGCGGAAGTCTCACAGCACAAGGGAGTAAGCTCCAGGAATAGATGATCGATCAGGATCTGAACGTCCGATATGTCCACACCGTCCTGGCCGCAGTTCAGATCGCCGGTGGTTCCGGCACAGCAGGGAGGAATATAGCCGACCTCGGTACGTGCCGCCGCAGAGAGCAGGCTTTGCTGGCCTTCGGCGTCGCGGGATCTTACCTGGTACCAGTAGAAACCACTGGGGCGACCCGTCATTTCGTAGGATGTGTCCGTCAGCGCAGTAGCGAGAAGCAAAGTGTCCGAGAAACCGGGGCGAGGATAGATGTCGTCGATGTAGATCCCTTCCGAATTGCTCAGGGCGCAGCTTTCATAAGCGAAT
>JAAERE010000028.1 GCA_024230675.1 bacterium | reverse complement strand
TGCGTGTACGAAATCCAGACGCCCGAAGAGGAGATAGACCCGACCGAAACGAATTTCTATTTCGACGACAAAATCGTCGGCTATGATCCGGACTGCGCCAATGGCGTAGGCTGGACGTGGACCGATACCACTCAAACCAAGGTGGAGTTTTGCAAAGAAGCCTGCGATGAGCTGAAAGGCGGTACCGTCGAAAACATCCGTGCAACCTTCGGCTGTCCGGTCGTTCCAGTCGAATAGAAAACTACAGGCGGGCTATTCCACTACACACGAGGCTATCAGTCTGGCTATTTCGCGCATCGCCTCGCTCCAATCCTCGTTGCAGATTGAGTAGACATATCCGGCGCAGCCGAACTCCTGGGCGAGCTTGACGTAGCGCCGACCTGGTCTGGCGCTGGTCACCACCGCGCCACCTGATTCGCGCTCGCAAGCCGGCTTGAAGTGATTGAATGTACCGCCTGACTCGCTTTCGAACTCAGCCTCCTCGTACTGCATGCTGTTATCGGATAGGCACCCGTCGAGCGTGTCGCCAATACCCTGACACGGAGAGCTGTCTCCACTCGGTACGCCCACGATGGCGGCAAAGACAACCGCGTTCGCCTGTCCACCTTTCAATTCCACTAGTTTGTCATAGAAGTACTTCGGTTCGAACAGGAAATCGGTTTCATTCGACTCCGGGAGACTACACGCAGTGTTTATTTGCTTGCCTCCCCATTGATCAGTAGCGAAGAGCCCTTTGTCTTTGACCGAGCAGTCCTCCTCGTCGGATACAACGATCACGGCGAGCAGGTGATTATCGCGAATAAAGCCTGACTGGTCGTCGCGGGACAGCGATCTGATTCCTGCCTGGAGCTGTTGCTCGATGCCACATCCGTCCTTGCCCAGCTGGGCCAGACAGGCAACCTGACGAGCAATATCGAGGTTTTCCTCATCCTTGGTGGTTTCGCTCCAGTTGTCTCCGCCGGAGAGGTCCGGACAGCTTACTTCGCCACTATTCCCACCGCCCGGAGGAGCGCACCTGTCGTTGGAACAGGTCCAGTCGCTCGTTGGACATTGACTAGCGTCTTCTCCGCATTTGATTTGGCCACTATTGACCGTAATGTTGTCCACAAGAATACTGGAGAACTGACCATCGTCACCCTTCTCGTTTACATCGCAAGTCCCGATAGGTTCTCCATAGGGCCAACCGTCAATGCTGCCGTTCTCACCGAACTGGAGCCCCATGTCCGACGACACAATTGCTACTCGCACATTTTTTGCAGATACATAATCCCAGTCCGGATCCGGAGGGGGATCGACGAGAGAATTGATCAGCGTGAAAAAGCTAGTCGCAAGAACCTGCTGCTCCTGCTCCATAGAGGCCGAGTTGTCCACGACCACCAACACGTCCACACCGTCGAATCCTGCGCAGTCTTTGCACAGGGCCTCGTCGGTGTCGCCATCAGCGTCACCATCGGTATCACCATCGGTATCACCATCGGTATCACCATCGGTATCACCATCGGCGTCGGCATCGGCATCGGTGTCCGTATCGGTGTCCGTATCGGTGTCCGCGTCGCCGGTGCCGGTCCAGCCGCTGTCCTTCTCTTTGTCCTCGCAGCCACAAAGCATAATTGAGAACAAAGCTGGAAACAAAAACACCAGAAATAATCTGCCAGAAGTTATCATCGTTTTCTTCCTTTCGTTCGCTTTTGTATTTAGTTTTTAGTTGCCCAATATTATTACGAAAAATAAATGGAAAGATTCAATCCCTAGTCAATTGGATTCATATACCATCCTGAACCTGTAAAAGAAAAAATTCAACCATGATTGTAAATTTATGAACTACCCGCCAATCAACGTTCGTTACATGACTACCGCATCGCATCCGAACTTTGCTGTAATATTGGAGATATCTCCGCTGCGTAATTCTTCACAAGCCTCTTCGCAAAAACGAATCTCATCGTAGTTCTTATCGGTCCAGGTCCATCCTTTGCCTTTGGCGCAGTCGTCATCGCGGCCGATTACTTTGCCGTCGAAATAGATATTGACTTGATCCGGATCCGCATCTTCCTCCAGGTTATCTATCTTGAATACACAGGCCGTGATCAGTCCCGTGATGAGTTCGAGCGCTTCCGTGAGATCTTGCTCATTTTCAACCTGTATGTACTCGGTAAAATCAGTGCAGCCGTTTTCGGCTATTGCGTTGAGCTGACCTTCATCCACTTTCTCGCCAAAGCCGACGGCCACGCTCTTGATGCCGGCTTCCTCACACAGTTTCTTTGCCAGATCTCCGAACAAATCGTCGGACGTCAACGCAGTTCCCTCGTTGCAATCCTCGGCACAGTTGTCCTGGCCGTCCGTTACAATTATCAACACATTGTTGCCGTCGCCGCTGGAGTATTTGGGCGCATAGCCAGGATCCGTAAAATTCCTTACACCGCATAAAAGAGGAGTTGCGCCTTTCATGTGAAACTCCGTCAATTCGTCAATAATTTTTTGCTCGCTATTCAACTCGCTATCAATCAGCACCGGATTGCTGACTCCACAGCGGTACTCTCCCCCGCCGTCAGTGCTTCCATCGGGAAATAAATCCAGTCCGAACTCCACACCCTTGCCTTTGAATTTTTCGAGCACGGTTGTAAGCGCGGCGGTTGCCTGATCCAATTTGAGTGGGGCAGGTTGCGTCACCATCGACACGGACATATCCAGCAATATCATCAGTTTTCCAAGGGCCGGATTTAGGTCGAAATCCTTTTCGTCACATAGGTCTCCGATGTCGGATTCATCCGTGTCACCGTCGGAGTCGCCATCCCCGTCACCGTCGGAGTCGCCATCCCCGTCACCGTCGGAGTCGCCATCCCCGTCACTATCGGTGTCAGTGTCGGCGTCTCCGTTGGATTGGCCGCTACCGGGATTTCCATTAGTGCCTGATGTGTCATTTCCGCTTTGACAACAGAGCATGAAAGTGAGGAGGATTAGAAGATAATTCAATTTACTACAAACCATATGAAGCCTCCTTCTATTCAACTTACTACTCTGTTAACGCCAAATATTAGTTTAGCTTATTTTCTATTAATTCGTCCTGACTTTTTTCTTACCATTTCCAACTATTTGGTGAGGGGGGTATCCACTTCAGTCTAGTAACCACTATATGTTGTGGTCGTGCTCCTCATCACTCGCGACGATTTTGGCGTAAGGAGCTGGCTCAGCCTGGACTGCGTGCTCAACGAGTCGGTAGAACAGGAGCCCTCGGGCTCGGGAGTTTCGCCTGTTGAATCGGAAAGTGTATTCGTCGAGGTAGTAATCGAGATGCTTGTTGCTGACAGCTCCCTGGAGAGTGCCCAGAAGCCAGCGTTTCAAAAGCGAAGCGATGCGATGAGGTCCAGGCAAAGCTACGTGGGCAGGATCTCCGCTGCTGGAGATCAGGGTCATGTCCCGTGTGTATCCATGCTTGTGGATGCGGTCGTAGCCGGACCAGCCATCGGTACGGACAACCGATCCAGGCTCGACCGCGTTGCAAACAAACGGCGTCAGGCTGGTGGCCGACACGTCCGCCACACGGTGCAGCCTCACTCTCCCGAATCCCTTTGGCGAATGAATCTCGATAGCGATGGCAACGATAGCCTTCTTGTACGTTTCACGCCCACGAACGCCGGGTTCCTCGCCGCCGACATACGTTTCATCTACTTCTACGGTACCGCTGAGGCGATCTCTTCCGGGCCGAACCATGGCACGTCGCATCTTGTGCAGCCAAGTCCACGCTGTCTGGTAGCTTCCGAACCCGACAGCGCGCTGGAGTCCGAGAGCGTTCCCACCGAATTTCTGGCTCGTCACGTTCCACATAGCCTGAAACCAAGTGCGGAGTGGCTTTCGCGTGCCTTCGAAAATCGTTCCAGCCGTTACGGATGTCTGTCGTTTACACGCCGCGCAGAACATATGCTTTCGTGCGGTAAGCCAGGCCTGACTTCCTCCGCATGCCGGACAGACAAAGCCAGTGGGCCATCGAAGTCGTTCGAGATAGGCGATGCACGCGGCGTTCGTGGGAAACCACTCGTCAAATTCTTGGAGCGTGCGTGGGTAGTCCACGCCGCCCACTGGATGGGGGCGATCGGTGCTCACCACTACATCTTGTATCAACTAGAGCGAAGTGGATACCCCCCTTTATCGAAATACAAACTCATCAACTGGCGAGGTGACGTGTCAACCTATTACCCGGACCAAACCGGGACAAAGTAATTGGGCGCTACAGTGTTTGGTGCTGGGGCGTCGCGTTTCAGCCAGAACAGGTGCATGATATATTGAAGAAGAATATGGGATAGACGACAAGCGCTGTCATCAGAAACTTCATCCACATCCCCTTCGATTTTTTATTCTAATGGTCAGCGAAGAAATCAG
>JAAERE010000027.1 GCA_024230675.1 bacterium | reverse complement strand
CTCGGCCGACCCCGGCCGCCAATTAGTTGGCGACGACGAACACGGCTGGAGCGACGAAGGGATTTTCAATTTCGAGGGCGGCTGTTACGCAAAAGTGATCGCCCTCTCCCCCACGGCTGAGCCCCAGATCTACGCCTGTACAAAGAAATTCGGGACCGTCCTGGAAAACGTTGTTTACGATCGCGTCTCCCGCCAGCTGGATCTCGACGATGAGTTGATGACGGAGAATACGCGCTGCGCGTATCCGCTCGACTTCATCGACAACGCCGTACCCGACAAAATGGCCGGGCATCCGAAGAATATAATCATGCTAACCTGCGATGCCTCGGGCGTTATGCCACCCATCGCCCGTCTGACGCCCGAACAGGCGATGTACCACTTTATCTCAGGATACACGTCCAAGGTTAGTGGGACCGAGATCGACCTGGGTAAAGAACCGGAACAGACTTTCAGCGCCTGTTTCGGCGCCCCGTTCATGGTGCATCATCCTTACAAGTACGCCGAGATGCTGCGCAACAAGATCGAGAAGTACGACGTTCGTTGCTGGCTCGTTAACACCGGCTGGACGGGCGGCCCCTACGGTATTGGAAAGCGCATGAGCATCCACCACACGCGGAAGCTGCTCAACGACGCTCTTTCCGGGGCGCTCCTGGACGTGGAGTTCCGCAAGGACCCCGTGTTCGGCTTTGAGGTTCCCCTTCATTGCGAAGGTGTGCCGGATAAGGTTCTCAAGCCGGCCGATACGTGGGAAGACCCCAAGGCCTACCAAGACAAGTATGTGCAACTGGCTTCGCTGTTCTCCGAGAACTTCAAGAAGTACCAGGAGGGCTGTACGCCCGAAGTCGTCAAAGCCGGCCCGGACCTGTCTGCGATAGAGGCGACCAAAAGCTAAAAGACGCCGAGCCCGAAACGGAGGTCCTCCGTTTCGGGCTTCACAGGAAAAGACGGGGCTTGCTGATTCACGAAAACCTGCTTCCGCGTCCGGCTGAATGAGATTGCAAAGGAGTAAACATCCAGATATGCCTACGTACCAATATCGGTGTCCGGACTGCGGCCACGAGTTCGAAGAATTCCAGTCGATGACGGAAGACCCGATCGAAACCTGCCCCAAATGTCAGGGACACACGAAACGTCTCATCACCGGCGGTGCCGGAATCCTGTTCAAAGGCTCCGGGTTTTATGAGACTGACTATCGAAGCAGCAGCTACAAAAAAGACGCGCAGAAAGACAAGACAGACTCCGCCAGCGCGGCTGCTTCTTCCGACTCGACAAAGAAGACGGACGCCTCCAAAAGCTAGCGCGCCGGGAGCCCGTCCAGCCACTTTTTGCGAGGCTGTTCCATGAGTCCTCTCCAGATCGAAAACCTTCGCCGACGACTCCTGGCCCCGGAATCCCTTGTCACCGGGCCGGAGATTCATGAAGACTACGCTCACGACGCCACTGATCACACCGGAACTCCGGAATGTCTCCTTATTGCCGAGACTACCGATGACGTTGTCGCAGCTCTTAAGTTCTGTCATCGGGAACGCATTCCGGTGACTCCGCGAGGTACCGGGACCGGACTTTCGGGCGGCTGTGTGGCCAGCCCCGGAGCCCTGCTCCTGTCGACTGAGAAGCTGAAATCGATCGAGATTGACCCAACCCTCAAAGTAGCCTTCTGTGGCCCCGGAGATATCACCAAAGAGCTTCAGGATGCCGCCCTTGCTCACGGCCTGGCCTACCCACCTGACCCGGCCAGCTATGAAGAGTGCTCAATGGGCGGAAACATCGCCGAAAACGCGGGAGGGCTTCGATGCAAGCGCTTCGGTGTCACCAGGGACTATGTGATCGGTCTGGAAGCCGTCCTTATGGACGGTTCCCTGATCCGGACCGGCGTTCTGAACAAGAACCGTGGCTTCTCGCTGGGTGACGTTATCGTCGGCTCCGAGGGCACTCTGGCCGTTGTCACCCGAATAGCCGTAAGACTGATCGACCAGCCCGGCCCGGGCGACACTATCCTGGTCGCATTCAAACGCCAGCGCGACGCCGCTCAGACCGTCACTGATATCACCCGAGCGGGAATCATACCTTCGGTTATGGAGTTTCTCGACGGTGACGCCGCCGCCTGCGCCAACGAGTACGAAAAGACAGAGGGCCTCGACGAGGCGGCCGCTCTACTTCTGCTGGAGACTTCGGATATCGACCGAGAGCTCCAGACCGAGAGAATAAAGCAGATTTGCGAGAAGAACGACTGCTCCTACTTGCGAACCGAATCTGACGCCGAGCGAGCCGACAACCTCTGGAAAGTCCGTCGCAATATGACGTACGCTGCCAAAGACCAGGCCGAATTGCGCATATCCGAGGATGTGGCCGTTCCCAACAGCCAGTTTCCATTGTTGGTCGAGTTCGTATCCGAGCTCAACCGCCGAAGCGGACTCAGGATCAACTCCTACGGCCACGCCGGCGACGGCAACCTGCACGTCAATTTCATGGCCCCGAAAGATACGCCCGAGGCTCGTGAGGAAACTGAGAGACATATTCGCACGCTTATGCAGAAGACTATAGAACTGGGCGGCACTCTTAGCGGCGAGCACGGCATCGGTCTGGCCAAGCGACCGTACCTTTCTTTGGAGTTTGACTCCCACACTCTTCGTGCGATGCACAATGTGAAGTCGGTTTTTGACCCCAACAATCTTCTCAATTCGGACAAAATCTTCCCAACAGAAAAATAATTGCTTTCGTTTTATCTGAAATACTTGACAAGTGTCTAGTTGTTAAGTAATTTCGCAACCAATGTGAAAAGTTTCACATCGACCGCGAAGGAAATAATCGATCTTATGCTACTACATAAAGCCAGCTAAAGGAGACTAATATGGCTAAGACTCTGAAAGAGAAACTGAGCGGCATGATTCCGAAACTTCGCGAGGAACGCGTGAAGCTGATGAAGGGACATGGTGATCACGAGATTTCCAAAGTCACCGTCGCCCAGGCTATCGGCGG
>JAAERE010000026.1 GCA_024230675.1 bacterium | reverse complement strand
TGGAGCGCTCCCGCCTCTCGGTGCTGGAAAAGTCTTACGAAGCCAACACCTACAGTCTGGACGTTATCGAAAAGAAGTACGCCCAGGGGATGGTGTCGGAGTATGAGTTGCTCCGGGCGCGGGTCGAACAGTCTAACCTGAGACCCCAGATTCTCCGGGCTGAATCCGAGCTGCGACTCTCCGAGAAACGGCTGCAATCCTTTTTGGGTATAGATCTCGATGAGCAATTGATAGTGCTTGAGGAAGTCGATGACACCTCCCTGGTCCTGCTCCCCCCCCTGGCTGATCTGACGACCACAGCGCTGGCGGAGCGAGCCGAAATGCGACAGGCGGACTATTTTTCGAATATCACGCACAAGGCCATCCGAGTGGCCCGGGCCGATTACTATCCCTCGCTGGCGGCCGTAATGGACTACAGCTGGTCGGCGCAGTCCGACGCCATGACCTTGACCGAAAACCAGAGCCGCTCCTGGACGGCCGGTCTCAACCTCTCGATCCCGATTTTCAAGGGTGGCCAGACAAGAGGCGCCGTGACCCAGGCCGTGGCCGATCACAGTCAGGCCCGTCTGGCCCGGCTGCAGACGGTCGATGATATCAAACTGGAGGTCGAGGAGGCCTACGACCGCATCCTCCAGGCCAAAGAAGCCCTGGATATACAGGGGAACACTATCGCCCAGGCCGAGAAGGGAATGGACATAGCCAACCTTCGCTATGAATCCGGCATCGGGACACAGTTGGAGGTTCTCTCGGCGGAGGCGGCCCTGAGGGACGCACGAAGAATACTGGCCGAGGCGCTGTTTTCGTTCCAACAGGCCAAAGCCGGTCTCAAAAAAGCAACGACAATCGATTTGGATAAACTATAGAGAGCATCATGAAGAAAATTACGTACCTGATAGTGACAATGGCCGTACTGCCGGCGCTACAACTCTTTGTGGCCTGTGGAGAGACGGCGGAGCAAGTGATCACCGAAAGATCGATCGCCGTCAAGGCCACGATTGTGAGAGAATCCGACCAGGCTCTTACCAAAACCTACACCGGCACCCTCAAGGGAGAACGCCAGGCCGTGATATATTCCCGTCTGGCCGAAGCTGTCGACGAGGTCCTCGTGACGGAAGGCCGGCAGGTGAAGGCGGACGAGGTCATTCTCACGCTGGACCGCTACGGCGCCAGTTCGCAATACACGCAGGCGCAGTCGGTCTATCTCAACGCGGAGAAGAACTTCAACAAGATGGCCTTCCTATATAAGGAGGGCGCCGTCTCCGAATCGGATCACGATGCCGCCCGAACGGAGTATGAAGTGAACAAAGCGACTTTCGAGGCCGTGGCCAAAACAGTCGAAGTCTCCTCCCCTATCGCAGGCGTGGTGACTTCGATGGAGGTCTCCCCCGGCGATCTGGTTAGGGTCGGTCAGAAGCTGGCTACCGTTGCCACCACCGATCGGCTCCGAGTGAAATTCGGCGTCAATGCCGATGAGATCGGCCATTTCGCAATCGGCTCGGAAGTGAACGTCTCCTCTGATGCCGTAGATGGAAAGCTCTCAGGTGAGGTCATTGCGATCGCCGGTTCGGCTGATCCGGTGTCTCGCAGTTTCGAGATCGAGGCGCTTTTCGACAATCCCGACGGTCTCTTCCGACCCGGAATGTTTGTACGGGCAGCCTTTGTGCGCGAGAGGCTGGACGCGGTGGTGACGATTCCTCGCAACGCGGTTCTCACTCTCGGCGGTCTGGAAACGGTATTCATCGTGAAGGACGGTAAGGCTGAGAAGCGTACCGTCGTTCTCGGGGCCGATCTGGCCGGCAAGGTTGTGGTT
>JAAERE010000025.1 GCA_024230675.1 bacterium | reverse complement strand
GCATCAAAGAGGTCAGAGTTGTACCCTACAACATTGACTTCATAAACCAGCATATTATGCTCGTCGAAGGCACCGCCAATAACGATCTGGACAGCCGCCCCCGGACCGTCTTCGTCGATACTACCGATGCCCTGACCGAATATGTCAACATCGACCTTCCAGGCGCCCACCGGCGAGAAGCCGAGACCGCCCCCCAGAACGAAGCCTTTGCGTTGCCCGTCAAAGCCGAGTACGGATGAAAACAGCACCAAGGCGATGATAACGGCTGCTATCGCGGACTTTTTCATGGGACCCTCCCGATTAATCATTGTGGTATACGCGATAGGTATTACTCCGATGACGATCTGTCAAACAGTATTTTCTGTGGCCGGATATCCGTTTTACCCTCATTCCCGGGCATAAAAACGCCCCTTGCGTGGGAGGGAACCCACTGGGGACAAGGGGCGTTTGAGCGACTCTGTTGTCAGGTCATGCAGTCGTGGTCTGGCGTCGCTCGGGTCGTCGTTTCTCTGCTGTCCGCTTCAAACCTGCCTACGCAGCTGCTCAGATCAGGCGTCCTTGCCAATGCTGTCCGGTCCGGCTGACGTCCCTGCTGAAGTCCCTAACGACCCGGAGCAGCTTGCGATAAGCAGTGTAGCAATCCGGGCACAGTCTCGGTTTGAGCGGGAGTCCCCGCTCGAGGTAGGCTGACTGTGCCTCCGATGTAAAGACGAACCTCTCCCGGCACTCGCCGCAGATCAAAGTTCTGTCTTCAAATTCCGGTTGCATACCTTCACCTTAGATTCGTGTCCTTGTTTAGCGAAGCCGGAGGCAGCCACTGTCAGGGCTGAGAGTTGTTCTTGTCGGGACTGCCCGGCTTGCACTGCAGAAGATCGGGTTTTTTGATGAATCGTCAATGATGACATATTGCCCATAAAATGCTGACCGTCAGGAACGGTCAGAAGCCGTACGCCCAGCCCCTCCCTTCTTACCAGATCGTTGTATCGGAGTATGTTACGGGTTAGTGCCACTCACATAACCGAACCGGCGGGAGCGTTCCTCCCCAGCCCACCTGGGCAGTACGTAGTGTCGTCTTCCGGAACAGACAGAGAAGCCGAACTGGCGCAGGTTCAGATATCATTTCACGTGGAAATATATAGACTGGAATGGAACGCGGATGATTTGGAGAAACGGGCGAAGCTAATTCGCCCTGTTCTGCGTGCAGACTTGTCAGACTTTGGAACTCTCTACCGGTTTGCTCTCAATGACGTCGTTTTTGCACTCGGGGCAGCGAAGGAACTCCCCCTTCACTTTCGACGTCTTCTGGACCATGTAGGCGTGCTTGCATACCGGACAGGGTTTGTTGACCGGCTTGTCCCAACTGGCGAAATCGCACTTGGGATAATTGGTACAGCCGTAGAAAGTCCGACGGGTCTTGGTGGTTTTTTCGAGGATATCCCCGCCGCAGCCAGGTTTCGGACACTTTATGCCCAGCGTGATGGGCTTGGTGTTTTTGCAGTCGGGATAAGCCGAACAGGCCATGAAGCGGCCGAACCGGCCCGTCTTGATAACCAT
The DNA here is from genome assembly GCA_024230675.1 of bacterium. Lineage (GTDB taxonomy): Bacteria > Zixibacteria > MSB-5A5 > GN15 > FEB-12 > JAAERE01. The sequence continues at coordinate 10,388 of JAAERE010000025.1, read as the reverse complement.
ATCGGAGCCGCATTTTTCGCACTTCTGATCGGTCTTGCTCTTGGCTTCTTCCTCGGGGAGCGGCCGGGTAGACCGGCATTCCGGCCAGCCGGAGCAGGCCAGGAAACGGCCGTTGCGGCCCCATTTAATGACCATGGGTTTGCTGCACTTGTCGCACTTCTGGTCGGTCATCTCGACCATCGAGGCCTTTATCTCGCCCTCTTTGCCCTTGAGCTCGTTAATGGTCTCAACAAACGGCTCGTAAAATTCGCGCATGACCTTCACCCAATCGTCTTTGCCCTCTTCGATGAGGTCAAGCTCCTTCTCCATGGTGGCGGTGAAGTCGACGTTGAACAGGTTGGGGAAATGCTCCGTAAGAATCTTGCTGACGGCAATTCCGAGATCGGTCGGATGAAGCTTCTTCTCGAGAAGTTCAACGTATTTGCGGTCCTTGAGAGTCGAGATAATAGAAGCGTAGGTTGACGGACGCCCAATGCCGTCAGCTTCAAGGCGCTTCACCAGCATAGCCTCTGAGTAGCGGGCGGGCGGTTTGGTGAAGGACTGGGTCGGCTCCAGCTTGAGGAGCTTCAGCTCTTCATCTTTGGTCAGATCCGGCAGGGATTCAGCGCCGTTGTCGCCGTTGCCGTTTTCATCCGGCTCCTTCTCCTCACGGTAGACCTTGAGGAAGCCGGCGAATCTTAACTTCTGGGCCGAGGCGCGCAGGAGGTATTTGCCGCCTTCGATATCAACCGTCTCGACATCGAATTTGGCGTTGGCCATCTGCGAAGCCACAAAACGATTCCAGATCAGCTTATAGAGCTTGAACTGCTGGGGCGTAAGGTTCTTTTTGACAGCGGCCGGGGGCAGATCAAGATAGGTAGGACGGATTGCCTCGTGAGCGTCCTGCGACTGCTTGCCTTTGGCAAAGAAATTCGGTTTTGACGGCAGGAACTTATCACCGTATTCATCGTGGATATGCTGCCGAACGCCGCTGAGGGCTTCGGCCGATACTCGCGTAGAATCGGTACGCATATAGGTTATCAAGCCAACCGGACCGCGACTGCCTATTTCCATACCTTCATAGAGCTTCTGGGCGGTTGACATCGTTTGCTTGGGCGAGAAACCATAGGCCTTGGCAGCTTCCTGCTGCAGAGTCGAGGTTATGAAAGGTGCCGAAGGCCGGCGGGTGCGCTCGGTCTTCTTGACCTCTTTGACGACCAGCGTCTGCTTTTTCAGCTCGGCCTGGATGGCATCGGCTTCTTTTTTGGAGCCGATAACAATTTTGTTTTTGCCTTTCTCGCCGGCGTTGACAACGGTGGCCTTGTCGATTTTGAAGAGATTAGCCTGGAATTTCTCATCGGCCTGGTTGGCAAGATGAGCTTTGATCTTCCAGTATTCCTCAGCCTCAAAAGCCTTGATCTCTTCTTCACGCTCACAGACGAGGCGAAGAGCCACCGACTGCACTCTGCCGGCGGAAAGGTTCCGCGCCACGGTTTTCCACAGAAACGGCGAAACCATATAACCTACGAGACGATCAAGCACGCGGCGCGCCTGCTGGGCGTTGACCAGATCAAGATCGATCTCTCGGGGATTTTTGATTGCGTCGGTGACGGCGGATTTGGTGATCTCGTTGAAACTGACCCTGACAAACTTCGCTTTGCTCTTTTCGGACAGTTTGTTAGCGACGTGCCAGGCGATAGCCTCTCCCTCGCGATCGGGGTCAGGAGCCAGATAGACGGTCTCGGCCGTCTTGGCCGCTTTGCGCAGCTCGGCAATAACTTTCTCTTTGCCTTTTATGACGGTATAGGCAGGTTGAAAGTTGTTCTCAGGATCAACTCCAATCTTCGATTTGGGCAAATCAACGATGTGCCCGACCGTGGAGAGAATCTGGAAGCCTTTACCAAGAAAGCGGGTAAGCGTGCGGGACTTGGCGGGAGACTCAACGATAACAAGGTTTTTCGCCATCAACAGTTCCTATGTGAAGCGGTACTTGATTTAGTTATTCCGTATCGGAACGTTCGAAAGTTACTTTACCCTCCATTAAGTCGCGCAGGGCCACGGCGGTCATTTTGCGGGCCTCAATATCCACTTCGGCCAGACCGTCTTCTAACTGCTGGAACTTGGCCAGCCGCACCGCGTTTAGGTGGCGGGCATGCTGAGACGCGACGATTACCGCCTCGTAGCGATTCTGGGTCACTTTGTCCAAATCATCGATAGGCACATAAGCCATTAGTACATCCTCCGTATTTTAGACGGTACTAACCGGTTATTCTTCTTATTTGTTCCGGGTCCACTTTATCGACCCTCAAGCCGTCGGCGGCGATAATGTCCAACACCTGTCGGACGGCCACCTTAAGTTCTTTGTTTATAACAACATAGTCGAAAGCCCCAAACGATCTCATCTCTTGAATAGCGTTCTTGAACCTGACAGCTAATTGCTCCCGCGTCTCGGTCCCACGCTGGCGAAGGCGCTGTTTCAAGGCCTTTACGGACGGCGGTAGGATAAAGATCGATATCGCTTCCGGGTATTCCCGGTGCAGCTTCCTGGCCCCTTTGGCATCCACATCGAGGATCATCACACCGCCCTGACGGCGGACCTTTTCCAGCGGCCCCCGGGGCGTACCGTACTTGTACAGATGAACCTTGAAATGTTCGGCAAAAAAGTCTCGCTTGCGAAGTTCGTCAAATTTCCTGTCGTCCACGAAATGATATTCGCGGCCGTTACGCTCGCCGCGGCGGCGATCACGGGTAGTATAGGATATCGAGAAAGTCCAGCCCTGGCGACGACGCACGGGGCTCAGGAGTTTCCGGCAGATTGAGGTCTTTCCGCCGCCGGAAGGTGAAGATATGATAACGATCTTGCCGGGTTTAGAAAGAGCCATGTTCCGTCGCTATATGTCTATTCAACGTTCTGTACCTGCTCACGAATTTTCTCGATCTCTTCCTTTAGCGAGATCACATCGGCAGAGATTTCGAATTCCGAGCACTTGGAGCCGATCGTGTTGACCTCGCGGTTCATCTCCTGCAAAATGAAATTGAGGCGGCGTCCTACCGCCTCACGTTTTTTCAGCGTCACGTTGAACTGGCTGATGTGGCTTCTGAAACGCAGGCATTCTTCCGCAATATCGGTGCGGTCGGCAAAGATCGCTATCTCTTCTTCAAGCCTCTGCGAATCTCGCATTGGCGCGGCTATCAGCTCATCGATCCGATTGGCGAGCTTATCAGCATAAATTTTGACGGCGCCGGCCGATTTCCTTTCGACCTCACCGATCACGGTCGACATGGTCTTCAGACGGTCGGCCATATCCGAGGCCAGAGCTTTACCCTCGCGGGCGCGCATAGCCACTAACGCCTTGAGCGCCTTGGCTATGACCTTGCTCAACAGCTTCTGCACGGTCTCAAGATCGGGCTCAACTCTCTCTGGCCGCGTAACCTCGGGAAGCAACAGAAGGTCTCGGATCGCGATATCGTCTTTCAGTCCCAGGTCTTTGCGAAGCTGCCGCAATTGGCGATAGTACGCCTTTGCGGCCGCCATATTAATGAGCGCCTTATCCGGAGCGTCTTCGGGCTCCACCAGATTAACGGACAGGTTTACCTTGCCCCGGCTGACCGCGGCTGTAACCTGCTCCCTGATCTGTGTCTCCAGCGCCCCAAACGGGCGCGGCAGTCTTATCGAAGACTCCAGGAAACGGTTGTTGACGCTGGCTATCTCAACCGTAAACCGGCCGAGTCTGCTATTTTGTTCCGCCCGGCCGAAACCGGTCATAGACTTCATAATCCACCCCTGTTAAAAACAAGGCTGAAAAATAGAGTTTGTAGTGCGATTGTCAACTGATATTCTGCAAGGGGGCGCCGGCGGCGGTTATCCAACCGGCTCAGCCAGGCGTCGGGATTCAAGCATCGGCCCCACCGGAGTCCTTCTGGTCGCAGGATAGTCCTCACCGGCCAGATCGGCCAGCGTCGTCTGAATCCTTTGCGCCGAATCTTGAATCATCCGTATTTTCTTGACCTGATCGGCTGGAAATTCACCGTCGTCTTCCAGCAACAATTCCGTTGTCCCCATGATCGTCATCAGCGGGTTGTTGATCTCATGAGCCAGGGTCCGTACCGTCAAGTTGATGACCGCCGCGCGAGACTCGGCATCGAGAATTCCCTCGGAGCCTTCCTGCCCCGCAATTTGCTGCCATCGTTTCGAGAATTGAGCGATCACGCCCGGCAGCGTCTGAGGCGTCTGGTCATCGCGGGGAATCATCTGATCGGCCCAAACAAGACCGTCGCTGCCCTCAATATCAAAAAAGCCTTGCGGGCCGACCGCGATCAGCACGATCTGGGGACAGGATTCCCGAATGTCGGCCAGCAAATCTCCGTACTCTCCTGTTGCCTGTTCGACATCTACCACCGCTATATCGTAGCGTGTGCGACCGAGTTCCTCCACCGCCGAACCTTCGCTCTCGAATCGTGCGACTACCGCCGATTTGAACATGCCAGAGATTTCCCGCTCCATCAGCAGCGAGAAATAGCGGCTGGGCTCCAGCAGCAAAACTCTCAATCTGTGGATCATTCCGGTCTCCATTATACTTTCCTTGTCGGCAGAGTGACCGTCAGTACTGACCCTTTCCCGGTGGATTTTGCGAGCTTGAGACTGCCTCCCATAGATGCGACCAGTTCTCGCGTAACGCCCAGCCCGGGGTTATCGAAAGCGTTCTCCAGATGGCTGCGAGGAATAGCCGCACCGTCACATTTGATCCGTATATGGCACTCTTTGGCGTTTATCGTGGCACCTACGCTGATTCCGGCTTTGGCACCGGTAGCGTGCGCCACCAGATGCGATAGAATCTCCTTGATCACGCGTCTGAGCTTTCGCTGCTCGGCTTCTATTTTCGGCAGGCTGGACTTGTTTAGGGACAGCCTGACCTGCGGATAGGCGGATTGGATCTCGGGAAGGATCTGATCGACCAGAAGCTTCAGATCGGTCAAGGCAGGCTTCTCCGATTCTGCCACAAAGCTGGCCGTGGACGCAAGTTTGTCCGCCACTCCCTGTATTTTCAGAAGATGGTTGGCCAGACATTCGAGATAAAAACCGCCGTCGCGCGTCAGTTCGCTTCGATGTTCGTGGTCAATCTTGCGAGACACCGAAAGTCCGGCCGAGATCGAAGCCCGCAACTTCTCGATAGCTCCCTGAATGAACTCGCGGCCTATTGGCAACGGCTCTCTCTCCATCGACCCGGCGCCGACGCCTTCTGATGACAGAGTACAATAGGCGCTCCGGTCTTCGCTTCCCGGAGCCAGGCGAAAGATCGTCAGTCGGGCCGGGCGTCCTGACGGCAGACAGACCGCCAGTTCGAGATTGGGCGGCGCCGTGGCGCTGTCGCTGGCTTCGATATAAGTTCGAATGTTCGCCCGGGCGTCCGTCGAACCGCTCGTAACCAGCTCCTTCGAAAAGTCGTCAAGACAGCTAACGGCGCCAGAAGGCAACAGATGCCGCATACGCTCATTGTCATCTACAAGGTGCCCTTCGGAGCCAAATAGGGCCGCAGCGACCTGCATTTTCTCCAGCAGGTCGACTAGTGAGAATGTGTCCGCCGCAACGAACTCCCGCTCCCGACTTTCGCGTGGTGACAGCAACTGGGCGACCAGAAGGGCAGCCAGTTCCGCTCGTTCACGGGCAGATGCAAGCTCGTCATCTATTACAGAGTCATCAAACCTGACCTTGAGCAGGTATTCTTCTTCACCCGAGATCTCCAGTACGGTTGTGTAACACTGCGAATCAAGCCCCTCGAACTCGGCGGGATCAGGAGGAGCCTCACCGATCGAGGCAATCATACGCGGCGTCTCTTCAGAGGCATCGTACAGTCCGACCGATTGCGAACGAATGTAGTTATGCAGAGCCTCCACGATTGCCGTCGCCGCGGCGGGCGATTCCGAAGGAGGTTGCAGATCCCGAAGAGAGCGAAGAAACCTCCGGCTGCCGTCTTCCGCCACCGGCTTGCTCTCGGGCAGTTTTGGCGCGGAGACCGTGTTGATGATGATTTCATAGTTCACCGGATTGCCGGCCGCGAAATTGAGCGATACGACTACCGTCGCCCGGATACGTTTACCGTGTGAGTTGATAACGGTCACCGGGGCCGCATCGTAGAAACTTTCGTAGCGATTGAACTGGCTGGTCATCTCGTTGATGACTTCGTGATCGGCCGGGTCCAGAAAATCTGCGAACGGCTTGGCAAAAAGCTCGACCTGGCTCAGTCCGAGGAGCTTTTCGGTCTCGTCGTCAAGAAATACAAACCGCCCCTTCCGATCAATCTTACATACAGCACAGCGACTTACGAGGGAGGTTGCGGATGTTGCGGCGGCGGACATGGGACCTCGGTCTATCAATCTCTGGTTTCGAGCCTGCGCGGCCGGGCGTTCGGCCCCCACCTGCGGTCCGTTTCCGACCCCAGGGAGGCGCCGACATGCGGCTGTCAGACCTCTCTTTATCCTTATTCTATCGGCACTTAGGAGATCAATATTGAGACAAACCCACACTATCTGTGCGAATCTGTTGAGAATCGAAACGAAGGCTGTAACAGACGCCATGCCGGGCGGTCGAGCCAATCCTGGATCGCTGGTCGACCGGCTGCTGGCACCAGTCTATGCCGGCGAAGTTAGCTACTCTTTCTTCTTCAGCAGGCCCTGAAGGGCATTTCCGACCTGGTTCTGGAGATTCTCCCCGACCACGCCCGAAAGATCCAGTTTCGGGTCCGGTTTGTCTACCGTTCCGCCGATCTTGAAGGGCACCGTGAGGCGACTTGTCTTGGGGTTGCCGAACAACGAGGCAACGCCGCCCATCAGACCGGAACTGGAGGTCAACTTGTCGCTTAGCTCCTGACTGAGTTCGATACTACCCGAATAGTCCAGGACGCCGCTAAAGCCATAAGAACCGTCCAGCGTGATATCACCGAGTTTGTCCAGCGAAGTTTCAAACTTGTCCAGCTTCACCTTGCCGTCTTCAATCGAAATCCTGGACACCAGGTCCCTGAGCGTCTGCTCTTTCCCTACCGGCGTCTTGGCCATCTCGCCAAGCTGGTTGAGAAGCCCGTGGACCGCTCCCGAGGTCACGAGTTTGCCCTGCCGAACTTCGCCCAGACCGTCGAGCGTAAGAGAGTTCAGAAATGCTTCCGGGTCCCAGCCCTTGGCACTGTAGCTGCCGTTGAAGTTTGTCTTGCCGAAGAGGTGTCCTCCGAAGCTGGTGAACCTGGAGATGAAATCATCCGCTTCGATCTGGGTGGCCGCAAACTCGCCGGTATAAACCGGGTTCTCGAAATCGCCCAGATCAATAGTCGTTTTGCCCGACACGCCGCCGGAATAGACCTGCGCGGTGGCGTCGTAACACTCAATTTTCCGATCCTGAATCCGCACTTTTCCCTTTACGCCCGTCAACTCGACGCCGCTGTAGATTACGGTGTCCGCCGCCAGCGTTCCTCGCCCGTCAATATCCGGAAGCATTATCATAGACACGGAGTCCATTGACACTTCGGTTGGATCGGCCGACGAGCCTGGGACCGCTTCCGGGAAGAGTTTGTCCGTGTCAAACCGCCGCGACTCAAGTGTGAAGAGAAAGAGCGGCTTCTTCATTTTGCTGCGGTCGAGGTCCTTGACGGGCAGAAGATACGGAAACGGCTTGATCAACTGGCCGGTAAAAGAGACATCGCTGGATGTGAATTCGACCTCCAGGCCGGTAACCGCGATGGTATCCGGCTTCAGCTCGAGTTCCGCGCGGAAGTTTTCTATCGGCTCCGAAAGCAGCGAATCGCTGTACGAGGCATCGGTAACGGCCAGGGTGCCGCGCGGCCTGAAACCCGAGGGATCGTCTATGTTGCCGGCGAAACTGACGTCAACCGCCAATTGACCGGCCAATTCAGGATTCCCCTTTTCCGGGAGGTACGGCTTCAACAAGCCGAAATCAACCTGTCCTTTCAGATTCCCTTCAACCGAGGGCGATATCTCTTCGGCTTCCGCGGAGTCGGCCAGGAGGTACGGCACCAGATCGTTCACGCGCCCGGCGTAGTGGAGATCGCCCGACGGAAATCGGCAAGCTAGGGAGCGGATATTCAAGAGACGATTATCAAAGAAAGCATCGAGAGTGAAGCCTTCAACCGGCTCCGGCACCGACGATGATTCATACCGTCCGTCGGACACCGCCACTGTGCCTGAGAACGACATGTTTTCAGGTTCGCTGACCGGGCCGGAGAATTTGACGTCGAACGACGTGCGCCCGGAGACTTTGTGACCGGCTTCGGGCGGAAGGAACGGCTCCAGGAAGACAAGATTGAAGCTCCCGGCAAGTTCGCCGCCAATAGTCGGGTTTTCGAAATCGTCCACCATCAGGTGGCCCTTGAGCGGCTGACCGTCGAAACTGCCGTCCTCGATATTCATGCGCAGGTTGTCCGGCTTGAAATCTATCAGACAGCGCGCAAACTTCAGTTCACCTTCGATTTCCCGGCTGGACATGACCATATCGGAAAGGGAGGCGGTGCCCGTGTAGGTCAGTTCGCTTCCAACACGGGCGGCATCATAGTCAAGATCGGCGTCAAAGGCAAAGTCACCTTCGACGGTATAGTCCTTGACCATTTCACGCTGACCGGCCGGCAGCAAGTTGAACAGGTCGGCAACTGTCAGTCGGTCGGACTTGACGTTGCACCGTGCGGCCATGTCGCCCATCGGCCGGAAGGCTTCGCCGGAGAGTTTGAATCGAAGGTCGTTCACCGTCAGATCAGCTCGGTCTATAGACACGTGCTGGTTGTTCATATCAAAACCAACAGCGTACTGAAGCCCCACGGCGAACACGGGGTAAGGTTCGTCTATGGTCACCTTCAAACTGTCTATCTTGATCTTGCCGGAGGATTCGTAGAGAGCTTCGTGCGGGTTTTTCAACGAGGTGGCGAGATCGAGACCGAGAGCCTCAACGATCATCCCCGTGCTGTCATCGTGGTACTTCAGGCTGCCCCGGTGGATTTCCAGATCATCGAACGAAACCGCCGCCGCCGCGGATTTGGTTTCAGGCGTAAGTTGCTCTTCCAGCTCGGGCGCAATCGTGGTGTCCGGCAGGTCGAACTCAAAATTCACCGCGCCGGCCGCCGACTTGCGCATATTGATGATTGGTCGTTCGACGATCAAACGGTCGACACGAATGTCGCCGAACACGAGCGGCCACATGCGTAGCTTCAGATCGATAGTCTCGGCCGCGAGAAAATCGGGGCCTTCATCGCCCGGCGGATTGCCGATCCTGACGTTTTCGAGCAAGACCCCGAGGCCGCCCCAGAAAGAGACATCAAGCGTTTCGACCGCCAGTTCGCGGCCCATCATTTCGCTGCCCCGCTCTTCCGCCATCTGGCGGACCTTCTCGGTCGGGAAAAAGAGTTTAAGACCGATAACGGCCACGATCAAAAGTACCAGCACAACGCCGGCGGTCCAGGTAAGTATTTTGGCGAGCTTCTTCATATCCTCTTGTACCCTCTAGGTCTCAAATTTGTCCCCACAATCCTATTACAGGGGACGAATCGGATCAAGGTTTAACAGGTTGTGGACCGCCCCTGATACACACAATACGCATGAAAAACGGCCGGCGACTCCTTTTTTGGAGGAGCACCGGCCGAGTATTCGTCAGGGCCTTTTTTTGTATCAGCGGCTAGAAATCTATGTTATCGCCCGGGTTCAGGACGATCGTCTGACAGTCTTTGACCTTTGCAGCGAACTCGTTGGGGTCGGCCTTGATTACGTCGAACGTATCGTAGTGCATGGGGATCACGCGCCGGGGGCGGAGGAATTCGACCGCCTTGACGGCGTCGTCGATACCCATAGTGAAGTTGTCCCCGATCGGCAGGAAAGCCAGTTCGATTTCGTTCATCTCCCCTATCAACTGCATATCCATAAACAGGCCGGTGTCGCCGGGATGATAAACTATCTTGCCGCCAATGGTCACCAAAAAACCGACCGGCGGGCCGGTGTATATCGAGGCGTCTTCGCCATAGCCGCCGCCGTGGTGGGCGATTGTCATTTTCACGCGCCCAAACGGGAAATCGTGGGCGCCGCCGATGTGCATCGGGTGAACGTTGACCCCCTGCTTGCCGCACATATTGGCCAGCTCGTAGTTGGCTATGATGGTGGCGCCGCAGCGTTGGGCGATATCGATGCCGTCACCGACATGGTCGCCGTGGCCGTGAGTTATAAGAACGTGATCCACCTCGACTTCTTCCTGCTTGATAGCGGCCTTTTCGTTACCGGTCAGGAAGGGGTCGATTATCAGTCGGTGGTCACCTTCGGTAAGGGCCACGCAGGAATGTCCCAGGAATCTGGCTTGTGGCATTTCAGGTCTCCCTTGTTCAGTTTTTCCGGATCAAGCTTTCCCCAAAGTAATACGGCTCAGAGCG
>JAAERE010000024.1 GCA_024230675.1 bacterium | reverse complement strand
TTGATCCGGACGGCGAACCAGTGAAGCCCGGTTTTTACTGGTGGTCTTGTTTTCCCGGCTGCCTGCCTGACGGAGATCCTAGCGGTCCTTTTGAGACTGAACAGGATGCGATGCTCGCTGCGCTCGCACAATAGACTAGGTTCAATACTCACCTGGAACGTTAGGGATGCCGGTGCCAAAGGATAAGAACGTCAAAACCGTTGCCAACGATGAGAAGAAACGGTACCGGCTTGGCAAAGGCCCAGCACACCAGGTAGAGGAGCGGGCGAACGCTTGTTATTCCTACATCCTGGACGGTGGGACGAAACGCCAGATCTGCCAGCGTGTTGTGGATCGCTTCAATGTGAGCTTAAGAACGGCTTTTGATGACTACGGACGCGCGATGGACCTCTTAAGAGAGGAACAAAGCGAGACAAGAGGCGATATCTTGAACCAAATACAAGCTTTAAGGCTTGCTGTTGCTAAGAAAGCTATACAAAAAGGTCAGCTACAAGCCGCCACAATTTTGTTGCAACAAATAGGGACAGCTAACGGCGAGGGAACAGAATTTAATACCGCTGAAGAAGTAAAATTGAACATCTCCATAGAAAAACAGTCCGAACAGTAGACATTAAAAAGCCCCGCTTATCGCGGGGCCTAAGTGTTAAACTAAGCTGTGAAACTAGCGAAGCTAGTAGCAGTGAACAAGTATAGCTTAGGTGTTACTGTTTGCCAGGTAAAGTAACCGGGATAGTTTGCGTTAACCCAGCGATCAGCCCTGCGAAAACTGTCAGACCTGACTGCAATCAATTCTTGCTGATCTTGAGTGCATCCTCGTATTGTTGCAGTTCGTTCGGCGACAAAATAGAAAGTTTCAAACATGGTAGATTCCGGTTTTTGTAAAGTGAATAGGTTAAATTTTAGTTAGTCTTGCATAGTGAATAGAAATAATGCGCTCTATTTTCGCAAGCTTGCGTGTGCTGGTAACCAATATCTACAAGCCCCATAACAGCCACGGCTGCCAAGAGATACGCGAAAAATTTTCTTTCGGTTCTGGTCATGGTAGATTTTGGTTAGTGTACTCTACTATCCTAACATATTTTGTCAGCATCGGGCAGGTTATTAGCGCCGATCTAGACCGCTGTTATTGTTGCAGAGTGTAACAGTAGCTTGACGGGGCGAGGTTGCGAAAATGAGAATCGTTATCGTCCCCCAGGGAACCTACAGGTACATCCCAAACAATGCTTACTCTAGCACAAGGCAGGGGGTAGGGGTTCAAACCTCAGAATCGCTGGAACGACCCCCTAAAAATAATACGCTACAATACAATTTACTGTGCTACACCGCCTGATGTTCTTGGACAACGGTCGCGCAAAGGATGCAGCGGAGCAAGCCCTAGAACTCCGCATCAAAACCTCCAGCAGCTTCACCGCGTCGGACGTAATCAAGGATGTAATAGACCAGGGCCTGACCGCCAGCGATTGGCGTTGCATCGGCAGCATGTTTTCCCGCGCCCACCGCCAAGGCCGCATCGGTGTACTGGGCCTCGCCAACTCACCCCGCCCCTCCCGCCACCACGGCGACCAAAAAGTATGGATCAGCTATGAAGCCATACAGTAGAACAAAATATTCTGCTGGAACGTGCCAACTAGCTCGGATTTAAGCCTCCGTTATGCCCAGGGTGAAGTATTTAACAGCAAAGCCCGTTTCCGCGTTTTAGTGGCCGGTCGCCGCTTCGGCAAATCCTACCTGTCCTGCATCGAACTCCTCCGCGCCGCCATCTCCCGACCCGGCGAGGTGTACTTTTATTGCGCGCCCACCTACCGCATGGCGAAAGACATCGCCTGGAAAACCCTGAAATCCCTAGTTCCCCAACCCTGGATCGCCTCAAAAAACGAATCCGACCTCAAGATCGAACTCCGCAACGGATCTGCAATCGAACTCAAGGGCACAGAAAACGCCATGGCCCTCCGAGGCCGCTCTCTGGGCGGAGTAGTCCTCGACGAAGCCGCCTTCATGGATTCCGCCGTCTGGTTCGAGGTGCTCCGCCCCGCCCTCGCGGACAAACAGGGCTGGGCATTATTCATATCTACCCCCGAAGGCACCGCCTCCTGGTTCTATGACCTCTGGAACTACGCCGCCGAATCAGCTGGAACGGACTGGGCCCGCTGGTCCTACACCACAATCCAAGGCGGCAACGTCCCACCCGAAGAAGTGGAAGCAGCACGTGGCCAACTTGACCCACGAACATTCCGCCAAGAATTTGAAGCGTCCTTCGAGAACCTATCCGGCCTAGTGGCCATTAACTTTAGTGAAGAAAACATTGACAAAACCGTAAAAGACATCCCCGACCTAACCCTTTACCTGGGTCTGGACTTCAACGTGGATAACATGTCGTGCGTCTGCGCCGTAAAAGTGGACGACGAACTCCACATTTTCGACGAAATCATGATGGTGAACGCCACCACCTGGGACATGGCGGACGAACTCAACCACCGCTTCGGCCTCACCCGCAAAAAGGACATCTCCCCCGATCCGACTGGAGCGGCCAGAAAAACCGCCGGAGTCGGCTTAACGGACCACGCCATCCTCCGCAAAGCCGGAATCCGAGTCTCCACGCCCAAATCCCCCTGGAAAATCCGGGACAAAGTGAATTGCGTAAACACGGCCATCCTCGACGGCAACCAAATCCGCCGGCTAAAGATCCACCCCAAGTGCCGCGAGACCATCAAATCGCTCCGCACCCTGGTCTATGACGACAACGGCCTCCCCAACAAAAAGCTTGGAGTCGATCACATGTTCGACGCCCTGGGCTACCTCTGCCTAATGAAATTCAATCTAAATAACTACGGTAAACTGGGTACAACAAGTTATCGCGTCTGGTAGATAGTGACAGTCCCTACTCCGGTAAACGCCGTCCGAGCTGACGGTTGGATGGGCAACCCCTACTACCAGGGCAACGGCCCTACGGACACACCGTTCGTGCGCGATGGCCAAGTCCACGCCATGACTCAGGACTGGAACACCATGGCCGCCGTAACCATGGGTTCCGACTACATAAAAAGCCTGCACGACCGTTACCTCCCCCAAGAACCCCGCGAGGACGAAGACGCCTACAAGGGCCGAATTTACCGCAGCGTCCTCTCGCCATTTTGCCTACGCCTAATCGAAAACGCCGCCGGCCTAGTCCTCCGCCGCCCCATCCAAATCGACGGCGACAAATACTGGAAAGACTTCAGCAAAGACGTTGACGGCCTGGGCTCATCCATCAACGAATACGCCCGTCGCGCCCTCGTCAGCAGCCTGACCTACGGCCACTCGGCCGTACTAATCGATTACCCTACAGACCCCGGCATCCGCACCCTCCGCGACGAACTCCAGCTGGGACGCCGCCCTTATTTCATCAACATCGACGCCCCCCAAATCTGGGGTTGGCGTCAAGAATCCACCATCCCCAGCAGCAAACTCACGCAAGTCCGCCTGCACGAATGGGTTTGCGTCCCTGAAGGCGACTTCGGCGAAACGCGCGAAGAACAGATCCGCGTCATCTACCCAGGCCGCTACGAAACCTGGAACACCGAGGGCATCATCTCTTCCGGCACCTACACCCTAGACAGAATCCCCCTAATCCCGATCTACAGCAACCGAATGGGCATGCTGACGAGCAAACCCCCTCTCGTAGACATCGCCTCCCTCAACATCACCCATTACCAACGGCAGGCCGACCTAATCAACGCGCTCCACATCGCCGCCATGCCCATCCTGGTCCTCGAAGGCTGGGACGACCAACCCGAAGGCACCTCAGTAGGTGTCAACTACGGATTATCCACAATTCCAGGCAACAAGGTGTACTACGTAGGCACCGACTCAAGTAGTTTTACAGCCCAACAAGAAGAAATCAATCAATTAGAGCACCAAATGTCAAGTTTGGGTGTAACAAAACTCCTCGGCCAAAAATTCGTAGCAGAATCCGCCGACGCCAAACGAATCGACCAAGCCCAAGCCAACTCAATCCTATCCATCATCTCAATGGAGCTGGAATCCGCCCTCCAGCAAGCATTCGACATTGCCGCCACCTACACAAACCGCCCCTCCCCCAAAATAATTTTAGACCGCGATTTCGACTTCTACCGTTTACTCGGCCAAGACATATCCGTAATCAACGACCTCAACGAGCGTGGAGCGATTACAGACAAAACCTTCCTCGAAATCCTCAAATCGGGCGAAATTTTACCCGATACAATAGATCTGAACAAAGAACTACGGGAAACCAAAGTTCTCAAACAAACGAGAAAAAATGAGTTGTTGGATGCCAAGCAGCAGCCAGGAAGCGTGGTTTCCGCAGCTGCGAGTAAACCGTCTCAAAAAGGAGGCAGCGACCGCCCCAATCCAGACGCAACCGCAGCGCAAACCCCGCGCCAAGCGCAAAACCGAAAGCGCCCCACCCCTAACTGAGACAGCACCCAGCGTCAGTGTTACGGCAGACCTAATGCCTGCTGTTTCACCCGACGCGCAAGGATTCGGAACTCTTCTGGAGTCATAGCCCCGGCATCAACCAACCTCTCAGCCAGCTCCAGCTCGTTGAGAGCATTATTCAACACCTGCGGCCTATCGCACACGGCACTCTTGGAGCGATACAGCGGAATCACCAGCGCCACCCCCGCACGCAACCCGCTAATACCAGCCCCTCGCACCCCATCCAACCCACCAGCATCGCTGTAAAACGACAAGCTCGGCCCATCCCCACCGGACACAGAACAGGTGAACCCACTAGGAAACTGCAACTCAACCGAATCTTTCCTCACCGGCTTGACCTGCTCCAGGGTGCTACCCCCCACAATCGGATTAGTCGTCAAAACCTCCACCTGAGCATTAGCTGCTGGTGCGGCAATGACGACTTGAAGCGAGCAAGCAATCCCAACATTTTTGATGTCCTTGCTCGTCATCGCTCCTTACTCGGCAATCTTGAACAATTTGCAGTAGCGGAAGCTCTGAGCCAGCGCCGAACCCCCCGTTTCATTCACAATTCGCGGCTGCTTCCACATGCACAAAGCAGCTGTCTGTCCGGGCTCGACAGCATGCCCCGGCCAGCGCACAAGCACCCGTTTCTTCTGCCCTGCACGGGTGTTATTCCGCCTGGGACGCACAACTGCCCCCTCAAGCGGCTCACCAACCCCACCATCAGCTATGTGGAACGCCTGCACTTGCAGATCGGTCACAGCATTGACGGTAAAGAGTTGTGCTCTC
>JAAERE010000023.1 GCA_024230675.1 bacterium | reverse complement strand
CTACGCGGCGATGGGCCTCCATCCTCTCCAGAATTACTTGGAAATGCGCCGGGAGTTAGTCAAACGTGGCCTGGGCCCGATGCCGGCCTCTATGCCCTTGGTTGAGAGCACCAAAACGCATGATAACCCCCTCATGGCCAACAACAAGGATCGCGGCAAATGGCTCAAGAAGAGAGAGGATAAGAAAATCAAACAGGGGCAGGATGTCCTGTTCTTTGTCGGCTGTGCCCTGGAATTCGACCCGAGCGCTACGGCAATGGCCAAAGCTACAGCCAGCCTGCTGGATAAAGCCGGTGTTGACTGGGGTGTTTTGAACGAAGAAGAAGTCTGTTGCGGCTTCCCCATTTATGAGCTGGGCTGTGAGGATGAGTTTGGAAGGTTGGCCAAGACCAACATTGAGAAGATCAATAGCCTTGGTGTGAAGACCATCGTTAGCTCCTGTGCTGGCTGCCAGATGGTGATGAAGAAGGATTGGAATAATTATGGTGATCTCAAACCGGAAGT
>JAAERE010000022.1 GCA_024230675.1 bacterium | reverse complement strand
GCGGTAGGCGATCTGCATGGCGTTTGCCACGTCGATGCCTGTTACGGAAACGCTGTTGTGTGTGCCGCCGTCCGAAAGAAGGTAGAACCACTTGTTGCCGACACCGCTGTTGGTGTGAACGCCGCAGTAGTCGTTGGCGTATTCGGGAGAGCAACCCACGACGTCAATCCAGTACGGATCAGAGGTACCGTAAGTATCGGGGTCACCCTTGGAATGGGGATCAGACATGGATCTGAAACCGCTGCTTCCACTGATGATGCCATTTTCACCCATATCCCAGTCAGGAGTGTCCATAGAAGGATGGGCGAACTCGAACGCCGCACCGATCATGTCCGAAAACGACTCGTTCAGGGCTCCGGACTCTTTCTGATATTGAAGATTTGAGGCGGTTTCAGTAACCGCATGACCCCATTCGTGGGCGATAACGTCGGGGCAGGCGGCCAGTGATCGCCAGCCGGATGAAAAGCTCCAGATCACTATCTGTGACCCGTTCCAGTACGCGTTGTTGTCTCCCTCGGCGCTGTAGTTCACCGAAGTGTACATATTGCTGCCGTTGTCGTCGTAGCCGTTGCGGCCCAGAACATGATTCAGGTAGTCGTATACCAGGGCGGTGTAAACGTGACCGTCGACAGACGCCGCCTGGTTGCTGGCGGTCCAGGTGTTGTCCGCGTCGTTAGCTATGAAACCCGGTAAGGACGTCGTGGCTTCGTAAGTCTGGATGATGTTGCCAAGGGGCATCTGCCCGCCGTGCCCGTGCGGGTCCGAAGTTACCTGTCGTGTGTTGTCGATCATGCGAAACGTCGTGCCATTGCTATCAGTGTCAATATGGTCGCGCGTGTCGCCCAGGACACCGGTTCCGGTGCCAATAGCTGCCACATCCATTATGCGGTTGGCCTTGAAAATTATGTCTCCGGTCTTTGCATCAACGAGATATTCCCAGCGGCCCATAGGCGTGGACGAGTAGATAAACAGTCTCCACGCCAGATGATTCCGTTCTTCCCAGGGGAAGACGACCAACTCCGGCGAGTCCGGGTCACCGGTGCCAAAGAAAGACTCCAGGTCGGCCAGGGCAACACCTGTGGCCGTCGGTGATTGGATGCCTGGCGTGACGTCAAGGTCGATGCCGTCATAGAATTTGCCGTTGACAGTCTTGAGGACACCCCCGGCGGTTATGTGGGAGATCATCTCGCCGCCAATAACCTCCAAACCCTGGTGTTTCTGGGTGAGGCGCACGTGCCGCATGCCAAGTTCGTCAACATCAATGCGGCGAACCTCTAACTGTTCCTCGGGCGAGTTGATGCGAAAAGCTCCCCGGTGTTCGCGAAGGAACTTATGAGTAGCCTGTATTTCTTCACCGAGAGCTATATTGTCGGCCAATCGACCCTCGACAAAGCGAGCCTGCCCGCTTTCGGTCTCGCTGTAGGTTGTCAGATTCGGATTGTCCCTTAGATCGTTCGGCCCCACATTAGCGTCTTTCGCGTCGGCCCCCATTGCCCCCGGAACCAGTAGCAGAAGAATCATAGTTAGATGAAGAAAACGCATTAGTGCTCGCCCTTCCCATAGTTTGAGTTTGCCTGGAAATCTTATGTCGTCATCGAGCGCGCCTGCGGGCTCAATGGGTGGTAGTAAGCCTGTACAACCCAATAATATATGTTTTGTTCCGTTTTGTCAAGAAATGTCGGGTGGGAGCAATGTGGAGCCGCTAAACCGGGCAGATCCTGCGTTGAGGGCATAATCTGCGTCGCAATGGAGAGAGGGGTCACTCCCGAACCAGCCCAAGTTCCAGCTTGAAGAACAGTGAGAGCCAGATCAGAGTCATAATACCCCTGACATCCAGGGGCCAGTGGGCGCCAAGCATGTACAGGTAGCAGAGGAGAGTTAGGCCAAAGAACATCTTAACGAGGCCCTTGCGGTTTTGTGACACCACAAAGTCGAACAGGGAACGTAGCAGGTATACGGCAATGAGGGCGGGAGCAAGTAACAGCGCCAACCAGGTCCATGCATTGAAGTCGGTCAGTTTTCCGGTTGCCGACAGGTGCGTCGGCAGATTCAGAAGGCAGGCGACGTGCGCAGAAACGAAAAACAGAGATATGGCCAGATATAGATATCCTTCGGGATGTTCGTGGCGGGCTTCGATGAATCCGACGGTCATGAAGAAGAGAGCAGCTCCAAGTAATGCGGCCACCTGAATCACGGCGCCATCGGCGAATATGTCAATAAGTACACGATCCATGAGGTCCTTCCTTTATCCTGTCAGTACTCCCTGTAATAATCGTGCCAGGTGGTTGGGTCGGTCGGTGGTGGTCCTATCCCCTTGTCCGATAGGTGGTTCATGGGGGAAGGCGGGGCCGGGCTGGTAGCGGCGTTGAATTGCACAATACAGGATTTACGAAGTCGTTTGCACACCTCTAGACCGGCCGCTTACCGACCGTCCAGTATCAGTCGGGCCGATTACCTGACTGACGGCTTTTGGTGGTTGCACCGAACACAAAAAAACATATACTTTTGCAGAGGTGCGACAGCTAAAACCAGGCACAAGGACGGCGAGCATTTGAAGACGATACACGTTCTCTACATCGAAGACGACACAGCGCAAAGGACATCGCTGGCCGAACGCCTTGAAGAACGCGGGATGAAGGTTTCTACGGCGGGGTCCGGAGCCGCTGGAGTAGAGGGCTTCGTCAAGACAGTTCACGACGTCGTTCTTTGTGACCTCAATATGCCCGGCCTCGGGGGATTGGAGGTCCTCGGCAGATTGCGTCAGTGCTGCAAAGAAACCCCCTTCATTCTTCTGACGGCACACGGCTCGGTGTCGGAGGCGGTTGCTGCCATCAAACAGGGAGCCCAGCATTTCAGTCTGAAGCCGGTCGACGTCGATGAGTTGGAGATCAACATCCGCCACGCCGTTGAGCACGTCTCTCTACGCAGCAAACTCAGGGAATCACACCGGGACTTCCGCCGTCTGATCCGAAACGTTCCGGACGTCGTGTTTTCGATCAACTCTTCGGGAGAGATTACTGACATCAATCCCTCGGGAGAGGCGGCCACGGGCTACGGGCGCGAGGAAATGATCGGGCAGCCGATAAGTCGGGTGATTCACGCCGATGATATCGACATACTTCAGCAAGGACTCGATGAATCCCCGGGGCGGGGCGAGGACGATGTTCGCACGGTCCAGGTACGCGTTGTTACCAGGGACGGCCGGGAGCGAAAGTTTGAGGTGAACCGCCGGCTGGTCTTCGACAAGGGCGGAAAACACGTTAGAACCGACGGCATCGGCCGAGATATCACCGAGCGCGTCAAATTGGAGAAGGAACTCGAGGTCTATCGCCGTGATCTGGAGACAAAGGTTGAGGAGCGGACCGAGGAACTCGGTCTTGTCAACCGGCAGTTGGAGGCGCTCAATGAAGTTTCCCAGCTACTTTCCGGCTTCAGCGACGAGGCTACGCTGATCCAGGCTGTGCCGCTGCTGCTAACGAAATCGCTGGACTTTGACCGGGCCGGGTTTCTCATCGTCGGGGACAACGGTCTGGAGTTGGCAGCCCACGAATTCACCGGCCTCTCAGAGGAACTGGAGAGGGGGCTGCTGGACGGAGTTTCCAGCGGGCGGATCGGCATGCCCGTACATTTCACCCGATGTCTCGAGCAGGACGAGACCATATTCGTGGCGGATATCAAGAAGGACCCGGACTGGCCGCAGGACATCGTCGAACACTTAGAAGCCGACGCTGCGGTTCTCACGCCCGTGCGGGTGCAGAATCGGCCGATAGGTATTTTGGTCGCCAACATGCAGTTTCACACCCGCCAACTGGATAATCTGGATATCGCCCGCTTTGAAACTTTCGCCGCTATGGTCGGACTCACTATTGACAACATGCGGTCGTATCAGAATCTGGAATCCAAAGTGGTTGAGCGTACTCGTTCCTTGCGTGACGCCAACGACGAACTGCTAAGCAAGGCTCGTGAACTGGAAGAAAAGCACAGCCAGCTGCAGCAATTGCACGGAAGGCTATCGCGTCACCGGGATGAGCTGCAAGCTATTCTCGATTCATCCGCCGATCCGGTTTTGATGGTGAATCGTGAGAACGTGATTACTATTGCCAGCCGGGCTTCATCCAAGTGGTTTGGCGGTCGACTGGAGGAAGTCATCGGCGGCTCGTTCGAAGATTTCGTTGCCACAATCGACGGAATGTTCGAGGATCCGGCGCTGTTTCGAGTGCGGTTGGAGGAGGCGGCCAGGGAGTCCGAAGCCTGGTCGTATGGGGAAGTCGACCCGCGCAAACTCTTCGAAAAAGCCGTGATCTTTGCCGGACCTCCAAAGCGTACCTTGTTCGTGGGGTCGTTGGCAGTGACCTCCGCCGAGGGAGAAGAACTCGGTCGGGTTTGGTTTTTCGGAGACATCACGGCGCTGATGCGGGCCGATGAGCAGCTGCGGACGATCGTCAACGCCTCTCCGATTCCCCTCATCGTGAGCCGGCTTGAGGACGGGTTGATAATCTACACTAACGAGCATCTGGGGAGGCTGGTCGGCTACAGCACCGACGATCTGTTGAACCGCACAACTCCGGACTTCTATTACGACAAGGAAGACCGCCGGCGGCTGCTGAAGATCCTCAAGCGCGACGGCGCGGTTCACGGCTTTGAGACGCGCATTCTGAGGAACAACGGGTCTTTCATTTGGTGCCTGATGTCTCTGGTCGTTACTACTCTTCAAGGAGAACCGGTCATTATCGGCGGCCTCTACGACATCAGCGAGCGCCGGGAGGCCGATGAGGCCCTCGCGTTCAGCGAAAAGAGATTCCGCGGGCTTGTAGAAAACTCCCGAGGTGTTATCGCTTCCATTGACCCGCAGGGGCATTTCACCTATCTGTCGCCGTCGTTCAAGAGCATTCTCGGCTATGAGCCCCGGGACTTCATCGGCAGGTCCATGCTCGACCTGTTGCCGGATCATGTTGCCGAAGCCGCTCGGGAATACATAGAGGCCGGGTTCCCGTCGACTACAGAGTTCCAGTCGGCGGACTATCAGATGATGCACAAGGACGGACACCTGGTCTGGGTATCGTCGAGCGGAACCGTCATCAGGGACGATAAGGGAGAAGCTCGCGAGGTTATCTGGCTGGCGAACGATATTACGCATATCAAAGAGGTAAACGAGGAGCTGGCCAGGGCCAATAAGCATCTCAAGGATACGCAGTCGCAGTTGGTGCAATCCGAGAAAATGGCCTCGCTGGGTTTGCTGGTGGCGGGCATCGCGCACGAAATAAACACGCCCATCGGCGCCGTCAACAGCATGCACAACACCCAGCATCGAGCCTACCTCAAGCTCAAGGAGGCCATCTCTTCCGAGTGTGGACGCGCTTGCGAGGATAACGACAAAATAGCCCCCCTGACGACGATTATGGACGACGCCAACCGCGTGATCGAGACCGGGGTGGAACGAGTGACCACGATAGTCCGTCGCCTCAGGAGCTTCGCTCGCCTGGACGAGGCCGAGCTCAAGACGGTGGATATCCACGAAGGTTTGGAGGACACGCTCACTCTGATTCATCACGAAATCAAGAATCGCATCAAGGTAGTGCGTGACTACGGTGACCTGCCGCCGCTTGCCTGTTTCCCCGGACGCCTCAACCAGGTGTTCCTGAATCTGCTCAACAACGCTCGCCAGGCGATTGCGGGCGAGGGAAAGATCACTATCACAACCGCTATTCGCGATGTTCGGGCTGTCATCAAGTTCGCGGACGACGGTGTAGGAATCGCACCTGAGAAGCTGAAGCGCATTTTCGATCCGGGGTTCACTACAAAAGGCGTTGGTGTCGGAACCGGTCTCGGGCTTTCCATTTGCTACCAGATAATTGAAGATCACCGGGGGAGGATCGACGCGACAAGTACGGTCGGCAAAGGTACAACTCTGACGATTTCTCTTCCCATGAACCTCGGTCAATTGGTGGATAACAATGCGTAGGATATCGGCTCTCACAGCGCTCATGTGCGGTGCCATCGTGCTCCTAAGCCTTAACAGTCTGTCCGCCCGTCCGCGTCACGGCAATGAGGCTTGTCGAATCACTAGCGAGGTGTTGAAAAAACTGGCCTCAAATGGCATCCTGCCCCTCAAGTGGCGGTATCAAGCCGGGGACGATTCGCTGTGGAAAGCACCGGATTTCGACGACGCCGACTGGCCGACGGCCGACCCCATGAACCGCTGGCGTGAGGATGTAGGTGACAGCTGGGAAGGAATAGGCTGGTTTAGGACCAGGCTCACCGTCGACAGCAATTTAGCGAGTCACCCGCTGCTCCTGCTCTTGTTTCAAACCGGAGCCTCGGAGCTGTACATAAACGGGCGACTCACCATGGCCGGCGGTACGGTTGGACAGTCGCGCGACGAGGAAGAAATGGTGGTGGCGGTCAAGCCGCTCACCCGAACGATCTCCCTTGAGCCGGGGAGAGAGCTTGTCGTTGCAGTAAGGTTCTCCAATCATTGGGGAGATGTCCACGATCGTATGAAGCAGCCTCCGTTTTTGGGACTCGGTCTGGCCGACGCCGACGAGGGCTATGCCAATCTTTTGGACAAGATGACCACTGCCCGGGGCCTTCAGAGCAAAATCTCGAGCGCGGCGGCGATTGTGGCTCTGATTCACTTCCTGATCTATCTGTTCAATCGAACGAGGCGGAGCGACACACCCAATCTCTATTTTGCACTCTTTGCCGGCTCTTGCTCCGTGATCGCGTTCGCACCTTTCGCCGCCTATATGACGAGCGACCTCGAGACGTTCCTCGTCTTCGATACGCTCTTCAAGGTTGGACTGGCGGCGACAGGTATCTTTGGCGCCCTTTTTCTCTATGCGAGTTTTTATGACCGTATCCCGAAGCAATTCTGGGCGATTCTGACCATCGGAACTCTTCTTGTGCTTGGCTCCTGGATGGTACCTGTCCACCTGGTGTTCTCTTTTCTGATCCTGGTGCTCCTGGAAGGCCTGCGGGTGGTGATTCTTGCGATGACAAGGAAAAAGGACGGTTCCTGGATTGTCGGTACCGGCTTTGTGTTTTTTGCTCTGCTTTCTATGGCCCAGATGATTGGAAGACCTGAGGACAGTGTCGATGAAATCAACGAGATGTTCCCGTACCTCTGGGGCATTCTTCTCCTGATCATATCGATGTCGTTTTACCTCGCGCGAAGCATCGCTCGGACTAACCTTAAGCTTGCCCAGCAGGTGGTTCGAGTGAGCGAGCTGTTGCAGCAGACTGTGGTACAGGAGCGTCTGGCCAAGGAACAGGAATTGGCACGCAAACTCCTGGAAAAGGACGTTGCCCATAAGGCCGAGCAGTTGGAAAAAGCCTCTAAACTCGCTGAGGCGATGCAGGAACTCGAGGAGGCCCATCGCAAGCTCAAAGAAACACAGTCGAGCCTGGTGCAGTCCGAGAAGATGGCCTCTATGGGCATGTTGGTAGCGGGAGTAGCTCACGAAATCAACACACCGCTGGGGGCGCTCAAGAGCAACAACGATCTCTTCATTCGCTCGATGGCCAAGGTGCGGGCGGCACTCAACGACGACAGTACGCCGGAAAGCGTCCGGAACAACGCTGTCATAAAGAGGCTGTTCGACAGCATGGACAAGTTGAACGAGGTCAATTCCACGGCCGCCGAACGAATAGTCAAGATCGTGAGCAGCCTTCGCACTTTCGCCCGGCTGGATCAGGCCGAGATGGATACAGTCGATCTGCGCGAGGGGCTGGACAGCACGCTCACGCTCGTTCACCACGAACTCAAGAACCGGATCGAGGTGATCCGGGAATATGGGAATATCCCGCGGATACAATGTTTCCCCAACCAACTGAACCAGATATTCATGAACGTTCTCGTCAACGCCAGTCAGGCTATTGAGGGCCCCGGTCGGATCACTGTGAGGACCTTCCGCGAGGGGGATCTTGTGGTTGTGGAGATTGAGGACGATGGGGCGGGCATACCGGAGAGTCAGCGCAAGAAAATCTTCGATCCGGGATTCACTACCAAGGGGTCGGGAGTGGGAACCGGTCTGGGGCTCTCGATTGTCCACCAGATCATACGGGACCATTCAGGCCGAATAGAGGTAGAGAGCGAAGTCGGGCAGGGTACAAAATTCCGAATCCTGTTGCCGACCGGCTAAGCATATTATAAATTGTCGGAATCCGCCGAGCGACGATTCCAGGATTGCTTAAGGACAGACTAGGAGAGATAAATGGCCAAGGACGATAGGAAACAGACAATAATAATCGTGGACGACGAGGAAATGGTTCTCACCAGCATCAGCTCTTTTCTGGCGCTGGAGACGGAATACCAGGTCGAGACGTTTACGGCGGCCACCAAAGCTCTGGAGTACATTGAGAGCAATGAGATCGATCTCGTGATTTCCGACTATCTCATGCCGGAGATGGACGGAATTTCTTTCCTGGCCAAAGTCCGTGAAATGAAACCGGAAGTACCTCGCATCATCCTTACCGGCTATGCCGATAAGGAAAACGCCATCAAGGCAATCAACGAGGTCGGGCTCTATCAGTACATCGAAAAGCCCTGGGACAACGAGGATATCCTGATCGTTCTGCGCAATGGTCTGGAGAAACTTCAGCTCATGAAGAAGCTCCAAACCAAGGTCGATGAAATCAACAAAGCCTACGCCGATCTTCAGGGACTCCACCGGGAAATAGTCAAGACGTTTGTTTAGGCGCTCGGCGGATAGTGTGTTCGTTTAAATGTCCGCTCTAACGTGATGTCCCTGCTGATGTTGCTGTCGCTGCGCTAGCGTACTACCAGCAACTTGCCGTTGCCGCCTCCATCAGATAAATACCACATATAGGTTCCCGAAGCGACTCTGCTTCCGGACTCGTTGGTGCCGTCCCAAACGATATCGCTGCCGTCGATTTCCGCCCAACGCTTGACCACAGAGCCAGATACGGACACCAGCGTCAAATTGCTTCCGTTCGGAAGGTCCGTGAACGTCGCGCCCTCAATTTCAGACAGTCTGACCGGGTTCGGATATGCGTGAGTGAATGGAGCTACTGAGAAGCTCGAGGTTTCACTATAGCCGTCGTCGTTGGTTGCCACTCTCCAGTAGTAGGTCTGTTCGGCCTCCAGTTTTTCAGATACTTTCCAGGAGGTCGTAGCGCCTTCTTCCTGAAAGGCAATACCACCGGCGACCGACCCGAAAAAGTTCGAGTCGGTTGCCAGTTCGAACCGGTACTCGTTACTACCCGTAGTTGTTGCGTTTTCTACCGTTAGTACCGGCTGCGAGGTGGGGAGGACGGCCGCCACGGGAGGGTATGACGGCTGCGCCAGAGCGTCGTTGTCGAGGGCAAAGTCGAAATAGGCTGCGGCTGAAGGCACGTTGGAGATCGCCGATTCATTAGCAGCGTCGTCGTACGTCTTAACACCTATGTAATAGTTTTGCCCCGGCACCAGCGAGGTAAGGGTCAGGCTCTGCTGGGACCCGGCGGGGAGAGGCAACGGGGGGGCGCTGTAAGAAATAGCGGACCCCCAGTTGGTCTCATTGAGGGGATCTGAGGAGAAACATATATCGTAAAACAGGGCTGAACCGCTGACGCCATCGTCGCCCGGTGTAGTCCAGACAAGGTCGATCTCGCCGTTGTTCTCGCCCGTAGTGGCGCTGAGATCCTGGATAGCCGCCGGCGGCGTGGTATCTTCCGCGGTCGAGTTGCTAGCCACGTTAGACAGAGCCGACCAGTTGGGCATTTCATCGGCTGTTTTCAGGGCGAAGTAGTACGTCGTAGCCTCGGCCAGACCGCTCACCGTCAGTGACTCCGGCGTACCGGCGGTCGAAGGAGTAGGCTCGCCGTTGATCTGCAGCGCGGAGCCCCAATTGGCCTCGCTGATACTCGAGGTGGAAAAGCGAAGATCGTATGCCGACGCCGTCCCGCTGGAACCGTCGTCGCCGGGCGCCAGCCAGACGAGCGTCAAGGCGTTCAGACTCGGAAGCACCGCGTTCAGCGTTGTCACGGCCAGGGGCGGCGTGTTGTCCAGCGTCGTGGTTGCGCTGGGAGAGT
This sequence comes from bacterium, assembly GCA_024230675.1. GTDB lineage: Bacteria > Zixibacteria > MSB-5A5 > GN15 > FEB-12 > JAAERE01. The sequence continues at coordinate 4,729 of JAAERE010000022.1, read as the reverse complement.
TCGAAATCCCCGACCAGTTGTAGGCAATATCCCGAGTTTTTATTGCCACGTAGTAGGTGGTTCCCGGATTGAGACCTGTCAGCACGAACGTCTCCAGACTACCGCCGGGCTGAGGCGAAGGTTCGCCCACAGCCTCTTCGGCGGCGTCCCAGTAGCCGACGGTAATAGCGGAGGAGTAGTACCTGATGTCGTACGCGGAGGCAGTGCCGGAGGCTCCGTCGGCGCCGGGAGCTGTCCACGACAGCGTCAAAGAAGTTTCGGTCGGGTTCGACAGTCCAAGATTAGCGATTGTGGCGGGAGGGGTGTCACCTGTAATGGTCGCGCCGCTGGCGATGTTGGAAAGAGCCGACCAGGTGGGGACTTCATCAGCTGCCTTGATGGCAAAATAATATGTGGTCGATGAGTTCAGCCCTGTTACTACGACCGACTCCGAACTGCCTGCTACCGAAGGAGCCGGTTCGCCGGTAATCGGGGTAGCTGAATTCCAGTTGGCGTCTGAGATCGTCGAGGTCGAGTACCTGATGTCGTACTGGGAGGCGGTACCGGAGGAGCCATCGGAGCCGGTGGCCGTCCAGGACAGGGTCAGGGAGCCCGTCGTCGGGCTGCCGGCGCTGAAATCGGCAATAGCGTCAGGCGCGGTGTTCACTGTGGTCGTCGACTGAGTTGCGATGTTCGAGATCAGCGACCAGTTCAGGTTCTCGTCGGCGGTCTTGATCGCAAAATAGTAGACTGTGCCGGGAGTTAGGCCGGTAATCTCGAAACTTTCGGCGGTACCGGCCGCTTGCGGCGTGGGTTCCCCCGAGGCCTGGTTAGCCGAAATCCAGTTGGCATCCGTTATAGTAGAGGTCGAGTAGCGGATGTCGTAGCCCGAGGCGGTGCCGGAAGTACCGTCATCGCCGGGAGCGGTCCAATTAATAGTGATCGAGTTGGGAGTAGCGTCAGCGGCTTCGAGCGCCGCCAGTCCCGGCGTGGCCATAAGGACCACAAACAATATAGCCACAGCAAGGGCTGCCCGCATCACGGTTGTCGATTCTTGCGCTTGCATTCTGTCTCCTAGAAATAAATAGCCCCACATAACAATCCTCTAGTTCGGTTCGGACTTCTACAAACTTCGGGCCAACGTGATTAATTTCACTAAGCCGAATAGAGGCAGGCGGTTACAATTACGACAGAAAGTGACAGTTTAGATATTGGGGGGATTTGCTGTTCGAAAACTGAGCAGTTGGGCGGCTCCCGAACAGGCATTTTGCATTGATGGAAGGATGTTCCGGGCGTTCTGCAACGGGTTTTTTGAGACTAACCCTTTTAAGCTGGGTCCACGATGCAACCGTTAGCTGGGGGGGCAGGTGTCTCATCCCAAAATGCGACAGACAGCTTGCGCGTCGGAGTCTCAAGTCCTACCTTGTCGATTGCAGCCGGGGGTATTCAAGCACATGAGCAGGAAAGTTCAGGACGGCCCGCAGAAAGTCGGAAAGCCGACAATGCGTGCTGCGGTACTGCTTTGTGTCAGACGTCCAGCGATTCGCCGGCGACGGGCACGGGCCAGGGAGGTCGATGTGAACTGCTATAGTCTCAAGTACATGGTATTCCCCATGGGAACGGGGTTACTCGTTGCTGGTGCTGTCCTGGTATACAAGTCGTGGACACCGCAACAGGCGACGCTGGTCATCGCCGGCATCTGTATAGTGGTGTCCGTGACTATCTTGGGTAAGATAATCTCGTCTTCCGGTGGGTATAATGGAGAGGAAGACGCCCCTGCTTTCAGTGCGTGCCTTGGTCAGATTGTGGCCGCTTTCGTCACCGTGGCGGCGGTCTTGACCGAAGGAACTGATCATCCGCTACCGGCAAATTACATGTATTTCATCGTGCTGGCTGTTGCTCTAGTCGCGGCTGGAAGACAACCGTTGCTCAGTGGTGGAAGTCTGATTGTAATCATTCTCTCGTCCGCCTTTCTCTATTGGCTTCCAATTATGCTCTTATAACTTGGAGAGGCGCCTACCCCTGCGGCAGGACCTTACCATAATCGGGCCAATATGCCCGAAGTGCGCAGTGTTCTGGTGTACACCACGATCTCAGAGCTGCAACAATCTGTCATTGGTCCCGGTCAAATGCAGAAGTAACAAGCGTTCGCAAACTTTGGGAGGGTCTGGCCGTGAGATTCGCACCGGTTTGTCTTATTCTGTGGTTTCTGTCTGTTTCCGCCAACGCCAATCCATACCCGAAAGTCCAAAGCTACGAGTTGAAGGCGTCCTTTCAGCCGGAATCCTCATATATGGTGGGATCGGCCGTCGTGGTCTTTGACCCGGAAGCCACGCTGAACGACTCGGTGGTCTTTGTCTTGCACGGCGAATTAGCGGTGGATTCCGTACGGGCCGGGGACAAAACCCTGAGCCTCTCTCAGGACAAGGTGTATTATCCGTACGATTGCTCGCTCATAGCCAACAGGACGGCAGTGGCTGTATCATCTGAAGGCTTTTTGGATGAGCTGGAGGTCTTCTACCGAGGACCCTTTCATCTCTCGCAGGTCCGGGCGGAGTCGGACTATATGAGGATCGATCCTACCGGCGTCTATTTAAGGGCCTACTACTATTCGCCCTGGTTTCCGATCTTTCTGGAAGGGCAGGTCGACGGCTACAGCGTAGACTTCGCGGATGTGCTGCTGGAAGTCCCCGAAGACTTCGTCCCGGTGTTTACGGGCAATCAGGTATCCGATTCGGTTGTTGACGGGACTCGAAGGTCCCGGTGGCAGGCGCTTGATGCATACCTATACCAGGCTCAATGCACGGCGCGCCGGTTTGAACACCGTACGTTAGGTAATGTCCACGTGTATTGCCTCTCGGACCCGGCATCGCTGGCGGGGGCGGATTCTATCCTGGCCTTTGTGCGAGAGTTGTCGGATCAGTTTGTTGCACGGTATTCGTCCAAGGCCGAGGCAAACGAGTTCCACATAATGGAAATGCCCGAGTATGGAAACATCAGCAGCGGCAATGTGGTCGGGTTTACTTCCGATCTGTGGCTGACTTTCGACGAGGAGATATTCCCCAAGCGTACGCTGGCCCACGAGTTGGTCCACGCTTTTGTGCAGCCGCCCATCCGACGGGAAGATAAATTGGCTGCGCTGATGGTTGAAGGCTTCCCGTCGTACTTTCATCTGCCCGTGGTGGGGGAGATGCTGGGCGAAGGCTGGTACGACGATTACATGATCGACGTGCAGGAGGCTTATCTGACTAAACGGGAGACCGGGCTGGATCATCGGGACAACCCTCTTCCGGCCGAAAAGCCGATCGACCAGCTCACATTCGAGGACATCAGCGAGTACAAAGACCGTTTTGTGCTGAACGACCGGGTTCGGCTCTTCTTGGATTATCTGAGGCGTCAGATGGGAGTTGAGCGGTTTGATGAATACTGCCGGGCTTTGTTTGCGACGTCGGGATTGACGTCTGCCCGTTTCTACAGAGTTACCGAGGAGTATCTGCCGGGTTCAGACGATGACATGGCGCTGTGGCTCTCAACCACCGAATACCCGGAGCGGTTCAGGGTGCGGTAAGTGTTGCAGCGGTAACCTTACGGAGCATTTCCCGGTACAGGCTCCATAGGGGAATGGTAGTTGTTCTTAGGGAGGGCAAGCTGCCGATAGGCACCTGTACACAGGTCCACTACGGTAAAAGCCGCATGGGCGGTACGGATGATTGCGACCGTATCCGTTTCGGTGATGTCCCATATCACGTGAAGAGTATCCCTCTCGTATGGCGGCATTTCGATGAGTACTGCTGAGTCGCCCCTGCTAATCTCCAGGTAATGACAGTACCACTCATAACCCGGCGCAATAATCCGCAAGGCCACCGAACTGTCCGGAGACGGAACTGACGGGCCTTTCCACCATAGGTTCTGGGGTGGCGTCACTTTTGCTCTTCTCCAGTAATCTCGGCCGATCCTTTGAAAGAGGCGGTATTGCCACAAGTGGGGAAGCTCGGGAAGGCCATCGGCCGCAATGTATTGCAGCACCCGATTGTTGTGACCCGCTTTGACGCCCTTAGTATGGCTGTCATCAAAGCAACCTATCATAGGCCTCACGGGAAGACCAATCAGTTCGTCAATCATTGGTGGCATCGTGTTTCGATACCAGCATGGATCGCTGTTCTGAAACTCCGCTACGGCCATATTCTGACCCAGTTCATAGCCGGCTATGTAAGATGTGTCACTGGTTTGCGGGCGCACTAGCGTTGTATCCATCAGGAAATTACGTACTCCCGGAATGGACGGTGTCTTTTCTTCCTCTCTTCTTGGCTCGCCAAAGATCTTAATCGGTTCGGGAGGAAGGGCGTACGTATAGCCGTATCGGTGCAGCGTTAGCGGAGAGTCTTGTGATTGAAGGCTGTTCAGTCGATACCGGCCGTCTTCATCGGTCAACGCCCGGACTTTCTCGCGCTCCGCGAAAACGATCACATTCCTCAGCGGCTCGCCGGTTACGGCATCTGTGATCCTGCCCGTGACAGTTATCTGCCCCGGGACCAATTCTGGTTCCTCTTGAGAGCAAGCAGAAATGATAAGAGCGACAAGCGCTACGATTATCGATAAGAGACTGAACTGTCGCATGAAACCCTCCCGTTTGTCAGAACCCTGAACCCTTACCTGTTATACACTAATGATGCCTCTTGGGTCAGGTGAGCTTTTCAACCAGCTCCTCACGTACCGTCTCCGCCGCAGAGGACACTTGTTCGCTCATCTG
>JAAERE010000021.1 GCA_024230675.1 bacterium | reverse complement strand
CGTGGTCGTGCTCTCGGTCTCGACGATCTGCCCGGCGGCGTCGCGAGCGCTCCCGACCTTGGTCGTTCGCTCCACCAGACGCACCCCCGTATAGCATATCGCGACGTCGTGGCCCGCACCGTCCGGTGGCCGGATCGTCCGCGGCCGGCCGAAAGGATCGTAGTCGAGGTACCGGGTCCAACCCGCGGGGGTGTCGGCACTGTACTCCGAGACCTGACTTTTCCAGCCCATGCCATTGTATCGGGTCTCGCGGCTGCTCCATCCGACTCCCGGCATCAACCTCTGCTCCTTCCAAACCCTGCCGAAGCTCTCGAAATGGATGGCGCTGCGCGCCAAGGCCGTCGCGGTCTCGCTGCCGTTCGGCCGATGCAGGATCTCGACCTTCGCCGGCGCCGTCGACGAGGTGGCGCGCGTGTACACGTACTGGATCCACGCCCCGTGGCCCACCTCGGGCTTGACCCAGGTAAGCCGACCCATCTCGTCGCGCTCGTAGAGCGTCACAAGACCCGCCATGTCGCGGCTCTCGCGGACCAGGCCGGTGCTCTGGTCGATGGTCAAGTCGAGACTTCTGAAAGCCAGGGCGACGCCGTTTTCGTCGTAGTACTGGGAGCTCCGGAGCGAACCGTACTGG
>JAAERE010000020.1 GCA_024230675.1 bacterium | reverse complement strand
GGCCCCGATGGACTATGGTCGTCCCATTCAGACCTTTGTCAAAAAACGGCTCAAAAAGGGCAAGTTTTTGCACAGTTATTACCTGACCACCCTCAAAGTACCCTCCAAAGGGTATTTGATGTCACTTTATGACAACCGGGGTGGGGCTGAGGTCGAACAATTCCGCAGTGATAAAGGTGGTTTACATTTGGCTACCCGACAGAAAGGCGGCTTTTTGGCTCAACAAGGCTTGATTTTACTGACCGATTTGGCCCACAACTTGTTGGCTGATTTTTACCATTTCGCCTTATCAGACTCTCGCTTTCATACGTATGGTCAGAAACGTATTGTTAACAAACTGCTCAATATTCCCGGAAAACTGATTTTTGAGAACGGTTTGCTGTCTCGGGTTGAGTTGCTAAGTACTCATGAAAATGCCGAAGATTTGTGTATTTGTTTGAAAAAGTACGATTTTACTGAATAGAAATTACCTGATTTTGCACTAACTACATAGAAACCTAAACTGTTTGCACAAAATTATGGTATGAAATAGACAATGGATCGGTATTGTATGCATTGGGTAAAGAACCCTTTTTCAGTACGGCTTTTTCTCCAAATGGGGACATAGTTGCTTCGGGAGCAGTATGGAATGGTACAGTAAAGTTGTGGCGTGTGAGTGATGGAACATTGCTACACAGTTTAGAAGGACACACATCTGCTGTGTCAAGTGTAGCCTTTTCCCCGGATGGGACCGTATTAGCTTCTACTGGTCTGGATGGCACAATTAAACTGTGGCGTGTCAGTGACGGAAGTCTATTAAGGATATTAGAAGAAAATCTGGTAGTCCCTCACAAGTAGTGGGAAGGAGTTAGGGAAAAGATAAAGAAGCATTGTAATGATGAACAAAATACCAAATGGCCCCAATATGATTAGCCAGTTTCTTGGAAAAAGAAAGGGTCTTGCGAACCAAACGGGAGACACGTTGCCGCATCGTACAGTTAAAGCGTTCGATATAGTTGGTTTTGCCACTATCTTTCTTGACCGGATAATGTTGCTCAGGTGGGATAACGGCTGCATACGCATCCCACTCATCGGTATAACAAATAGCTTGCTGGCGATAGGCTAACGGCAGCGCATCCCATAAGGCTTGAGCGGTTTTTTGACTGCGGTCACCCACAACCAAGGCCACCACTTCCCGACTATCGGCATCGAGAGCTATCCAAATCCACTGTTTGTTGGATTTTTGGGCCACAAATGACCACATTTCGTCACATTGTAGGATCAATCGCATTTTTTTTTAGAGCCTAACTGAGCCTGACGGGGCACCTGAGCATACTTCTGATTAACATAGGTTTGCAGCCACGTTTCTGATACCCCTGTGACACGACTGATACCGGCTAAGGGTAACTTTTCCAACAACAGTTTGTCGATGAGTTCTTTGGTTTCATCTGTGATGGCTGGGTGTTTTGGGTTTTGGACAAACTGTCTGCCACACGCTTTGCACTTATATTTCTGTTTCCCGGTGTGGATACTTCCATTTTTTATAATTTGTTCACTTTCGCATCTTGGACATTTCATCCTTTTATTTTATCATGCTTTTTTCATTATCACTACTTGTTGGGGACTACCAAATTATGATATCCGATTCAAAAATCCATCCCCCCTCATATCTTTCCCCCGGCTCTCGTATGCCCCTCAGCCGCAACCCTTTCTTCACCGGACGCGAGACCTACCTGCGCCGTCTGGCCGAAGCCTTACAAACGGGCGAGACCGCGGCCATTGGCCAGGTTGTTGCCATTACCGGCCAGGGCGGCATCGGCAAGACACAGTTGGCCGGTGAGTTTGGGCATCGCTACGGGAAATTTTTTACCGGGGGCGTGTTTTGGTTGAGTTTTGCCGATGCCAGCGCGATTCCGGCCGAGGTCGCCTTGTGCGGCCGGCCAGAGCATTTAAACCTGTTTCCAGACTTCGACGCCCTGGACCTGAATAGCCAGATTCGTCTGGTCCTGTCAGCCTGGCGGAACGACTTGCCGCGCTTGCTTATTTTTGACAACTGCGAACAAGAGGAGTTGCTGGCGCAGTGGCGGCCATCGAGTGGGGGCTGCCGGCTGTTGGTCGTCAGCCGTCGGGAGTGGGGGAGCGCGGCGTCGGGGGTGCAGTCGCTGCCATTGGGGGTGTTGAGTCGGGAGGAGAGCCTAACCTTGCTGCTAAAGTACAGGCCCGATTTGGCAGAAGATGAGGCCGGGCTGGACGCCATTGCCGGGGAATTGGGCGATTTGCCACTGGCCCTACACCTGGCCGGGAGTTTCCTGACCACCTGCCAACCTGCCAGACCCGGTACGCCGGCGGCTTACCTGGCCCAACTTGGCAAAAAGGGATTGGCCCATCACCTGCTGGCCGGGGCGGACCTGACAGCAACCACCACCCACGAGCGACACGTGGCCAGAAGCTTCGCTCTAAGCCACGAGCAACTCGACGCCGCCGACCCCACCGCCGCCCTGGCCCAGGCCCTGTTGAGCCGGGCGGCCTACTTTGCGCCCGACGAACCAATCCCCCGTCAATTGTTGCTGGCCACAGTGAAATCGCCGGAAGATAATACCCTGCTGGCCGAGGACGCCCTGGCCTGGCTGGTTGCTCTGGGTTTACTGAAGCAGGAGGAAAAGGGGACGCTGCTGCTGCACCAACTGCTGGCAGTCTTTGGGCAAAGCGTGGCGGATGAGAAAGCGCAAGGGGCGGTAGAAAAGTCACTGCTGGCAGAGGCTCAACTAGTGGACCGAAGCGGCTGTCCGGCCTCGCTATTGGTCTGGCAGTCGCATTTGCGGGCAGTGGCCGGCGCGGCGCAGGCGCGGGGGGATGAGATAGGGGCTGATTTGAGCAATGAACTGGGCTACCACCTGCGTGCAATCGGCGACTATGCCGGAGCGCGGGCGGCCTTTGAGCGGGCGCTGGATATCGACGAGGTAGTCTTTGGGCCGAACCATCCCAACGTAGGCATCCGCGCCAACAACCTGGGCGACATCCTCCAAGAATTGGGCGACCTAAAGGGAGCGCGGGCGGCCTTTGAACGAGCTTTGGGTATTTTAGAGCAGGTTCTGGGGCCAAATAATACCAACGTAGCCAAGCGCGTCAACAACCTGGGCGAAATTCTTCAAGACCTGGGCGACCTAAAGGGGGCGCGGGCGGCTTTTGAGCGGGCGTTGGGCATTGACGAGGCGGTTTTTGGGCCGGACCATCCCAAGGTGGCTATTCGCGTCAATAATTTGGGCGGCGTCCTTCGAGCTATGGGCGACTTGGAAGGGGCGCAGGCGGCCTTTGAGCAGGCGTTGAGCATTGACGAGGCGGTTTTT
>JAAERE010000019.1 GCA_024230675.1 bacterium | reverse complement strand
GCCAGGCCGACGGCAAGGGAGACGCGAGCGCCGAAAACCAGCCGGGTGAATATATCCCGTCCCATGGCGTCCGCGCCGAACAAATACCTGTACCGGGTCGTTATCTCCTTGCCGTCGGGCTGTACTATGGAGACCTCTCCCTCCGCGCCCGGCAGTGCGGCCAGGTTCATAAAATCCATATGATCGGACTCGGGCAGGGGCCATAAATCCACGCTCGCGGCGCAAAACACGATAAAGACGATCCAGCCGACGGAGAGCCAGAAAATCGGACCCAGGGTCGGCATGTCGTCGTATTCCTTCATCCCTTCAACCATCGGCCTTCTCCATTCGAATGCGGGGGTCGAGTACCGAATAGAGGAAATCGACCACGAAATTCACGCTTACGTAACCAACTGTTATAAAAAGGATACACCCCTGGACGATATTGTAGTCCCGCCCGTAGATCGCGCCAATGAGCAGGCGGCCCACGCCGGGAAGCGCGAAAATGATCTCGACGATCAAGGCGCCGCCGATGAGATGGCCGATCTGGATTCCGAGAATGGTGACCAACGTCAGGGAGGAGGGCCGGAGAGCGTGTCTGAACAGGACATGCAACGCCGGCAGCCCCTTGGATCTCGCCATGAGAATATAGTCTTCCTGGAGCGTGGCGATCATGTCCGTGCGCAGGACCCGCATGAGCGGGACGCACTCCACCATGGCGATGCTCGTCGCCGGGAGGATGAACGAGCGAACGTTCGCCCAGAGGCCCTCGGACAGGGGCGTGTAACCCGTGGCCGGAAGCCATCTCAGTTTCAACGCGAAAAAATAGATCAGGACCAGCGATGAAACGAAAATAGGGATGGACATCATGGCGAATGCCGCGGAACTCAACGACTTGTCGACGCCCGTCTCCGCTTTGTACGCGCCGGCGATCCCGGCGGGGATGGCGAGAAGCAGCGCGAAAACCTGGGAAACAAGGAGCAGCTCGATGGTGACCGGCAGGCGCGAGACGATGGCCGCGGAGACCCGCTCGCCGTTATTATACGATTCGCCCAGATTGCCGCGGAGGACCTCCGAAATCCAGGCGGCGTATCGGACGAAAATGTTTCGATTCAAGCCCAGCTCCTCCCGGATCGCCTCGATGTCCGAAAGACTCGCCTCCTCCCCGGCGATTTCGTAGGCCGCGTCCCCGGGCAGAAGATCCACCATCAGGAAAGTCAGCGCCGAAACGGCCAGTACGATCGCGAACAGGCGAAGGAGCTTTTTCCCGAAATATTTCATATGGAATTTAATTGGGTTCATCGACCTGGTTCCAACTTCGGTTTACGACAAGCCAATAAATAGCGATATCCATATTCTATTACTGCTTCTCCATTTTGATTTCCGACGATGCATCTGATCGAAGCCATAGCCCTGTCCGGCTTGCTTTTTGACGGTTTCAACTCACACCACCGGGCATCGACATGGAGAACGTCGCCCGGTCTCACCGGATTGAACATTTTAACCTCGTGCATTCCAACGCCGCTT
>JAAERE010000018.1 GCA_024230675.1 bacterium | reverse complement strand
GTGATCCGGTGGTTCTGTATGGAAGGGCCATCGCTCAACGGATAAAAGGTACTCCGGGGATAACAGGCTTATCCCGCCCAAGAGTTCACATCGACGGCGGGGTTTGGCACCTCGATGTCGGCTCATCGCATCCTGGGGCTGAAGCAGGTCCCAAGGGTACGGCTGTTCGCCGTTTAAAGCGGTACGCGAGCTGGGTTCAGAACGTCGTGAGAGAGTTCGGTCCCTATCTGCCGTGGGCGTTGGAAATTTGAGAGGATCTGCTCTTAGTACGAGAGGACCGGAGTGGACGAACCTATGGTGATCCTGTTGTCGCGCCAGCGGCACCGCAGGGTAGCTAAGTTCGGAATGGATAACCGCTGAAGGCATCTAAGCGGGAAGCCAGCCTCGAGAGAGATTTCCCGGGAGTTCAACTCCCCTAAAGGTCACAGCAAGACTAGCTGTTCGATAGGCCGGAGGTGGAAGTGCGGCGACGCATGCAGCCTACCGGTACTAACCGACCGCGAGGCCTCGTCCTGACGCAGGACGTCGGGACGGTCTTGAAGATCGAGCCGAAAGAAAGTCGATGATCGATTCGAAGGCGTGTCGTCAGACGTCGAATGTTCCGGTGGCTATAGCGAAGGGGCCACACCTGTTCCCATATCGAACACAGCAGTAAAGTCCTTCAGCGCCGATGGTACTGCACGGGAAGCCGTGTGGGAGAGTAGGACGCCGCCGGATACACAGTAGAGAAGCCCAGTCGGTAGCGCCGACCGGGCTTTTTGCGTTT
>JAAERE010000017.1 GCA_024230675.1 bacterium | reverse complement strand
CCTTCCGAAGTAACTTCTCGCACTTCAGTGCCCGACCGCGGACGCGCCAGGGCCACGGTGAAGAGAACTACGGCCAGGATGCGTAACGCCGGAACAATGAACCGCATCCGGTGACGGGTTGAACTGGCCGCGCGCTGCACGATGCGGATATCTGAGTACTTGACGGCCACGGAGCGTTTGTGGCGCCGCTTGACAATGTGCCACAGCATCAACGCCACAGCAACGCCGCCGAGGATAAATATTACCAGGGCCGGGATGTTGATGTCCAGGACATCAAAGAGATTGACGTTGAGGCCGGGGAACTGGAGATCCATCATGATACCTGTTCCTCCGTCGGCGTTTTCGCCTCATCCGCTTCGGGGATCACCTTGCCGCTCTCGTCCCTGACTCGGAGATCCATCTGCTGTCGGCGCTCGTAATCGACTCGAACTTTGTCGATCACATCGTGGGCAAGGTCGAAATCCTGTCGGGCGCGCTCCGTGGTTGGTCTGAAGCGGGCAAACTTGACCATGTCGGCATGGCCGTAGAACTCTGTCAGACGATCAAAGCTGTCGTTGGGCAGGTCCACGTCTTCGAAGGCCTCGACAAACTGTTCCGTGGTCATTTCCAGGACATCGACTTCGTATATTCTTCCCAGGTAGTCGCGCGTGACCTCTGTGACTTCCAGGTAATACTCCTTGTGCCGACCGTCGGCGGCCAGGCTGTCGTTGACCAGAAATGATTCGTTGAGGAAGGCCAGCTTCTCGAACGCGATTTCCCACGGCGAGCGAAGGTCCTCGATCACTTCGGCCGGCTTCCGGCGAACCCATACGAGAATCGCAGTGATCAGGGCCAGGACAGCGAGGATAATTCCTCCCCAGAAGTAGTAGGCGCTGTAATCCGGCGGGAACTCATACTGCTGGGCCAGCGGCAGGATGTCCACGATCTCAAGCGAATCACTGCCGGCTTGATCCAACATTGAGAGGACCCGAATCGGCACCGGCTCGGCCAACAACACCTTGTGTGAGCTGTCCGGCAACAGGAATGTCACCGGCAGTGGGGGAATAACATAATCGCCGGTCGTGTAAGTGCTGAGAACAAAACTGGTTCGAGTTCGGCGACGTCCGTCGTTCAGCGTCTCTTCCTCGTCGGGGGCATAGTCCTTTACCTCGAACGCCCCGAGGTTAGCTCCCAGAGGCGGAGGGATCAGAGAATATGCCGAGTCATAGGTGATGGTGACTTTGTATGTAACCAGATCACCTATGTACATCTCCGCCAGGTCTACCGAAGTAGCAATCTCGATCCCCTCCAGCGAACCGACCGTGTCCGGCTCCACCTGAGCCCGTAACGGGGTCGCCGTCAGAATCAGAGCCAGAACAAATATGTATTTCAAATATCGGGTCATAAATTCACTAAGTCATCATCGGACATTTTGCTCAAAAAACTGGACGCCTTCAGCTCGCGCCAGCCCCTCGATGTATTCTGAATAGGCCGCCTCGGCCTTTTTCGATTGGTAGTCAAAAAACACTTGAGATCGCACCGAGTCGTAAGGTTTGTCGGAGTATCGCCCGGACTTGTTGGCCAGGTAAAAATTGTGAACGTCCAGGGTGTCGATTTGAACGTTCGGGACCACTCTCTCGGCCACATAGCGATCCACCAAAAGGCCTCGAAGCATTTTCTCCTGCTGGCGCATGATAGCAGGGTCGGAAAGAAAGTCCTCGCGGACGGCGGCGTTGTAAAGCAGCTCGACTCCCACGTATTGTTGGATGAACTCGATCTTAGCCTCGCGCGACACCAACTGCTCCTGTGCCTGCGGAGGCATAGACGCAATGTAGTCTTCGATCTCCGAAAGCCAGACTTTGCGTCCGCCGACCTCAGCCACCGCCACGTCTTCTTTTGTGCGGGGTTCGTTGTCAACGTCGGTCGCGGCGCTGAGTTGACGTCGGGCGTCAAACACATTGCCGAGCTTTTCCAGAGAGGCGACGAGATTCTTCGAAGCTTCCGTCACAAAAGAGCCCTCGGGATCGTACTCTCGCGCACGGACGTACCAGGCGGCGGCACTTTCAAAGTCTTTGATGTCCTCGAAATAAACCCGGGCTATGAGATAACTGATGTTGGCCCGTTGCCTGTTGTCGACATCATCATAGGCCATTATCGCAGAATACTCTTCGATTGCCGCCTCATACAGCCGGTTATTCAAAAGCTCCCCGGCCATGACTTTGTGCTGCTCGATTCGCTCGCCATAATCCACACTGCCACAAGCAGCAGCCGCTGTTGCCAAACCGATAGACAGTAGTCCGCAGACAAACGTTTTGGCGCGGATTCGGGTTTCGGCAGTTCCCATCAGTGCCGCTTCTCCCTCATCTTGAAGAAATTCACCAGCGGAGCGATATAGGATTCACCCGTCTGGATGTTGATAAAATCTACATTGATCAACTGTAAGCTTCTCTTCAGGTTTTCGTTGTCCTCGCGGGCGCGAGCTTCGAATTCCTGGCGAAACCGCTTGGAAGAGGTGTTTATCAGCACAACTTCCCCTGTTTCGGCGTCCTCCAGTTCGATCAGACCGACGTTCTCAAAACTCGCTTCGCGCGGGTCGGAAACTTTCATCGCCACGACATCGTGTTTGTTGTTGGAAATCTGGAGCGGCTTGAGGTAACCGTCCGACAGGAAGTCCGATATCAAGAACACCACCGACTTCCTCTTGATGACCTTGTTGAAATACTCCAGCGCCCCGGAAACGTCGGTCCCGGTGCCCACCGGCTCGAAGTACAGAATCTCGCGGATCAGCCGCAGCACGTGTGACCGTCCTTTTTGAGGCGGCACGAATTTCTCGATCTGGTCGGTGAAAATAATCAGTCCAACTTTGTCGTTATTCCTGATGGCCGAGAACGCCAACAGCGCGCACAGTTCGGCGGCGGTTTCGCTCTTGAATCTCTCCCGGGTGCCAAATCGGCCGGACGACGAGGCGTCCACCATGAGCACCACCGACAGCTCCCGCTCCTCGCGGAACTTCTTGATGTGGGGATAGCCGGTTCGGGCGGTGACGTTCCAGTCGATCAGGCGGATGTCGTCCCCCGGCTGGTACTGGCGCACCTCCTCGAACTCCATTCCCTGTCCTTTGAACGTGGAATGGTACTCGCCCGAGAAGAGATCGTTCACCAGCCGTTTGGTGTGAATCTCTATGTGCCGAATCTTCTTTAGTATTTCCCGTGGGATCATACGCGCCTGCTACGGAACCTCAATAGCGTTAAAGACCTTGCGCACGATGTCATCCGAGGTCATCTCTTCGGCCTCAGCTTCGTAGGTCAGAAGAACGCGGTGGCGAAGGACGTCCGGTCCTATGGCCTTTACATCCTCCGGCGTAACATAGCCGCGTCCTTTGAGGAAAGCGTGCGCTTTGGCAGCCAGATTCAGATAGATCGTCGCACGCGGCGAGGCGCCAAACGCAATCAGGTCCTTGATATGCTCGAGGTTGTATTTCTCAGGCTCGCGGGTGGCGAAGATTATATTGATGATGTATTCCTTCACCTTGTCGTCAACATATATCGTCCGCAGCACCTGCCGGGCCCTCAGAATCTCTTCCGTTGTGATAACGCCCTCTACCTGGATTTTCTCTACCGCCGTGTTGCGGTCCATAATCTCACGTTCCTCGGCCGGGTTAGGATAAGTAATCTTGAGCATCAGCATAAACCGGTCGATCTGGGCTTCCGGAAGCGGATAGGTGCCTTCCTGCTCGATCGGATTCTGCGTGGCCAGCACCATAAATGGTTCGTCCAGCTTGTGACTGGTATCGCTTATCGTCACCTGCCGCTCCTGCATAGCTTCGAGCAGGGCCGACTGAACTTTGGCAGGGGCGCGGTTGATTTCGTCCGCCAGGATGATATTCGCGAAGATCGGGCCTTTTTTGACTTTGAAGTCCGCCTTCTGCGGATTGTAGATCATGGTGCCGATGAGGTCCGCCGGAAGAAGATCCGGAGTAAACTGGATGCGCTGGAATTTGGCCTTGATAGCGTCGGCCAGGGTCTGCACTGAAAGCGTCTTGGCCAGCCCCGGCACACCCTCGATAAGAATGTGACCGTCGGCCAGAATGCCGATCAGCAGACGCTCAACGAGGTACTTCTGGCCGACAATAACCGAGCTTATCTGCTCGGTCAGGCGCTCGACAAACGAGGCCTCTTTTTCTACCGCGGCCTGGATCTCTTGAATGTCTATACTCACAAAAACCTCCGACCTGTATAATCAAAAATGTTTTTCTACAAAGTTACGAATCTCGGACTCCAGCCGGATCGTCTCGCCGGGGGCGGCGTTCACCGGGGCGTACTTCTCGCGCTCCGCCCTTCGGAGCCAGTCCGATAACATGTCTTTGCCCTCGCGGCTAAGGTCCGCTTTCTCCAGATCGTCCAGAATCGCCTCGGTTGACCGGCCGTTGACGTCGATCTGGTAGAGGACGCTCACGAACACCGTCAGTATTTTGTAAAGCCCGGTCTGGAACTGCTTCAGGTCGCTCCCGGTATCGCTCTTAAGCGTGGCCAGGTCATCGAGAAACGCCTGGGCCGGGGTGCGAACGGGCGGTTTTTCTTCTTTGCCACGCATCCAGACCACAACTCCAGCGGCTCCTCCAAGTAGCACAACGACCGCCAAAGACCACAACCAGATCGAGTTCCCCTCCTGGTCCAGAGCCTTGATCGGAACGGGACGGGCAACAGCTATGGCAAAAGCGTCGGTCAGCAGCACGCCAACGGTCGTATCGGGCCACTCCATAAACTCGATCGCGAGCGATTCAACGCCGGCCGTTCCCGAACCGGTTGGTACCAACCGGTAGTTCACGACTTTGGAGCTGATCTCGTCTGACCCTGTACCCGTGGAGTTTACCGTGCTGGAGAACGACGCCACTTTCAGCTTGTCAGCTTCGAGCCGCAACGCTTTTTCGAACCGGTACCGGGTCGGTGGGCCCTCCCAGGAAATCACTACCTGGTAGGCAGCAGTGTCCTCAAACCGCATATCCGTGCGATCAATTGACTGGGAGACAGATATAGCCTTACTCACGCAGGGGGTAAGACCGAGCATCGCCGTCAGGACGGCTGCACCATAACGATTCATCAAATCCGTAGCTAACTCCCGTGGGTTGGAGGTCACAACTCGGGAGATAATTTTTCTCAACAGTTAACTATTTGTCAAGTCCTAAGTTAGAACACCTTCTCTCGCCCAATGTTTAGTTATACTGTCTTTTTGGCGCGAGGTTTCATCATTTTCTAAGCCAGTACGAGCGCTACCACCCCCAGCGTCATGCCGATCTTCAGAAAGGCCGAGCTTGCGGCCAGCATTCTGGAACTGGGATTGCCCCAAAGGAAGATCAGCAGGGCCAGAAGCGGAAGATCCACGACATACACAGCAATCACTTTGTACGTATCTCCAAACCATCCGAAAAATATTGGCATACAGGTCAGAACCGTCAAAACAACGAAAAGTCCCAGGGCGGTCAAGAGCGACGCGGAGACACCTATGATCTGTGGCAGCGTTCTCACACCCGACCGGCGGTCGCCCTCAATATCCTGGACATCCTTTACTATTTCACGAACGAGATGGAAGAAGAAAGCAAAGGCCATCGGGATTATCGGCCCCGGCAGTCTGAAAGCCAGATAGGGATCAACCGCAATACCTCCGGTCAGGAAGGTCAAGCCGGCGGTCAGGGCTACTACCACATTGCCCGCCAGGGGAATCTTCTTCAGAGTCATATTGTAGGCCAGGAGCAACAGGATGGTGATCAGGGCCACGACCGCGAGCCACCAGCTGACGGAGACAGCCAGAAGCACAGCCACCAGGTTCAGACCGATAGCCAGATTGCGAGCAAAAGCCGGCGACAAGGCTCCTCGTACCAAAACTCGTTTCGGGCGGTTAATGCGATCAACTTCGACATCCCTCAAATCGTTGACCACATTGCCGGCGGCACAGACGCAAAAGGCCGCTATCGCCGCGACGGTGGGGCCGAAATATACCGGGGTGAACCAGGTCATCCACGCCCCGATAGCCACGCCAACAGCCGCCAGCAGACAGTTGACAACCCTTATCAACCTGAAGATTTCGATGATTTGAGACACCGCCCAGAATAGACAGGCGGTCAGGATCAGTCAACAACTATAAATCGGCCGCCATTTCGATCGACAGTTGTGGCTGGTCAAAACCGGCGTCGCGGTTCCAGCCGAGCGACAATTTGATCGAACGTACCTTGTCAAAAAGTGACAGGCCAAGGCCGAAACCATCGCGGTAGAGTTCCTCGGTATGTGCCTTTCCCTCGCCGTTGCTGAGTCGTCGGTTGATATATGCCGCGTCATAGAACAGGAAAGCATAACCCTGAGAAAACCGAAGGCGCGGTTCTAATGTGGCAAGGCCGGCCCGTTGAGCCGCGAACTGCTCGTTGCGAAAACCGCGAAGGCTCCCCGGCCCGCCTATCAGCGCGAGCTCCGAAAGCGGCGGCAGTTCCTCCCCTGTTTCCAGCCCCATGTACTGGGCGCCCAAATACCCCACCAGACCTCTGTACATGGGCTGGACGGCCTGCAGCGACAGACGGCTTCGGGTCTCGTTGAATACTTCCCGGGCGGTAACCGAGTCAATTGATGTGTAACGACGATAGGTATAGGCGATAGCGGCTGAGACCTGGAATCCTTTGGAAGGATTGAGGGGTTCGTCAAAAAACATCCGCCCTATTGAGTACTCCACGGTGTAGGCAGAAAATGAAGGGCTGTCTCCCGCCGGTTCCACGCGTCTCCAGGCGAGCCCCAGGCCGGTAGAGCCCTTTCTGGCCAGGCGCGCCGTGAATCGGCCCTGAAGACCGAACTCGTAGAAGTCGTCGCGGTAGTCTCGGGTGGCCACCTCCAGGTCCAGCCAACCTGTCCCCATCAGAAAGAACGGCTGCCCATAGGCAATGTGGAGGCTATTTCGCCCCTCGTTGCGACGATCGGATTTGACGGCCACCTGCTTTCCGCCGCCAAATAGATTCCGCAACTTGAGGTCCAGATTCCAGACGATCTTCTTGTCATCATCGGGGACGTATCCGACTCCGCCAAAGATGTGGAACTGGCGAAGTTCATCGAAACCAAGTTCGACATCCGCCTCAGCATAGCCCGGCCGGGGAAGAATCCTTGCGGGCGGTCTGAAGCGAACGAACGGTATGGCCAGAGCATCTTCCTCAGTAGCTGCAAGACCGACGGTCGTAAGACTGTCGCCGGCTTTTAGTTCAATGTAGCGTTTCAGTACCTCAGGGCGGCTCTGTTTCAATCCGGTGAACGTGAGTGAAGACACTTCGACCCTGGGTCCCAGGTTCATCCGGGCGTTGACGGTAACCCGGAGACCTTCGCGAGCCACCTGAGTGACCCTGAGACGTGCGAAGAAGAAACCTCGCTCTTGGGCTCGCCCGAGTTCTCGCCCGACAGCCTGCTCAAGGTTCGCCTGTGTGAAAGGCTCGCCTACTTCGACCGAATTCACTT
>JAAERE010000016.1 GCA_024230675.1 bacterium | reverse complement strand
TGGTAATGGGTGGTGAAGCCTCTTCCATCGGTCTTGGAGAGCATGACGTCGTCATCGGCGCCTTCGTCGATGGACCAGGTCATTCGGAGAATTCTTCCACCCGGCTCCTCGATTTCCCGGGGGTTGCCGAAATAGTTGAGGGTGTAGGCGGTGGGGGCGCCCTTCAGGTTCGTGACCACCCTTTTGTTTTTGGTGGTGGTTTCATAGGCGAATTCCGCGGCGGCGCCGTCCGGGTAGGTGACGCGCTTGACCATGGCTTCCGCCTTGAGGACCTTGACGTTGGCCAGGGAGTTGAAGTCGATGTCGTCTTTCCGGTAATAGGTGAATGTGTGGGATGCGCCGTTGGAATCGACGGTCTTGACCAAATTGGAGGCGGCGAGTTCGCCGCCGGGCTGGAGGGCGTACTCGTAGGTTTCCACCCGGTCGCTTCTTCCGAAGATCTCCAGGAGAGCCTGCTCGTTGTAGGAGAATTGCAGCTCGATCTCGTCCGGGCCGGTCACCCGGACGAGGCGGTCCTTGGGGCCGACGGGGGTGGAGACGGGGGCGTAGTGGAGGACCAGCTCCCGGTCCACCGCGTCCACCACCCGGTGGAGCCTCTCTTGATTGTCGTAGTGAAATGTGGCGGTGTTCCCGTTTCGATCCGTGATGTCACGCAACGGGGACGGGGGAGGGGGGGAGGCCCGGAGGAGGTCGTCGCCCGGGGGGCGATAGGGATAGTCGTATCGATAGCGGGCTCCACCCTTGGAGGTGTATATGAAGGCGCCGTCCTGCTCCACCAGCGTTCCGTGCCGGCCGCGCTCCGGCGTCCAATATCCATTGTGCTTCTTGAACGTGGTTCCGTATACGCTGACCGAGGTCCAGTCCTGGTTGGCGGGCGGGATTTCGGCCCGGCTGAAGAAGGCGCCGAGATTCCGGCGAACCCAGGCCGGGAGGGCATCGTCGCCGTGCTCCGAGAAACCCAGCACCTCCAGCTTCTGGTCCAGGCCGTGCCGCCAGCCCTCGCCCAGGGGGGCGAAGCCCCGGGCCGCGGGCTGGCTGGTGTAGGAGCGGGTGAAGGCCAGGGCGGGGCCCCGGCCCTTGAGGGCTACGTCCTCCCGGGAGAGGTTGAGGGAGCCGTCCTGGATCAGGACGTCGTGCACTATGAGCTGGCCCAGCATCCTGCCCAGGCTCCGCTCTTTCAGGGTCCCGGGATAGTATATTTCCCGCGTGCAGGCCTGCTCCTCGGCTACGGACTCGACCTTGATGTAAAAACGGGGGTTGCTCGCGGGATCCACGCCCCTGTTCCGCACGGTTTCGAAATCCACCAGGAAAAAATGGCGGCCGGCGGGAAGGGCGGTCCTGGGGACGATGACGCCGATCTCATTCCGGTCCGGGTCGAGGAGGGCCACCCGCACCTCCTTGGGCATGGTGAGGTCGATGGCGATGGGCTGGTAGTCGTCGGTGTAGCCCGCCCCGATGGCGCCGGGCGCCGATGCGTTGAACTGGCTGAGATAGTGGGTGCGGAGCAGGGCGACGGGTTTCATTTCCGTCCGTA
Source organism: bacterium (assembly GCA_024230675.1). Classification (GTDB taxonomy): domain Bacteria; phylum Zixibacteria; class MSB-5A5; order GN15; family FEB-12; genus JAAERE01. The sequence continues at coordinate 3,639 of JAAERE010000016.1, read as the reverse complement.
TGCCGGATGGTTTGAGGCGAATCCGGTCGCTCCGGATCTCCACCTCCGTGCTGTAATTGAGCACCAGATCCATCTCGTATCGGCCGGAAAGGGGGAGCCGGAAACCTTTGGCGATGACGCCGAAGCCGTCGCCCTCGGTCTCCACCGGGAGATAGTCGATCAGGCTCCCGTTTCTATAAATCATCATGTAGGCCGTGGCGGCCTTGTACTCCGGCGGGGTGATGGTGAAGGGGATTTTCGTGTTGCACGTGGCGTAGCCCTGGTCGTCCACGGGGATGATGATCTCGTCGTTGTTCTCGCCGGAGGCTTCGATCTCGAAATCGACCCCGAAAAAATACATGAGGAACTGGTTGTCGTCCGTGGAGAAAAACTCACGCTCCTCCTCCAGGCGGCAACCAGTGCAGGAGTTGTTCACCAGGGGGGCGATGACGGAGCAATCCGGCCGGAAATAAAGAACTTTGAAGCCCGGCTCCACCTCGTAATCGGTTGTGAAGATTCCCTCCCCCTCGTGGATGAGTGGAGTTCCCGCATTGGACGTCCACCTTTCCCGGTATGTCATCTCGGCCTTGTGGAAATCCAGGCTCCAATGAAACGACCCGTTGGGGACAAGGGTGGGGCAGGTCCGCGACTGCCCGTCGCAGGTGTATGTCTTGCTCTCTTCAACGGATTCCGTCATGAACGCGCGGACCATTGCCCGGATCGGAATCTCCTCCCCCACCCTGGCCGCGTCGATTCGGGCGCCCCGGGCGTCCGTGTGGTAGATGGGGCCGGCCTGGAACCAGACGGGCGGAAAACCGCTGGCCCTGGGCGGCATGGTGGTCTCGAAGGTGAAGGTCCGGACCAAATCCTTGTAAACGGCGTCGATGCTGTACTCGCAGGCAGGGATTTCCCCGGTAAAATAATAAACGTGGGCGCCCCTTTCGGGATGCGTCATCACTTTTAAAACGTCCTTTCCCTCGTCTTTGCATCTTTCATACGACGGTTTTATCGGATCGACGCACGGATTCCCGGGCGTGACAAGCATCACGGGTTTGGCGTCCGGGTTGTCGATACGAGGGCATTCCGATCCCTGGACGGGAGTGCGGGCCGTATAGGTGATCTCCCTGTTGGCCACGGGATTGCCGTATTTGTCTTCCAGGGCCGCGGAGAGGGAGCTTCTGATCAGGAGAACCGTTCGGGAAGCCGAGTCCCTGAGTTTGACCATCTTCACCGGTTCAGCGGGGAGGCCGTATACAATGAACGGGGCCCGGACGGCGGCGCCGGCCGCCAGGGCGGCGTCGATGATGTTCTCCCCGGCCTGGTGGGGATGCTCTTCATCGGGCAGCCATACGTCCGCGGGATTGTCGGAGGTCTTTTCGCCCGGGATGAAGAGGGTCCGGGCGACGCCGTCGGGGCCGGTGGTCGCGGTGAATGTCTCGTTTCCCCCCGGGAAGGAGCCGCCGCCCGCCATGATCGTGAAGATCACCTCGGCCCCGGCCACGGGTCGCAACCGATCATCTTTCACCAGCACTTGAAGGGGGGTCTCGATGGAAAGCCCCACGGTGGCGTTTTGCCGGTCCGAGGAGGTGATTTTCCGGATGGTTCGGGCCGATCCCGGGTCGAACACGGCCGGCTCGGAATAGGGATGCTCCAGGGAGGCTCGAATCTCCTCGGGCCACATGGAGACGCCCACGGCGCTCATGCCGCCGGCGATCTCCCCGGAGAGCATCCAGCCCGACTCCCCGGTCTCCCGGTTTTCCTTGAGATAGGCGGCCCCGGTCCAGGCCTCGTGGACCAGCTCCCGCCCCGGGGTCCGCACCACGAGACCCCCGGCCGCGACGGCGTTCTCCATGTCGGCTTTGACGTTCTCCGCCAGGGGGAGCCCGGGCAGGATCTCCCGGTAATTGGAGGCGTCGATGGTTTGCATGGGGAGGCCGGCCTCGTTGGCCCGGGCGAAAAGGGAGGCGGTGGAGACCGCCTCCACCCGGAAGTGTTTCCGGATCACATCTCTTTCTAAAACCGATCCGGCCAGGGAGGACAGCTCCATGAAAACCCGGCCGGGGTCCTCGAAATCCCGGAACCGGGCCTCGGAAACGCCTTCGATGGTTTTGAGGTCCACGTCGATATATACACCCTTCCACGCCATGTCATGGGTGACGCCGTTCAGGGTTGTTGCTTCAATGACACTGGCTAATGATATGATGGCGGGCGTCGGCCGGATGAGACGCAAATGAAGGAGGGCGGCAAGGTCGTCCTCGGCCTCGCACCACTGGCCCAGGTAATCCATCGCCGCTTCATGGAGGCGTTGGGCCGCGTCTTTCTGCCCGTCAAGGAGGGGCGCCGGGGCCGGGGGCTTGCCGGCCGCCAGGCCGATCACCGTGAGGTTGCCGGTGATCAGGGTGTTGGAGACGCGCTCCGTTTCGTTGGGGGTGATCAGCTCCATGGCAAGCTGGAAGGGCTCGCCGGCGGGCAGGCCTTTTATACCGACGGCCAGGCGCCCTCCATCCACCCTGATCACTGGCCGGAGGGATGTTAGATACCTAGGGGTGTTGTCCAGCCCGCCGTGGGCGTTGATAATTTCTTGATCCTCCACCGTTTCGGGCTCGAAAAATATTTCCGTTTTGCGGGCGTCCAGGGTAAGGGTGGGGATGGTGGCGTCCAGCAGCGTGGCGCCGTTGGCGGCTTTGGCCAGGAAGCGGACCCGGTGCAGCAGGTGCGCCGGCATGTGGGCGAATTCATTGGTGATCCGGATCTGTTTGAATTGCATTCCGGAGGGGAGAATTTCGAGGCGCTCCGGTATCAGGGTTCTCCCGGTGAGGAGATCGTCATACACGAGATCCGGGGCGTGGTGGGCGAGTCGGGTCTCCACCTCCCCCTTCAGATACGCCAGGGGGCCGACGTCCCGAACTTCTTGCAGCCAGGCGTCCCGGATGGCGTCCAGGGGGAGCGATTCGACCGTTGGATCCCCGTATTTATATGTATAACCATGTGCTTTTATGGAAGAACATAGGGGCAGCCATGTTTTCTCCCCGCCCCGGCTTTTCATGGGGACGTGGGCCGTCACCCAGATGTGCTCGATGTGGAAATTTACTATTTGGCCCCCCTTGACAATCGGCCTATATGGGATGCCCGCCATTTGAAGGAATCCGGCAATTTTGACCGGGGAATAGATCCCGGTCAATGTACGGGCCTTTTGAATGCCCGGGAAAAATTCAATCACCCCGGTGGTCAGCCGCGCGCCATACCCCGCGGCGCGAAGCATCGCCGCGAGCAGGGAGGCCCCATCGTGGCCGTTACCCTTCAGATCTCGAAGAACTCCTGCCGCTCCTTTTTGGCTACCCCATGAAAATTCATAGGCGATTGTATTCCGACAAAAATCATAAATAGCGGCGGGGTCCCATCCAAGGGATTCCGCCATGGCCGCGATCTCCCGGGTGATGGGGGCCTCGACCGAGGGTGCGAAATCGATCTGCCGCAGGGTTTTGTCGCCTCCACGGGCATAGGCGGGAAGCTCGGTCGGGAACTCGGCGGGCAATGTGGCGGTATAGGAGGGGCGCTTGTATGGAATGGTCCCGTGGATGGGCCTATCTTTTCGGGGGGCCAGCTTTTCCAGGATGCTCGCCAGGGCGGCCAGGTTGGCTTGGGTCGCCTCACCGGCCG
>JAAERE010000015.1 GCA_024230675.1 bacterium | reverse complement strand
TCGCCGCTTTGTGTTCGAGCGGGGGGAGACTCCCACCAAAGTCGAGTTTGATTTCTCCGCCGAGTTTGGAGGGACGGTTGTCCGGCGGAAAGAGTCCGGGTACCGGGACACGCCTGAAGACCGCCATCTGATCCTGGAATGCGCCTCCGGGTGGGGCGAAGCCCTGACCCTGCTGAAATTCTATCTCGAACACGGAATCGTTTACACCCCGCCGAAAAAGGAAGACTAAGGCCGTCTTATGCTAACAGCCCGATCCGTCAAGAAGATGCAGAGCGCCGTCCGGCAACTTGCCCGCAAGGGAAAGACAATCGGTCTGGTGCCGACAATGGGGTACCTTCACGAAGGACACCTTTCGCTGGTACGCAAAGCTGCCAAGGCAGCCGATGTCGTAGTGACCACGATCTTTGCCAATCCTACCCAATTCGGCCCGAAGGAAGATTTCAAAAAGTACCCCCGCGATGAAAAGGGAGATATCAAAAAGATTGCCTCGGCGCTTAGAGGGTCAACTACTTCTGCGGCCTTCAAACAGAGTATCGTATTCATCCCCAAAGTAGACGATGTCTACCCGGATGATTTCCAGACCTGGGTCACGGTAGAGAAACTCACCAAAAAGCTCGAAGGCGCCAGGCGGCCAGAGCATTTTCGGGGCGTGACTACTATCGTCGCCAAGCTGTTCAATATCATCCGCCCGGATGTGGCTTTCTTTGGCATGAAAGACTTCCAGCAGGCCGTGGTATTGAAACAGATGGTCCGCGATCTCGGGTTTCCGACGAAGATTGTGATTGCCCCGACCGTTCGAGAGGCTGATGGTCTCGCGATGTCCTCTCGTAACGCCTATCTGGATGAAAAGGGGAGATGGGAAGCGATCTGCCTGTACTACGCCCTGCGGTCGGCCAAAGAGATGATCAAGGCCGGGGTGAGCGACTGCAAGAAGATTGAGCGAGAGATGCGAGCCGTGATTAAGGCTACGTGCCGGAC
>JAAERE010000014.1 GCA_024230675.1 bacterium | reverse complement strand
GAGCGGCTGCATACCAGGGGTAGTCAAGCCACAGACCGGCGTTGAGGCAGGGAGAACCGGGCTGTAGTGTGAAATCGCCGGCGGCCGTATCAACGAACATCGGATCCAGAACGAGTCCCCCGGCTGAGTCAGAAACGCCATTGGCGTAATCGGTCGAATTCAACCAAAGATTGTTAAAACCTGAAACCAGCGTCTCTTTCCCCCGGATGCCTTCAGAGGAGCCAACTACGATATTGTTGAATATCCGGCCATCGGTAACACTGGCTTTGTAATGGATACCTCGGTCACCAGGGTAATATACGGTGTTATGGAAAGAGAGATTGTCTTCTCCATCTATCTCGATCCCGTCCTGCCCGGTGTGGGTGATGAGATTCTTCTCGAACAGGTTATCATCTCCGCTCGTGTAGATGCCATCTTCGCCAACGTCGTGAATATAACAGTCGCGGACGATGCAGCCGTTGGAAGTTATCCGCACCCCGGCCTTCCCCCCGTTCCGAACCTCCAGCCCCTCGATCGCTGTGTAATTTGCGCTTATATCAAACCCGTGCCCGGACGTAAGACCAAGGTCTATCGCAGAGAGGCCGGCGCCGGCGCCCCGATAGAAGATAGGAGAAGTCGATGACCCCGCGAGGTCGAGTTGAATGTCACTGTCCGGACTGTGCACGCCCGGCAGAATGTAGACCGTGTCGCCGGGTGAAAGCACAGACGTGGCATCACCGTTGTTGATCGACGCCCAGGCAGAGTCCGGGGCCAGACCGCTGGCAGCGTCACTGCCAGTTGTTGACACGTAATAAGTAGTCCCGTGGACCGACAGGGTCAGGCACACCAACGATAAGATGTTGATCAGAAGTAAGCGCATAAGCCCTTATTTGAACTCTAACTACTTAGAACTAGTATCGGCTGAACAGGCGCAATCCTAAGCCCTCAGGGGCTCTTTTAGATCGTCTGTAGGTCAGAATCGGACGCGTCGGAATAGACCTGCTTATGGCTTTTCTGGCTCTGGAGGATGAGGGGAAAGAAAGACCGGAGAGCTGGCGTCTCAGCTCTCCGGTTTTCGAGGGAGGGGGATTTCCTGAGTATCAGGAGAGAAAATAGATTTTTTTACCCTGAATCGCTCAGATTTCTACATCGTGAGCGATCTCTTGCCTCCCAGAATCATATCCAGCATTCTGACCGATTTTTCCGGCGAAGAACTCATAATATCCCGTATGGTGTAAACCGATTTGACGGCCGGTCGACCGAGAGGGATACCGTTCTCACCGCTTTCAATCCGCGTCTTCTTGCGATGCAGCAGGTTATACTCGCGCTGGTACTGCTTGGCTTTGTCACGGTTTTTCTGATAGTATTGCCGCTGATATTCTTTCCTCGCGATCGCTCTCTCAACCGGCGTCAGCAGGGACTTTCGGCCCCGTTTCCTGGGCTGATGTTCTGCTGTGACCTGTCCTGCAACAGCTTCCATGTTCTCTGTCATTCTGTCCATCCTATTTAGTTGCTCGGCGTTTTCCCTTGAGTGTCCCGGGAGTTTTCAACTTCTCGCTTCGCTCCTATCCGTCATATTACAAAGTCGCCTGAGCCGGAAGACCAATTGCCGGCCTGGGGATCTGTCCCGGAGAAACCTGCCGGATTGCTCGCCGCGACTCCGACCGGGGACTCACCCGAACTGCAGCCGTCAGGCTGGCTGTACACGTGCTGGCGGAGAACTTCACCCAGCAGCTCAACCGACTTTATCTCCCCGTGCAAGGCGTCCCTGTCCACACCCAGTTCTTCATTTCGCCTGTCGATGCTTTCAAAAATAACAAGAACGGGCGTCATCAATTCCTTCAGCTTCCGAAGATCGTTGGAGAGTGCTACCGATTTCTGTAAATAGCCTTGTACCTGATGATATGTTAACACTTTTCTACCCCTGAGTTGTTGGTTCCTTCGCTGCGACCAAGTTCTCCGAATTCCGGCCTCTGCCCCTCCTGCGGTTGGCGACGGCGACCTCCTCCTTCGAGCTTTTCCGCGTTCCGTGCAGAATCACAGGCCTCCTTTCAAATCGCGTACGTTTTTGCCAGAACCAGTTGGCTTCGGTTCCTTGGTCGTTAGCTTGGCCGTATCATCAACAGCCTGGTGACGATTGGTCACATGCTCCAAGAGCCTCTCCAACATAGCCTACCCTTTTTTTGGTGTGCCGCAGCTCAAGTCGCTGGTGTCAGACAACAACTTTCGACACAGCGGCGGAGCCAGTTGCCCCAACTGGTCTCCGCTGCTTCCAACACATCCCTGTGACTCCGAGTCATTGGTGTTGAGTCGAAGAGCCCCGCGTCCCTGCCCGATTTCGCGCTTTCCCTCAAATCGGTTTAGGCGGTCACGGACTCTCTGGTGTCTCTCTGCTGCGCCCCCAAGGTAGCGAGGAATAAAGGACCGTCAATGCTACCTTATTGAGTAGAAATTGCGTACACGGTCGGAATCAGCGGAAATGGAGGTAGGTATTGAGGTTAACGTCCTTATTCATGATTTTGAGCTTGCGGCGGATGCGCTCGCGGTGTTTGTGCACGGTGGGCAGGGAAACGTTGAGCTGGTCGGAGATTTCCTTGGAGGATCGACCATCTTTAATGAGGTCGCAAATCTCTCTTTCCCTTGGAGTTAGGCGAGCATAGCGATGCTGAAATTCGTCGACATCCTGGCTGAGCAGGGTCTTTAGATCGTCGACGACGACATCAATCTGGGCCTGCTGTTCGGGAGGAGAAAACTGCCTCATGCTGTCAAGAAACGGCAGGAGTTCCTGCTCAACATCGGTCCAAACACGCTGCTTGAAGTTGGCTTTTTCTCTCTCGAGGTGCTCAAGTACTTCTTTGAGGGCTGCATTCTTGTCGTCCAGGGCCGCCCGCTCCATCTTAAGCTCGTTAGTAGTCTCGAGCAGAGCGTTTTCGGTCGTCTTGCGGGCTGTGATATCCAGGGCCGTGAAAACAAGGTCAGACTCTTCCTTGTCCGAGTGAACCCTGGCAAAATGCATCATCAAATCGACGAAGCGACCGTCCTTTCGCCGCCAGGTCGTCTCGACGGTGCCAAGACCGTGCTTCTTTATGTCATGTTTCAGGACACCCTGGACTCGCCAGAAGTCCTCTTCGGTCTCGAACAGTTGAGCCGGCCCCATTTCGATCATCTCTTGCTGGCTGTAGCCGGAAATCCGTGAAAGGCGGTCGTTTGACCATTGCAGGGTCCAGTCTCTGAGGAGCCCGATACCGACCGGCGCGGTCTGCAGGACGCCGTCGAGCGTGGCTTCGCTCTTCTCAAGCGCCACGGCCGCCTTTCTCCGCTCAGTTACATCCTCATAGTTGCCCAAGACTCCGATTATGTTGCCGTCGGCGTCCCGGAAAGGCACTTTGCTGGTACGCAACCAGAGAGTCTGACCATCCTCAGTTGTTTGCGGCTCCTCATAGCCCAATTTGAGCATACCGGCGTCAATCACTTTGCGGTCGTCAGCACGATAGCGATCTGCTACCGGTTTCCAGAGCATATCGTAATCCGTCTTGCCGACCACCTCATCGGGAGACTGCAATCCCGCATCTTGCGCAAATAGCCGGTTGCAGCCGGTGTAAACGAGATTGCGGTCCTTCCAAAAGACTCTCACGGGGATCGTGTCAAGAACCGTCTGCACCATCTGCTGAGACTTGCGGATCGCTTCCTCGGCCATCTTGCGCTCGGTGATTTCAACGATTGTGACAATATCTGCGCTTCGCCCCTCAAAAAGTACGGGTTTGGAATATAGCTCTACCCAGATCGACCTGCCGGATTTTGTCACAGCCCTCCAACTGTAGTTGACCACAATGTCACCGGCGTCGGCGCCCCGCTGTTTCTTGTGGGCCTGCTTGACGACAAACGGTCGGTCTTCACCGTCGACGACGCGATATATCTCACCGGGCTTCCAGCCCAGAACCTCTGGTATTGGATACTCGAAGATGTTGGAGAAAGCCTGGTTACAGTAGCGAACGACATCCTCCTGCAGCACGATAATGCCCAGCATTGACTGCTCGGAGATCAGCCGGAATTTCTCTTCGCTCTCCTGCAGAGCTGTTTCCGCCCTAACCCTTTCGAGTTCTGCTGTGGCGCGAGCGGCCAGAATCTCCGTCAGAGCCCTTCCGATACCGGCCACCGTCTCGTTCATAGGCTCTGAATCCATGACGGCCAGGACCCCCAGCGGTTGTCCGCTCGTATCGAACAACGGAGTTCCGAGGTAGCTCTCGACCCCCATTTGGGCGAGCATATGATCGTCGGGAAATTCGTTCTGCACATCCGAGCTATACAAACAGGTCTCTCGCCCAACGACGTTTTCACCGGGTGTCCCGGCCAGGTCATATTCGAAATTGGGAGCCGTCTTGCCATCGTTCCAGACGAAACGAGTCGTCAGGCGCTCCTGACCCGGAATCAACTCTGCGACCACAACGTACTTGCAGCCAAGGCTGACGGCCAGGTTCTGAGCCATGGAACGGAAGAAATCCTCCCCCACGGACGCCGAAGTGCTTTCAACGACAAACCTGAGAGCCTCCTCCGCTCGTTTTCGGCCGGTGATATCTCTTACGACTGTGTGGACTGCAAATTTATCGCCGGTGGGTACAGCCGTGAGTCCCACCTCGGCCGGAAACACCTCCCCGTTCTTGCGTTTCTGGTCCCATTCGAATTGATGGCTGCCCTGAGTTTTGGCGATCTCCATCATCTCCCTGGCCTTCTCGGATGACAGGCGGCCGTCGGACTGCCGTTCCGGCGACCACTCCGAGGGGCTGGTTCCCAGAATGTCGTTCTTGTCGGTACAGCCAAACAGCTTCAGAGTGGCGTTGTTGCAGTCCATGCAGTTGCCTTCATCAAGGACAAGGACCGCATCGGTGGACCGCTCAAACAGAAACCGGTACTTCTTCTCGCTCAGACGCAGTTCGTTCTCAGCTCGCCGGCGATCAGAGATATCCCGCCAGACCACATGAAGGATCTGCCCGTCACCTTTGGGTACTGCGGTCAGAAGGACCTCCACAGGGAATACCTCCCCGTCAGACCGCATGTGATCCCACTCGAACCGGTGGCTCCCGTTTTCGTAAGCCATCCTCATCATCTCGTCCGCCTTTTCGTAAGACGGCTGCCCGTCAGGTTGAAAAGCCGGCGACAGTTGCGACGGATGAGTCTGAAGGAACTCTTCGCGGCTGTCGTACCCGAGCATTTTCGCAGTGGAATCGTTGCAGTCGACGAATTTGCCGTCCACAATTACCAAGAGGGCATCGGCCGAACGCTCGAACAGAACTCTATACTTCTCTTCGCTACGGCGGAGTTCCTGTTCGGCCCGACGCCGCTCAAGCTCCAGGCCGCCCCTGGCCGCGAACAAGTCGAGGAGAGATCGAGCCAGTGCCTGGGCGTTTTCGTCCATCGCCTTGTCATCCAGAACCAGAAGAACCCCCACCGAGCGCCCCTGGGAATCGGACAGGGGATTGCCCAGGCAGCTCTTCGCTCCCATGCGGTGAAGAAGGTGCCCCTCCGGCAGCCAGTTGCCAAGGTCTTCAGCCGGTTGACCGGCCGCCTGCCGGACCAGAGCTTTGTAAGCGCTCGCATCCAGTGCGAATTCGAATTCCTGGCCGGCGCCATCGCCGTCCCAGACAGCCACCGTCTGAAATCTGGATTGATCGGCAGTTATCTCGCCTATCAGTACGTATCGTACGTCCAATGCGGCAGCCAGATGCTGCGTCAGCTTGATAAAGAAATCTTGCCCGGAAGCTGCGGCCGTACCCTCGACCGCGTGGCGCAGCGCCTCGGTGGCGGCCTTTCGGCGGGAAACATCTCGAACACTGCTGCGGTGTCCCAGGCATTTCCCATCAGCGTCGAACAAAGGCTGCCAGGAAGCCGACGCCCAAAAGACGGAGCCGTCCTTACGCACCACACGAAAATCCAGGCCTTCCCCCGACGAACCTTCGACAGCTCTCCCGAACTCGCTCCTGAGAATTTCTCGATCGTCCTCGTGAACCAGCAGAATCGGAAAATCCTCCATTGCCAGAGCCTCAGAGACGGTGTATCCGGTAAACTGCTCGATGGCCGAATTAACCCAGAGCAGCTTACCTGCCGAATCAACCCAGTTCTCCCAACTTGGAGTGAAGTCCGCGATAGTCTCAAAGCGTTCTTCACTGATGTCCAGGGCTCGCTCGGTCTGTCTGACCCTCGACAAGACCCGCGTAACAAAAAGTCCGAACCCCAGAAATGCGGCTGTAATAGAAATCCTGACAAAAAGCTCATGCCCCGAAACGTCGAAAAAGAGGAATTCCAACAGAGATCGACTGGAGGCGGTGAAGAAGAAATAGTCGAGGATGCTGTAGGCCAGAATGACGAACAGACCCGTCAACACCGACAACAAAGTGATATTGTGACGTCCGCCCCAGGAGTTCAAGCCCCCGGAGCGCAGAGGAGATTTCCTGGATACCATTAACTGCTACCTGCGCTCATTTTTTCCAGTTCAAGATTGACCAACACCGCTATCCCATCGCACATGAATTTGGCCTCCCGAGTAAACCCATACGCTATCAGGTGCAAAGAGCAGGGTCCCCGTAAGTCGGGGTCCGAGAGCCACCTTTTTCGGTCAACTACAATATCGTCAAGAGCCGGTGATGAGATTCAGAAGTTGATATACCCAAGCCCCGTTAAACTTTTTGCCGCTCGACTCCAGAAGCACCCACATTTGGCGGCCGCGATAGTACCGGCCGGATAGTTTGCCTTTGCGGCGAATCAGATCGATTACTTCTGACCGCGCTAGCCGAATCTCCCCCGCAGAGAGTCCAATTGCATCGGCCGGGGATGACCCCTTAGCTTCTTTGCACTGCCTGCTAAACGAAAGAAAACAATTAAGGTTCCCTCTGTCAAGACTCCCCTGAGGTCTTTCCGACAAGGCGTCTGACAGCCGATCGTTAACCCTCGGACCGGAGGTAGGAGGCGATCATCTCGCCGGTCAGCTTGAACTCAAAACCGTGGCGCACCAATTGGAAGCCCATGGCGTCGTTGATTGCCTGCATGGGTTTGTTTAAAGCGCGCATGGAAGTTGTGATTTTCTGATTTGACGGGAAGTCCGCCGCCAGCTTGCGGAACATGGCAGCCTTCAACCATTTGGCCAGTCCCTGCCGTCGAAAATCTGCGGTTACACCCGTCATCAGCTGAAAAGCGTTGTCAGGATTCTTGAGATCAATGCCCAGAATAGTCAGGGCCACCATAGCATCGTCTGCGTTGAAGAGAAGATACTTGTAATCCGTGTGGCCGTTTTCCTGTCGCTGCGCTTCCTCTTTGTTTTCGTCCTGCACGGTAGCGTGAAACGGAAGTCCTCCAGAGGCTTCTTCCGGCATCGCCCGGAGAGTCTCAGTCAGCAGGTCGGAAAACGGCCGCACATACTTTTCCGGAAGCATCTGATAGAACTCCAACCTCAAGTCCGGATGATTCTGCGGAAAAGTAGCCAGCCACTGGTCGATTACTTCTGACGCAGCTGCCTCCCGTTCCAACACATACTCGTCCAGCCGGCTCAGAACCTGAGCCCCCCATTTGCGGGCGACTTTCTCACGGTGAGCATCGTTGAAAACGGCGAAGCTGTCGGTCAACCCGAACTGATCCATCCAACCGCCGATCTTCTCGATTATAGTCCGCTC
>JAAERE010000013.1 GCA_024230675.1 bacterium | reverse complement strand
GATTCTCATACAGATTCCGCTCGGTGATGTCCCCCTGCACAATATGCAGGTCACCGGAACGTTTTACGCCTACCTCAAAATCGCCCTGATCACGGGCGTGGTGGGGGCGCTGCCGGTGATTTTCTATCAGATGTGGTGTTTCATCGCACCGGGCCTGTATCAGCGCGAGAAAGCCGCCATGATCCCGCTTATACTTGTTTCCACGATCTTGTTCCTGATCGGGGGCGGCTTCTGTTTCATTATTGTCCTGCCGCTGGCGCTCAAATTCCTGATCGGATTTGCCGACGAGCTGATCGTCAATTACATCACGATCGGGAGCTATGTCAGCTTCGCCGGGCTGCTTCTGCTGGCGTTTGGGTTCGGCTTCCAAATGCCGATTGTGGCCTATTTCCTCGGGAAGATGGGCCTGGTAACGCCTCAATTCCTCGCCAAAGGCCGCCGCTACGCGTTTGTCATTATCCTTGTTGCGGCTGCCGTAATCACGCCGCCGGATATTTTTACCCAGGTTTTGCTGGCCTGCCCGCTGTATATCCTCTATGAGGTGTCAATTCTGGTGGTTCGGGCGGTGAGACCCAGAAAATAGGGCCGAGGGCCAACGGCCCCGTAACAGTTGACAAGCGGGAACCACCGCCTTAAATTCCCATTACAGAACAAAAGCTAACGCGGGCGTAATTCAGCGGTAGAATGCAAGCTTCCCAAGCTTGACGTCGGGAGTTCGATCCTCCTCGCCCGCTTTTTTTATTGCCCTTTTGGAACGGTGAAGATGAGATGAGAATAGCAGACGTAGATCCCGGGTCCCCGTTGTTCGGACACGTCCGTCCCGGCTATACGCTTGTCTCGATCAACGGCCAGAAGGTGCTGGACACAATCGACTTTACCTACAAGATCGCCGATGAACGCGTGGACATGCGTTTTGCCGATCCCGACGGGCGGGAGATTGACTTTCAGTTCGACGACGCCTCCGCGGGCGAACTCGGGTTGACGCTCGACGATCGCAAGATTCGCTTCTGCAAGAACGACTGCATATTCTGCTTTGTCCACCAACAGCCGCAGGGGATGAGGCGGGCGCTGTACTTTCAGGATGAAGACTATCGCCTGTCGTTCACACACGGTAACTTCGTTACGTTGTCCAACACTACGGATGAAGATATCGCGCGCATAATCGAGCAGCGTCTCTCGCCGTTGTACGTTTCCGTGCATGCCACCGACGACAAGCTGCGTCGGTGTATGCTTCGCAACGAGAAGCTCCCGGCGATTCTCCCGCGTCTCCGGCAGCTCACGGAAAAAGGTATCACGATACATACACAGGTGGTGCTCTGTCCCGGGGTCAACGACGGTCCCCATTGTGACCGGACAATCGACGAGTTGGCCGAGCTGCAACCCGGTGTCGAAACGCTGGCCGTGGTGCCGGTGGGACTGACAAAATACAGGGGGGACCTGGCCAAACTTCGTACCTACACGGCCGAGGAAGCCGGGGCTATCATTGATCGTATCGAACAGAAGCAGCAGGAACTTCTAAAAGCCACCGGCAGTCGTTTTGTCTGGCCGGCTGATGAGTTTTATGTCGCCGCCGGGCGGCCTTTCCCGAAGCTGCACACTTATGAAGAGATGAACCAGTTCGAGAACGGCATCGGCATGGCGCGCGAGTTTATTACCGGGTTCAACCGACGGCGGAACCGCCTGAAAGGGCTGAAATCAAATAAACGGGTCCTGTTTATGACCGGAAGGTCTGCACTTCCTTTCCTGAGTCAAGATGTATTGCCGTACATTCGGAACGACTTGAATCTTGATGTGCAATTGCACGAGGTTCCCAATCGCTTTTGGGGGGACACCGTGACCGTCTCCGGCCTTCTAACCGGACAAGACCTTCTTCGTCATGCCCGTATAAAAACAGACGAATTCGATACCGTCGTATTGCCGCCCAACTGTCTTAACGGCGACGATCTCTTTCTCGACAATCTGTCTCTGGACCAGTTCAAAAACGCGTTGGGCAAAGAGGTTGTCGTTGGCCAGTACAATGTGGCCGAAACCCTCCGGGAGGTGTGTCAGTGAGTCGGCCAACAGTCGCGATCATAGGCCGCCCCAACGTGGGGAAGTCCTCGCTGTTCAACCGCTTCCTGAAGAAGAGAATAGCGGTCGTGGATCCGGAATCAGGTGTGACGCGTGACCGCAACTATTCCGAGTGTGACTGGAACGGCCGGGAGTTTCGTCTGGTCGATACGGGGGGGATGGTCCCCGATACCAAGAACGCGATGGAGCGGGCGATTCTCGACCAGTCCGATTTCGCAATCCACGAGGCCGATCTGGTCCTGATGGTGGTGGATACCCTGGTCGGGGTCGATCAGGCGGATGAACGGCTTGCGCGTATCATGCATACAGCTGGGAAGAAATGCATGCTGGTAGCCAACAAGGTAGACAACGATATCCTGGTCCATGACACATATGGCTTTGCCCGGCTGGGTCTGGGAGACCCACATCCAGTCTCAGCAACGGTCGGCCTGGGCGTAGGAGATTTGTTGGACGCAATCGTGGAGCGTCTGCCGGAACCCGAAGCTGCACCGGAGGACGCCGATGTTATTCGGGTGGCTCTGGTAGGGCGCCCCAACGTTGGCAAGTCCAGTTTCATCAATCGCCTGTTGGGGGAGAATCGGCTTATCGTCTCTGACAAGGCCGGGACGACCCGGGACGCGGTGGATACGCCTATGGAACTGAACGGTCGCAAGTACACCATGGTGGACACGGCCGGTCTCAGACGAAAATACAAGGTCAACGAGAATATAGAGTTCTACACCAATCTGCGCGTGATAAGAGCTATCGAGTCCTGCGATGTGGCTGTGATAATGGTGGACGCCGCCGCCGGGCTTTCGGTTCAAGATCAGCGAATCCTCGATCAGGTTCTTGAAGCTCGCCGGGCAGCGGTGCTGGCTGTCAACAAATGGGATCTTATCGAGAAGGATGACCTGACCGCGGATCGTTTCACTGCCGATCTCAAGGAACGCCTGGCCCAACAATCCTTCCTGCCCATCATCTATATCTCCGCGCTCAGCGGACAGCGTGTGAAAAAAGTGATGTCGCTGGTTGATCGGGTGCACTCCGAGCATCACCGCCGCATTCCTACTTCAAAGCTCAACGATTTCCTTCAGAAAGCCTTCGCCAAGCGCAAGCCGCCCGCCGTGCAGGGCAAATACATTCAGTTCAAGTATGTGACCCAGTCGGAAACCGCTCCTCCCACATTTGTGTTTTTTGTCAATCGCCCGGAAATGGTGCGCAAGGAGTACATGCGCTACCTGACAAACCGGCTTCGTGACGAGTATGGTTTCGAGGGTTCACCCATCCGTCTGAAATGCCGTCGCAAGTAGCCGGCGGCGCCTTCACTTTCTCCTAACTTCTTCGGATTTCCCAGGATAACTCTGACTTGGGGGATTAAATTTGTAGCAGTTCTGTCGATATTTCTAACCATGACGATTGCCGAACAAACTGCTGCGATAGAGGACCTTGAAGCCCGTCTGGCGACCCAGAAAGCCCAGCTTGGTGATCTGGCGACGATGGGTACGGTAATCACCGCCATCCTTGAAATTGATGCCGTACTGTCGGTTACGATGGATATGGCTATTCGACTGGTTGATGGTGAGGTCGGTCTCATTCTCATTGAAGAGGAGGGTGAACTCAGGCCGAAAGTTACGTGGGGAGTAAGCGAGAGCTTCGTCAAATCGCTTCTCTACGAAGACGGCCTGGATCTGAGCACCTATTGCTTCGAGAAAAGGGAGACGATTTTCCTCTCCGATCTGGAAATAGTGTCTTCCGAGGGAATCGTATTGGACAGCGTTGTCGCCTGTCCGATTCAAACGCGAGAGCGTTGCCTTGGAGTGATGATCATAATCAACAAGGCGGGCGGTGGCAGTTACACGACGGAGGATCGAGAGGTCCTCGGGATGCTGCTGAATTTCGTAGCCGTTGCCGTCGAAAACGCCGAGCTGGTAAAAGACAAACTGAGACAGCAAAAAATAGCCCAGGAGATGGCAATCGCCAGGCAGGTTCAGGAGACGATTCTGCCTCAGGATATCGACGACATCGCCGGCATCGAAATTGGGGCCGTGTATTTTCCGGCCCGTGAGGTTGGTGGCGATTTCTACGAGATCCTCAAGCTGGACGGTCGTCGCTTCATGGCCATTATCGGAGACGTTTCCAATAAGGGCGTCCCGGCGGCCCTGGTGATGTCGGCTTGCTCGGCTGTCATCAAGTCTGTGCTCGCGGCCAACCCGGACATCAGTGTGTCGAAACTGGCCGAGACCGTCAACGACCTCATGTCGCGCGAGATCATCAAAGACCGTGAGATGTTTGTGACCCTGTTCTTCTCGAGCTTCGATCTTGAGGCCCGGAGACTAACCTTCTGCAACGCCGGCCACATGCCCGGCCTGTTTTGGAACGACCGGCAAAAGCGAATCGAGGAGCTGGCCGATGGTGGACCGATCCTTGGTCAGTTCGAAGGGATCGATTACAAGCAGGGGCAACGCTCGTTGGATTCTGATGATCGCCTGTTCCTCTTCACCGATGGCCTGACCGAGGCTATGGATGCCGACGAAAATCTTTTCGGTCGAGAACGCGCTGAACAAGTGTTTTCGGCGGAGATAGGCGCCCCGCCGAAGGAATTCTGTCTGAAAGTGAAAGAATGGGTGGACGCCTTTACGAAAGATGGTTCCGAAGAGAATCAGGACGATTTCACGATTCTGCAAGTGAAGGTTGACAAGATATGATCTGCCGGGAATTCGAATATCCCTCCACGCCGGATTCCGTCGGCGCTATGCTGGATGAATTAACGGCTGTGCTGGACGGAGCGGAGGTTGATCGCAGCCTGACGCGGCGAATGCTTCTCGCTGTGTCCGAGGCGTTTACGAACGCGATGGTTCACGGAAACCAACTCCAGCCGCAGGAACCAATTAAAATCAGGCTGGCAGTGAACGAAACGGACATAGTTGCCGACATATTGGATACCGGAAAGGGTGGCTTAGACAGGATAAAGAACAAGAAACCAGCGACCTCGGAGTCCGAGAGCGGTCGAGGAATTGACCTTATAAGACATTTTTCAGCCTCGGCCAAGTTTGCCGAAAGCTCCAATGGAGGCCTGAAGGTGACGCTGACTTTTTTACGCGCGAATAATAACACGCTTTCATATAAGTGAATTTCTCTGGAGGAGTCCATGGATATCAAAATGCGAGAGGTAGACGAGGTTGCCGTTCTCAGCTTGAGCGGTAGACTTGATCTGGCCAACGGCTCAACTCTCAAAGATCAGTTGAAACAGCTGTTTGCCAACAACAAGACATCCATTCATCTGAATCTGGCCGATGTTGAGTTCATCAACAGTTCCGGTCTGGGTGCACTGGTTTCTATTATGAAGGAAGTGCGCCTGATCAAAGGTCGGCTGACGCTTTCTAATCCGGCCAGCTATGTGCAGGAGATTTTCGAAATCACGCAGTTGTCGCACATCTTCGAGATCTACTCGACCGAAGAAGAGGCGTTGAGTTCATTCCATACGACTCCGGTCAAGGCCTGATGGAGACGTCAAGAAAAGGGGTTTAGTCCATGAGTAACATGGAAGAACAGATCGGTGAACTGCTCGCCAAATTACAATCCTCGGACTTCTTCGAACGCGAAGAGGCCGTCAAGAGGTTGGGAGAATTTGACGAGGACGAGGCGGTGGCCGGTCTCGTACTGGCACTCGAGGATCCCGATCTCGGCATCCGCGAACTGGCCGCCGATCGACTGTGCAGCATTAGGGGGGATACGGCGGCGCAACTGCTCATCCGCTTCCTGGCTCACGACGATATCGGAAGCCGCAATCTAGCGTCCGAAGTCCTGGTGAAAATCGGGGCACAGGCCGTACCGGCCCTGGTTGAGCACATAGCCACCGATGATCACGACGTTCGCAAGTTCATTTGTGACGTGTTGGGGCTCATCGGCGACGATCAGGCCATAGAGGCGCTGTGCCAGGCGCTCTGGGACGAGAACGCCAACGTAGTCTGCTCGGCCACCGAGGCTCTCGGCGAGATCGGCTCGCCGACCGCTATTAAGGATCTGACGGCCGTTGCTGACAAAATTGAAGACGCTCGGCTACCGGCCGTAGAGGCCGTTGGCAAGATAGGTGATCCGGCCGGACTGGAATATCTGTACGGACTTCTCGAATCCGAAGATCCTATGATGCTGTGCCTGGTGCTGGAGGCGATCGGGAAGATCGGCCAGCCGGAGTCTTTGTCCCGACTTTCCGGGTTCCTCAACAGCAACGACAAGACGGTGGCAGAAACCGCTATGACGGCGGTTATCGATGTAAGTATGAAAAACGACGGGCGCGTCGATTTCGACGTACCGCTGGGGCAATTTACGGATTTCCTGTTCGAGGGAGTCAAGAATCAGAATCAGGCCATCACGGATTTCACGCTGTCCCGGCTGGGGCATTGGTTTGGAAGCGACGTCATAGATGGCCTGCTGGACGTAATTGACTGCGTCGACGAGGAACGCCTGAAACGAATTACCGAAATCCTCGGGGACATTGGACCGGCCGCCGCCCGTCCGATTGTTGCCAAAATCCCGCAGGCCTCTACGAGTTTGAAGTTGAAGCTGCTAGATGTGCTCAAGCTCTTCGCAGAGGTCGAAATCGCGCCGGATCTTCTGCCGTTGCTCGAAGACGACGATCCTGAAATAAGGCAGAAAGTTGCTTACATTCTTGGTGTGTCCGGATATATGGATGCCATCAAGGACCTGAAGCGGCTGACTGACGACGGACAGGGGCATGTTCGGGCCGCCGCCTATTCCGCACTCGGGTGGCTCTGCACAGACGACGATGTGGACTTTGTCCAACGGGGTCTCGACGATGAGTACGCCGATGTAAGAGAGGCCACCGTAGGCTCCATGATAATCATCGGCGGAACAAGAGTTGTAGCCAAATTCACGGCCGATCTCTATCACGAGGACGTCGAACGACAACGCCTGGCGGTAACAGCCCTGGGCTGGATCGGCGAGCAGGACGTTGTAGAACCGCTCACCAAGGCTATCAACCATCCGGAAGCCGGTGTGCGCCGTTCGGCTATCAGCTCGCTGGCCCGCATCGGTATCGTAGAGGACACAGATCCGATCGTCATGGCCCTCAACGATGAGGACAACGCCGTACGCAAGGCCTCCATCAGCGCCTTAATCGCCCTCAACGGTCGACGTGCGGTCCAGGACGTGCGATTCCTTCTGGACGACGCCGACGTCTGGGTCAAGTACCATGCGATAACGGCTATCGGAGGATTGTCGGACCGTGAATTTACAGACCTGATAATGCCCTGTCTGGAAGACGACCGGGACATCATCAAAATCGCCGCTGCCAAGGCCCTTTCTCAGATGAAGTGTCGTGAGGCGGTGCCGGTTCTAACCGACCTCAAGACCGACAAGAACCAGGACCTGGCCAAGGCGGCTGAAATGGCGCTGTCCAGTATTGGGAGCCTTTAGTCATGGAAAAACCTTCGATTCTTGTCGTGGATGACGAACTTCTGATCAGGGATCTGCTTTACGATTTCTTTACCGGTCAGGGCTGGAGCATCTCGGTTGCCGAGAACGGCGAAAAGGCCCTTGAGGTTCTGAACGAAAAGCCGGTCGATCTGATACTATCCGATATCAAAATGCCGGAGATGGACGGCTTGACGCTGGCCAGTCGGGTCAGGCAAAGTCACCCCGACCTTCCGGTAGTACTTATGACCGGATTCCCCTCGGTCGAGACTGCGGTTTCGGCCCTTAGAAACAGGGTGGAGGACTATGTCATCAAGCCCTTCAACATAAACCAGCTCTACAAGTTGATCGAGTCCAAATTGGCCGAGAAAGAGGACTAAGTCAAGGAGCCCCGGTCGGAACCGTGGCAAAAGGGTGCTATATGATATCAAACCTGGAAACCGACATCCAGATGTCGCTCGAAGACTTCAAGGCGATTCGCGATTTCATTCACGAGAAAAGTGGCATGTTCTTCGCGGAGAACAAAATGTATCTCGTCAAAAACCGCCTCCAGAGACGGATGGCGGAACTCGACATGAAGACGGTGCGTGATTACTTCTATCACGTGAAATACGACGTCTCTCTGAAGGAATTCAACCGGCTGATGGTGCTGATAACCACCAATGAGACAAGTTTCTTTCGAAACGAGCCCCAGCTGCTATCGTTCTCAGACGAAGTCCTGCCTCAAATGATAGATGAAAAGATGAAGGCGCGCGGCCCCAAGACGTTCAGGATCTGGTCGGCCGGATGCTCCACGGGCGAGGAGCCCTATACGCTGGCGATGATTCTGCTGGAGAGGTTAGGCAATCTGGCCGGCTGGAGCGTGGAAATTATCGCCAACGATATCTCGGAGCAGGTGCTGCAGAACGCCCGTAAGGGTGAGTATTCCGGCATAACGCTTCGAAATATCAAACCTTCGGTGCTAGAGAAATATTTCGCCAAGGTGGACGACAAGTTCCGGGTCAAGCCCGAGGTGAAGAACCTGGTGAAATTCTCGCATCTTAACCTGAACGATCCGAGAAAGATATCCATGATGTCCAATATGGACGTGGTGTTTTGCCGCAATGTCATGATCTATTTCTCTGACGAGGTCAAGAAGCAGCTGGTGAGGGGCTTTTTCAACGCCCTCCGCCCGAGTGGTTACTTCTATATAGGACATTCGGAAACCCTGCACGGCATCTCCAAAGCCTTCAAATTGGTCTATTTCAAAAACGCCCTGGTGTATCGCAAAGAGGTGGTTGGTCCTGCAGGACGTACGGCCGCCCGGACCACAACAGCGGCCAGTCCGGCGTTGGAGAAAGTCCGGGGGGGAGCCGCCTCCGGAGGCGCAGCACGTGCCCTGGACCTGCTGAGCAAAATCAAACAGCAGAAGGCGTCGAAATAATGGAAGCAAATGTTATTAGAAATACAGGATACATCGTATGAGTCAGACGATTCTGGTAGTCGACGATTCCCCAACGGTGGTCAAGTTCCTCTCTTTCTCTCTGAAGGGGAAAGGTTACGATGTTCTGACCGCCAGGGATGGCATGGACGCACTGGAAAAGATGTCCAGCCTCGAAACTAGCGTGGATCTCATAATCACCGACCTCAACATGCCGAACCTCGACGGTTACGGACTCATCGAGGCGGTGAGAGAAAGCCAGGAACATCAGGAGACTCCGATCATTATTCTCTCCTCGGAGGAGGGGGTGGAAGATCGCGAGCGAGGGATTTCGGCCGGAGCCAGTTCTTATCTGGTGAAGCCGTTCAAGTCAACCCTGCTCCTGACCGAGGTCTCCAAGTACTTGAATTGAAATAATAAATAGAGGGATAAGAGGAGGAGCCGTGGCAGATCTAAAGATCATTGCCGTTGATGACAGCCCGACCATGCGGCGCATAATCATCAACACGCTCAAACGTGCCGGTTACACAGACGTTATCGAAGCCAACGATGGAAAAGACGCGCTGGCAAAGATGAAGGTCGAGAAGCCGAACTTCGTAATTACCGACTGGAACATGCCGGAGATGGACGGACTCACATTTGTCACTACTCTCAGGGGTATGGACGAGTTCAAACAATTACCTATTCTCATGGTGACGACCCGCTCGGTTAAGGACGACATCGTGGAGGCTATGAAGGCCGGAGTGAACAATTACATCGTTAAGCCGTTCACACCGGATACGCTAAAGGCAAAAATCGACCAGACACTCGCCGGTTGACGGCGGCGATTACGGGAGGCCATTATGGCAGCTTCAGACAAAGTGCAAGCCAAGATTCAGCGTGAGATTTTTGAGCTGACGACTTCCATCGCCGGGCTGGTCGCCAGTTTCAAGAAACTCAAAAGACCGCTGGCGGAATCTCATGAAAAAGTGCCCCAGGCGACGGATCAGCTCGACAAGATTTCGGAACAGACGGAAGCCGCGGCGCATCAGATGCTCGATCAGATTGAGCAGATCACGCAGCGTGAAGACGAGTTGATCAAAGGGACCGAACATCTCAAGGCTAAAATCCAGGCCGGTGAATCCGAAGAAGCGGTTCGCATGATCGATAAGATCGCTGAGATGGCCAATAACAATCTCAACGATGCCTATATGATCATGGATTCACTGCAGTTCCAGGATATCACGGCCCAACAGATGGACCACGCAGCTTCGATCCTCGAGGACATCGAGACCAAACTCGATACCATACTCGATGCGATGGGCGATTCCGTTCGCTCCGATCGTGCCGCCCGCGTGGCTCCCAAGACCCGGGCCTACGATCCCCATGCGGACCTGTTCGATCGCAAGACCAACCAGGAGGACATTGATTCTCTGTTTGATAAGAAACAGCAATAAACGGCGGTACCAGACTTATGGCCAACGACGATATCGGAGTTGAACTGGATGAGATGAAGGAAATCATCGAGGATTTCCTGGTCGAAGCCGACGAACTGATAGCTTCGCTCGACACCAACCTTGTTACCCTGGAGACGGCGCCCGACGATCTCGATCTGCTAAACGAGATTTTCAGAGCGGCTCATACGGTCAAAGGCACCTCCAGCTTTCTGGGATTCGAACAGGTCACCGACCTTACCCACAAGATGGAGGACATCCTCAACAAGCTCCGCAAATCGGAGCTGAAGGTCACGCCCAGGATCATGGATCTCCTGCTGGAATCCGTGGATATTCTCAAGGTGCTCCTGGATAACGTCCGCGAGCAGAACGGCGAAGAGGTCAATCTAGACGACATCGTAGCCCGCCTTATCGCCTGCCAGGACGATAATGCGGCGGTGGCCGAAGCCGTATCAGAACCGTCCCAGGCCGACCGGGCAGACGAGCCGACGACTGAGGCGGAAACAGACAGTGCCCCGCCTGCGGCCGAGGAAACGGCAGCTCCGCCGGTTTCCAGCGCCCCTCCCACAGAGAAGAAGGTGGTCCACAAGAAGTCGACGGAGCAGACTATCAGAGTCGATGTCGGTCGTCTGGATTCGCTAATGCTGCTGATGGGAGAGCTCGTCCTGGCACGCAACAGTCTCGTCCAGACGGTCAGCCGGATCAACAAACACGAGGAAACCGGGGACTCCGCGGAAGCCCTCAACGGTACCGTCGCCTCGGTGAATTACATCACTTCCGAGTTGCAGCTGGCCGTGATGAAAATGCGCATGCAGCCCGTGGGCAAGGTATTCGGCAAGTTCCCCCGGCTGGTCCGGGACCTGGCGCGCGATAGCAAGAAGCAGATTCAACTGGAGATCTCCGGTGAGAGCACCGAACTTGACAAGTCGGTGATCGAGGAAATCGGCGATCCGCTGGTACACCTCATTCGCAATTCCTGCGATCACGGGGTCGAGTCTCCGGCCGAGCGTGAAGCCAAGGGTAAACCGGCCAAGGGCGTGGTCAAACTATCCGCCGGACAGGAAGGCTCGAATATCATAATCGCCATTCAGGACGACGGCAAAGGGCTCGACGTCGACGCCATCCGGGCCAAGGCTGTAGAACGCGGTCTGGCGACCGAGGCTGACGTTGAACGCCTGCCGGACAGAGAAGTGTTTCGATTTATATTCGAAGCCGGTTTCTCCACGGCCAAAAAAGTCACCGATGTCTCCGGCCGCGGGGTCGGCATGGACGTCGTCCGCACTAACATCGAAAAGCTAAACGGCCTGATCGAGCTGGAGTCGACCGTCGATATTGGCACGACAATAACAATCAAATTGCCGCTGACACTGGCGATACTTCAGGGACTTCTGGTTGAATCAGATGAGGATGTCTTCATACTTCCTCTCTCCTCCGTACATGAGACCGTTAAGACGGAACAGTCGGACGTCAGTTACCTCAATCAACGTCCGGTGCTGCGTCTGAGAGACGAGATCATCCCGATCATCAATCTGGGTGAACTGCTTAAAGGAAACGAGCAGGGCTTCGTCCTGACCGAAAAGCCTTACGTAGTCGTTGTGGGACTCGCCGATCGCAAACTGGGTATTATCATAGATCGCTTCCTCGGGCAGGAAGAAGTCGTGATCAAATCCCTGGGACAATACCTGGGTGCCACGGAGGGAATCGCCGGTGCGACCATCCTCGGCGACGGACGTATCAGGCTGATAGTGGACTTACTCGGGCTCTTCAGCATAGCCCGCAGGCTCAGTTAATCAGGGAAATTGAGTGATAAAACACAGTGGTCCCATAAGAATTGTCGTCGTCGACGACTCGGCCTTCATGCGCAAGGCCCTGACCATGATGTTGGAATCGGATCCCGACATCAAGGTCGTAGGTTCGGCGCGCAACGGCGAGGAAGGCATCACCAGGGTTCGACAGCTAAAGCCCGACCTGGTGACCATGGACGTCGAGATGCCCCAGATGGACGGGCTCACAGCCCTTCGGCGGATAATGGCAAGCACCCCTGTGCCCGTGATGATGGTGTCCTCCATTACCACCGACGGAGCCCGGGCCACGCTTGATGCCCTGGAGCTTGGAGCGGTAGATTTCATCCCCAAGCAGATGTCGTACGTCAGCCTCGATATTGTCAAAATCAAAGACGATCTGCTGGCCAAGATAAGAGATATTGTCAGCCGTAAACACATTCTCATGGCGCGTTTTCGCACGCGAAGGTCGTTCAAGGACGCTCAGACCGGTGTTACCGCCGCCAGGACCCCGCTCACAAAAGCTGCTCCGGCGCCACCGCCCAAGCGGCATAAGAAGATAGATATCATTGCGCTGGGCTCCTCTACCGGAGGTCCGCCAGCTCTTCAGACCCTGATCTCGGCTTTGCCGCGCAACCTGCCGGTCGGCATGGTGATCGCCCAGCATATGCCGCAGACTTTCACCAAATCATTGGCTGACCGCCTCGACAGCGTTTGTTCTGTAACGGTGCGGGAGGCCGCCGACGGCGATCCTATCGAACCCGGGACGGTCCTGATCGCTCCCGGCGGCAAACACCTTACCGTGAAACGCTACGGCGGTCGGGCGCGGGCGGTGGTCTCGGCGGAGCCGGGGGACACGCTCTATAAGCCCTGTGTCGACGTTATGTTCAACTCCGTGTCCGAGGCTTTTGGCGCCAATACCATGTCCGTTATTCTTACCGGCATGGGGTCCAACGGCCTGGATGGATCGCGGAATGTGAAAGGCAAGGGCGGAATCCTGATCGCTCAGGACGAAGCCTCCAGTGTCGTTTACGGCATGCCCAGAGCCGTGGCGGAAGCCAGCCTCACCGATCATATCGCGCCGATTGACACGCTGGCCGCAGAGATCATTAGCTATTTTTGATTTAAGTTTTAGTTGAAAAATTTTCCGGTTCGCCGTACTTGGTGTCACCGTAGCTGTAGGAAGACTATGAGTGACAAACAAGATATACTGACACCGCCGGCGACCGAATCTTCTGAAGATATCTCCAGATTCGCCGACTCATACGCCTCGTTCAATCGCATAATCAACACGTTGCAGCGGAACTACATAGAGCTCAAAGAGGAATTCTCCGCGCAAAACGATAAGCTGGCCAAAACCAACCTGCGAATGCAGGAGCTCACCGCCCGTAATCTGGCCGCAACCGAATTTCTCAACAGCATTCTCGATTCTCTGTCCGCGGGCGTAATTTCGGTTGATCAGAACGGAAAGATAACGCATTTCAACCCGGCAGCTTCGGTGATGCTGGGAATCCCGCAGGGGCTGCCCGAGGGCAAACACTATCGGGAAGTCGTCCCGCCCGGGGATCTGGTCGACGCCAACGCGCTAAGGGCGGCGGAAACCGGCAAGTCCGTGGATTCGGTGGAAAAAACGCTGAATCTCGCCGATGGCTCCCGAGTCATAGTCTCAGTTTCCACGGCGATCCTGCGCGACGAAAACAACCGGGCCAACGGGGCGGTAGAGGTCTTTCACGATCTCACGCGAATCAAGAAGATGGAGCAGGAGATCGCCCGGTTGAACACTCTGGCGGCGTTGGGGGAGATGGCGGCCACCGTAGCCCACCAGGTGCGGAACCCCCTGTCCGGAATACTCGGTTACGGCTCGCTGCTCAAGCGGGATATGGAGCCAGATGACCCCCGACAGAAACTTGTCACGAAAATAACCGACGGTGTGGAAACGCTCAACAACACGGTGACGACGCTCCTCAATTACACTCGCAACGATAAGGTGAGCCGCGAGCGGGTGGATTTCGAGGAGTTTATCAGCGACACTGTCTCCAGGTTCCGTCGCGAGAGTGTGGGCCTCTCAGACGGTGCGGAGATAACAGTGACGTCGGCGGACCCGCCGAAGAACGGCTCCCTCTTTTTGAATCTGGACCCGGTGTTGTTCCGTCAGGTGCTCTACAATCTGTTTACTAATTCGTGCGAGGCGTTTGACCCCGCCGCGAACGGATCGAAAGTCTCGGTTGTTTACCGCATCATGCCCCGACAGCGGGCGGCGGAGATGTACGGGGAGAAGCTGCTTCTGGATTCCGACGAAACTGTTTTTGAACTGACGGTGAGCGACAACGGCCCCGGGCTGAAGTCGGACGCAAAGACCCAGCTTTTTTCACCGTTTTTTACGACCAAGGCGGGTGGCAACGGCCTGGGGCTGGCTGTGGCCGCCAAGATTCTAAGGGCCCACGGGGGAGATATAAGGTTGGGGAAGGACGCAAGTGTGGGCACCAAATTCGTATTGCTCCTGCCGACCAGGATGGCCCCCGCTGTCACATGAAGTGGCGAGCGACAAGGCACATGGAGAAAAGCTGATGAAGTACTCGGTTCTGGTAGTAGACGATGATCGGTATGTAAACGAATATCTGACGGAGACCGTCGGCCGCGCCGGTTTCGAAACCGTACCGGTCTATTCCGGCGAGGAAGCCCTGGCCAAGTTGAATACAAGGTCTTTTGATATCGTCCTCACCGATCTCAAGATGCACGAAATGGACGGCCTGACGCTGCTGGAGCACGTCAAGCGACTTTCGCCGGATACGGTCGTAGTTATCATGACCGCCTACGGTACGGTGGAGAAGGCGGTCAGCGCCATCAAACGGGGCGCCTACGATTTCCTGCTTAAGCCGGTTACGCCGGAAACGGTCGAGCATATTCTCCAACGCATAACCGAGATGATCCGCCTCAAGACCGAAAACGCCATCCTGCGCAAGGACCTGGAGCATAAATTCCAAAACATGATTGGAAAGTCGAAAATCATGATGGAGATTTTCGACCTGGTCCAGTCGGTTGCGATGGCCCGTTCAACGGTGATGATTACCGGAGATTCCGGTACCGGCAAAGAGATGGTGGCGCGAGCGATACACTATTGTTCCGGTCGGCGCGAAGGACCTTTCATCAAACTCAACTGCGCGGCTCTTCCTGAGACGCTGGTCGAAGCCGAGCTGTTCGGTTACGAAAAGGGCGCTTTTACCGACGCCAAGAAAACCCATCGGGGAAGATTCGAATTGGCCCACGAGGGGACCCTGCTTCTGGACGAGGTCTCCGAAATGCCGCTGAATCTTCAGTCAAAACTGCTCCGCGTGCTTCAGGAGAGGGAGTTCGAGAGGGTAGGTTCCAGCCAGACTATTAAGGTAGACGTCCGGGTGATTGCGACTTCGAACCGGAACCTGAAGAAGAACATCTCGGAAGGCAAGTTCCGCGAGGACCTCTTCTATCGGCTGAATGTTATTCCGATTCACCTGCCGTCTCTCAACGAGCGGCGCGAGGACGTCCCGCTGCTGGTCGAGCACTTCGTGGAGAAGTACAACGCCGAAAACGGTAAGAAAATCAGGGGCGTTGAGCAGCAAGCTCTCAGGATGCTGATCAAGTACCAGTGGCCCGGAAATGTCCGGGAACTGGAAAACATGATCGAGCGAGCGGTGGTGACGGCCCGGACCGACAGCCTGACCGAAGCCGATTTTCCGGTGGAATTGGCAGTCGGAGACGTGGGCTCTGTCGAGGACGGACTGCGGATTCCCATGAAGCTCGAAGAAGGCAGCAAGTACCTGATCCTGAAGACTTTGGAGAAATTTAACGGCAACAAAACCAAGGCCGCCGAGGCCCTGGGCGTGTCGCCGAGGACAATCCGAAACAAACTGGCCGAGTACCAACTTCAGGAATAGCCTCTGATCTATAAAGCGGCGTGGTGTTGGAAAAATCCCACACCTTTGTGCCTGCTAACTCTAAGTATTTCAACTTTGTGCCGATAACACCATTGATGGGGCGGATTGGCCCCTACACGCAAATGTGTGCGATCAACCGGTGTAAACGACACGGAGTCAAATGGATCTCGCAACCATATTCGGCCTTATTCTGTCGCTGGGCGCTATCGTAGGAGCTTTTACTCTCGAAGGCGGCGACTTGAATTCGGTCTTTCTTTTCCCGCCTATGCTGATCGTGATCGGTGGCACTTTGGGAGCGACTATCGTGACCACCTCTATTGAAACGGTTCTGCAGGTACCAAAATTCCTGCGCCTCGCTTTCTCCCGACCCGACCACCGCTTCAGTACCATTATAGATGAGGTCGTAAGGCTGGCCGAAAAGGCGCGCCGAGAGGGCATCCTCGGACTCGAATCGGACATGAAGGGAATCTCGCAGCCATTTTTCAGAAAAGCTGTGCAGCTTCTTATCGATGGAACAGAAGTCACGGTGTTGCGCGAAATCCTCGAAACCGAAATCGCCTATCTCGAAGAACGGCACAAACGGGGGATAGTCTTTTTCCAAAAGGCCGGCGGTTTTGCGCCGACCCTCGGTATTCTGGGGACGGTCCTCGGTCTGGTCCATGCGCTGGGGAGCACCGATGATGCCTCCGAGATGGCCAGCGCTATCGCGGCAGCCTTTATCGCCACGTTGTGGGGTGTGGGGTTGGCCAACCTGTTTTTCCTGCCTGTCTCCGACAAGCTGCGTATGAAACACGATGAGGAGATGGCCTATCTCGAACTCATCATGGAAGGCGTGGTGGCTATCCAGTCCGGTGATAACCCTCGCAATATCCGCACCCGCCTCTGCTCGTTCATAGCCCCTGGGAACCGCCCCGAGGAGGTCTGACCGTGCGGCGCCGCCGGAAAATCGACTCCGATGAAAACCTTGAACGCTGGCTGCTGACCTACGCAGACCTGATCACGCTCCTGCTGGCCTTTTTCATAGTCATGTACTCCATGTCCCAGGTGGACAACAAGAAGTTTGGCAAGGTATCCGAGGCCCTTAACACTATTCTCAAGGGCGGTTCGTCCGTGCTAAAGCATGAACTGGAAAAGGACAAGACCGGCCACGGCCTGCTCAAGCTGGGCAATCTTCGTCTTGTGCAGCAGAAGATCGAAGAACGCTTCCGGCAGTTGGGACGACAGGAAGAGCTCCAGACCGAGGTTACCGAGCGCGGCCTGGTAATTCACATTTTGGAATCAACCCTGTTTGATGTGGGCGCCGCTGATCTGCAAATGCGGGCTATGGAAGTTCTCGACCTTGTCGCCGAACAGGTGAAGGACCGCCCCAATCACATACGGGTGGAGGGTCACACCGATGATCGTCCGATCCAGACCAACGTTTTTCCGTCCAACTGGGAGCTGTCGTCGGCCCGGGCGACTTCGGTCGTGCGCTATATCAGCGACAATCACGGCATTTCGCCCGATCGCATCTCGGCTCTCGGCTATGGGGAGTTCCGGCCGGTTCAACCGAACAACTCGGTGGAGAACCGGGCCAAGAATCGACGCGTCGATGTGGTCGTGCTGACTATGGAATTGACACTTACGGAACCCACTTCTCAGCTCTATTACTCAGATACCGAGACTCAGTAATTAATTCCACCGGAGCCGGGAAATCCTTTCCGGTTTACTTTCGCACACTCGCCGGCGGCCGCCGGACCCGACAAGCTAACTTCTTGTACATCAGCAGCATGTGTACCAATGGGGTGGTTTGGCACCGCTCTTGCAATGTCACAGCGTGGAAGACTTTAGCTTGGCGAGAAATATGGTAAACAAGCTGACAAATTTCATTTTCGAGAAGGTCGGTGTCAACGACTACCAGAAGTTTCTGGACCTGGCCAGCAAGCGACATAAGCTTGTGTCCGGCAATGTGGCCAACGTATCGACACCGGGCTATCGCGCCCAGGATATTGATTTCAAGGGCGAACTGGAGAAGATCGGAAGCAAGAGCAGCCATCTTCAGGGCGCGGTGACTCATGCGGGACACATCCCCACGGGTCATCATGCCGATAAGTCGCCGCAGGTGACTCGGGAGCGGGTAGGAGCCGAAGACATCAACTCGGTCGACATCGACCAGGAAGTCTCCAAAATGGCTCAAAACGAACTCCTGTTTACGGTCGGCGCTCGACTGCTCCAGATGAAATTCGAAGGTCTGAAAAACGCCATCAAAAGCGAATAGGATGTAGGATATGGGTGGAATCATAAACGCTATCGAGATTTCATCGCGCGGTCTCTCGGCCCAGCGCTCCAAGATGAACGCTATCGCCCAGAATATGGCTAACGCCGAAACGACCGAAACCGCCGAGGGCGGACCGTATCGTCGGAAACAAGTGATTATAAGCGAAGATACAAACACGCGGTCTTTCAGCAACGTGTTGGGCAAAGCAAGTACCAATCTGGCTCGTACGCACTCCGGTCATCGAACCGGAAACAGTCTGTCGGCACAGAACAAGACTGAATCCACTTCTGTGGATCATCGGGAGATTGAAGATTCGATGGACAATTTCCGCCTGGTGCACGATCCCAACCATCCTAACGCGGATGAAGACGGCTTCGTGAAGATGCCGAATATCGACGTTATAACCGAGATGGTCGACATGATGACGGCGTCCCGGGCCTATGAGGCCAATACGGCCGTGATCTCCGCGGCCAAGAAAATGGCAAACGACGCAATGGACATATAGGAAGGTTCAGGAGTAAGAGATGAAAATCAATCCAGTCGGGATTCAATCCTACCAGCAGTTGAATCGTCAGAATCAGCCGCCGGCGCCGGCCCCTAAGACTGAGGCCAGCAGCGCCAAAGAGGCGGTTCTGATTGAGCCGCAGACTTCGCTGAAGAAGTCGGCCGTAGCGGTCAAAGGCCCGTCCGGCGATTATGCCAAATACCTGTCGACCGAAGAGCGCCAGGCTCTGGATCTGCTGTTCTCAAAGTACGCCGACTCTTCACGATTCGGCGCCGCCTTTCAGGCCGATCAGAGCGTTGACGAAGGTCCGACCGTGGGTTCACTCGTTGACGTGAAGGTGTGATGATGGCAGGCTCAATACTACCAACCCAGCGTCTGGTTCCCGGACTAATCGAACCTTCGAGCCTCGGCGTCAGAAGCCCCGGTTCCGAGGGAGATGTGAAGGGGGCCAAGTTCTCGGATATGATCGCCGATCTGGTCTCGTCGGTCAACGGCGCGCAGAAGGAGTCGGCTGCGATCCAGCAGGCTTTTGTCTCCGGCGAGCCGGTGGAACTGCACCAGGTAATGATAAAGGCGGAGGAGGCCGGCGTTAGCACGGAGCTTCTGTTGCAGATTCGCAACAGGCTGGTCGATGCCTACAGAGAAATAATGCGAATGCCGATGTAATTGCGGCAACATCTACGTCCGACTATGGAAGGTCGGACCGGAACGATAAATAGGATTTATGATGGAGAGTTTCAAAGATTTCTTCAAGTCTGCCGGCCAGTTTGTAGGCCGAATGAGTGCCAGTCAGGTGATGATGCTTTTCGGTGTTGTCGCCGGTTCTATAGTGGGCGTCATTCTGCTCGTTGGCTGGGTCGGCGATGTGACTTACTCACGGCTTTACTCGGACCTGGAAGAGGCCGAGGCCGGCGAGGTCATCAACTATCTGAACGACAACAAAATCCCATTCAAGCTGTCGGCCAACGGTACCACTATCGAGGTGCCTTCGAACGAGGTCTACAGCGCCAGGATATCCCTGGCCTCCAACGGTCTGCCCCGGTCGGGAAGCATCGGCTATTCCTTGTTTGATCAGAACAATCTGGGGATGACCGACTTTCTGCAGAACCTGAATTTCAGGCGCGCGTTGGAAGGTGAACTTACCCGAACAATTACGCAGCTCAACGAAGTTTCGTCGGCCCGAGTGCATATCGTTATGCCCAAAGACCGTCTATTCAAAGAGGACAAGCAGGAAGCTTCGGCCTCTGTTTTGTTGAAGCTGGCCGGCAACAACGGCGTGTCCAAGCGCCAGATAGCCGGTATCTCGCATCTGGTAGCGGCCTCGGTGGAAGGCCTCAAGCCGGGTAACATTGCGATTATTGATTACGACGGTAACCTTCTGTCCTCGGGACGGGAGAACGACATGGTGGCCGGGCTCTCCAGCAGTCAGTTGGATGTGCGTAAAAACGTCGAGGAGTATCTTCAGGAGAAATCGCAGTCAATGCTCGACGGTGTGCTCGGTACCGGGCGGTCACTCGTTAGAGTAACGGCCGAACTTGATTTCCAGCAACTGGAGAGAACATCCGAGACTTTCGATCCCAACGCACCTTCTATCCGAAGTGAAGAGCGTGTCAAGTCTACCAACAGCAACAGCGACAAGGGCGACGAAGCTACCGAGAGTTCCGAGGAAGGTAGTACTGAGACAACCATAACAAACTATGAACTCAACAAGACGCTTGAACATGTCATCAACGCCGTGGGCGGGATAGAACGTCTGTCGTTAGCTGTCATGGTCGACGGTACTTACCAGGATGTAGAGAACGACGCCGGAGATATAGAGAGCGTCTACCAGCCACGACCTCAGCAGGAGCTGGATCGAATCGCCGCGATCGTAAAGAGTGCGGTCGGCTTCGATCCCCAGCGCAACGATCAGATGGAAATAGTCAACACGCCTTTTGACCGGCGCGATCTGGATACCGACAGGGAGATGCTGGACGCAATGTACCTTCGCGAATTTTACCTGGATCTGGCCAAGAAAGTTGGCCTGGTCCTCCTTGCGCTGATAGGCCTGTTGTACTTCAAGAAGAAATCGAAAAAGCTTTTCTCGGCCCTGGGCACGCTGATGCCCGCCCCGAGACCGGTCTCGGCCCCCACGGAGATGGAGCAGCGCGCGGGCCAGCCGATGGGTGAGCAGGAAGATGACTTCGCACCGATTGAACCCGAGAAGAGAAAACCGCGCCTGGTTGACGCTATGCAAAAGACGGCACAGGACCGGCCGGACGAAATTGCCAAAGTAATTAAAACGATGATGATTGAGTAGGGCAGGTATGGACTACGAAGCGATGACCCCTCAGCAAAAGGCCGCAGTAGCTCTGGTGGCGTTTGGCCCCGAGGTCTCGGCGCTCGTGCTGAAAGGCATGAACGAAGGTGAACTCGAGAAAATCACGGTGGAGATCGCCAACCTTCGAGACGTTCCGGTTGAGATCGAGACGAAAGTTATCGAGGAGTGCCACAACATCTTCATGGCTCGGCAGTACATCTCTCAGGGCGGTGTTGACTTTGCCTCGGAGATTCTTAACAAGGCGGTTGGAGCCAGTCGTGCCCGCGAAATCCTGCAGCGTCTGGAATCGTCGTTTAAGGCTACCGGTTTTTCACTGCTGAAGGATATTGACCCCAAGCAGCTCAGCGGCTTTTTCCAGAACGAACATCCGCAGACAACAGCCCTGATCCTTACCCAGTTGACTTCCAATCAGGCGGCGGCCGTTCTTTCTGAACTGGCTCCGGAGCTTCAGACCGAAGTCTCCCTGCGGGTAGCGACAATGGAGAAAATATCCCCTGAGATTCTGAAAGATATCGAACAGACGCTGGAGGCTCACTTTGGAGCCGATTCCGGCCGTGACCTCTCGGTTTCCGGCGGCGCCAAAACGATTGCTGAAATCCTCAACCTCGTGGATACAACGGCTGAGAAAAATATCCTGCAGTCACTCGAGGCCGAGGACCCGGACCTGGCAGCAGAGGTCAAGAACATGATGTTCGTCTTCGACGACCTCATTCTGCTTGACGATCGTTCGATCCAGAGACTGCTCAAAGAGGTTGAGACCAAGGATCTCTCAACGGCTCTCAAGGCCGCCGGCGATGAGGTCAAAGGCAAGATTTTTGCCAACGTGTCAGAGCGTGTTTCGGTTATGATCAAGGAAGAGATGGAGTTTATGGGACCGACACGGCTTTCCGACGTCGAGGCCGCGCAGGGCAGGATCGTGGAGGCTGTCCGCCGACTCGAAGAAGAAGGCCAGGTTATTATCTCCGGCCGCGGCGGCAAAGAGGATGTAATTGTCTAAGATTATTCGATATATTACGGACGCTCCGGCGGTGTGTATCGGCGACAATCAGCTCGATACCACAGCCGAATCCAGCGCCGAGTCCAAACTCGGAC
This sequence comes from bacterium, assembly GCA_024230675.1. Lineage (GTDB taxonomy): Bacteria > Zixibacteria > MSB-5A5 > GN15 > FEB-12 > JAAERE01. The sequence goes on along the minus strand of JAAERE010000013.1, from coordinate 4,527 downwards.
AGTTGTTTCCGGTGGTTTCGGTTATCACCAACCCCGACGGTGCCAAGCTGATTCCGATTATGGAAGTGGCCAAACTTGAGCAGATTCTAAATGAGGAAAGCCGGAAAGCTCGCAAGGAAGGTTATGACGACGGCTTTCAAAAAGGCCTCGACAAAGGCCTCGATGAAGCCCGCCAGGTGCTGAAACGCTTCGAAGGGGCTATTAGCGATGCGGTGGGCCAGCGGGCCTCTATCCTGGAGGACGCCAAGCAAAAGATCCTCGAACTGGTACTTCAAATAAGCCAAAAAGTTACTTTTGACGCTCTGGATATCAACCGGGAAGCCACCATTGACATGATTGAGGGGGTTATTAACAACCTCGTTGATCGGTCACAACTCAGGATAAAAGTCCACCCCGACTATCTACCCCTGGTTGAGCAGAACATGGACCGCTTTCTTTCGGGATCGACGGCCATCAAGGACCTCAAATTCGAGGCCGATCCCAGGGTGCGTTTGGGAGGGTGCTTCATTGAGACGCCTACCGGCGATATTGACGCTCGCCTGGAGTCCCAGTTCGACGTCATTGCGGACACTCTGCAGGCCGACGGGGGAGACAGTTGAGTTATGTCGCATACGACATGTACGCCGACCGGATCGACCGCGCCAGCACTATCAAGAGATACGGCAAAGTAACGCAGGTTGTCGGGCTGATCATTGAATCGGCCGGCCCTGCTATTTCAATCGGACGCCTCTGCCAGATAGAAAACTTCGACGGCAGTTCGAAAGTCATGGCCGAGGTGGTCGGCTTTCGCGACGACCGTCTGCTGCTGATGCCTTACGGAAGTATTTCGGGTATTAACCCCGGCGCCATAGTAACTTCGACATCGGATCAAGCGCGTATTCCCGTGGGCGACGCTCTCGTCGGGCGCGTCCTGGGCGGGCTGGGGGAGCCGATCGACGGCAAAGGACCGATTACCAGCAGCATGACCCGAACGGTAGCCGCCGACCCGATACCGGTACTTAACCGAGAACGAATCAATGAAAAGATCCTCACGGGCGTGAAAGTTATCGACGCTATGACCACGGTCGGCAAAGGGCAGCGGATGGGTATATTCGCCGGCTCCGGAGTCGGCAAGTCGGTCATGTTGGGGATGATAGCCCGCAACTCTTCGGCCGACGTCAATGTGATCGCCCTGGTCGGCGAACGAGGCCGCGAAGTTCGCGAGTTTATCGAACGCGACTTGGGGCCGGCAGGCTTGAAACGCTCCGTAGTGGTTGCTGTGAGTTCCGACCAACCGGCGCTGATTAGAATCAAAGGCGCTATGGTGGCCACGGCCATTGCGGAACACTTTCGCGATCGGGGCAAAGATGTCATGCTGCTGATGGATTCCATAACCAGGATCGCCATCGCCCAGCGTGAAATCGGTTTGGCCGCCGGCGAACCTCCCGCTACGAAAGGCTACACGCCCTCCGTGTTCGCCCTGTTGCCCTCCCTGTTGGAACGGGCAGGATGCAACGGCAAGGGCTCAATTACCGGCCTGTACACCGTACTGGTAGAAGCTGACGACTTCAACGAACCGGTCTCTGACGCGGTAAGGTCTATACTGGACGGTCACGTGACGCTGTCGCGCCGGCTCGCGGCCTTGAACCAATATCCGGCGGTCGAATGCATCGACAGTATCAGCCGTCTGATGAAAGATATCGTACCCGAAGAAGACAACGAGCTCGCTGGAAAGATAAGGGAACTGGTCGCTACGTATCGCGAGGCAGAAGACCTGATTAACATCGGCGCCTATGTCAAGGGTTCGAACCCCAACATCGATCGCGCAATCGAGCGGATAGGGGCGATCAACGAGCTCTTCAAACAAGGCATACAGGAAGTGAGCGATCACGCCGAAGTCCTGGAGCGGATGCGTGAGATCGTCGCCTGACCGACCGTGAGCTGACCAATGGCCAACAAGAAGTTCAAATACCGTCTGGAACCTTTGCTGAATATCAGAAAGCATCGCGAAAAGGAACGTCAGAAAGAGCACGCCGAGGCCGAAGCCCAGGTGCTGCAGCAAGAGTCCAGTCTGCAGCAAATGGACGAGCACCGTTTAGGCACGCTCGACGCCCAGCGCGACCGCCTTTCGGGAACCATTTCAGTTGCCGAGACGCTCGTTTGTTCGCGCTATCTGGTCAAACTGAAAAGGGATCGTCTGGCCGGCACCGAATTGCTCCACGGGCTCCGAAAAGAGGAAGACGAGCGCCGGGTGCGCCTGGTCGAGGCCGCCAGGCAACGCAAGATTTTTGAGATGCTGAGAGAGAAGCAGGAGAAAAAGCATCTTGAGGAAATCGCCAAAGCCGATCAGAAAGAGCTGGACGAAGTGGCCGCCGTCAACGACCGGCGTAAGAAAAAGAAAGGACGACGAAAATCCTCGCCGTCCCAGTAAGCCACGTCAGAAATTCCATCAATCACTACTTCAGTAGAATCATTTTTCGGGACTGTACAAAATCCTCGGTCTGGATGCGGTAGAAATAGACGCCTGAGGCGACACGCTTCCCGCTGTCCGAACGGCCGTCAAACTCGATCCTGTGGACTCCGGCCGGCAGTTTTTCGTTTATCAAGCGGCGCACTTTTCTTCCCAGTACGTTGAATACTTCGAGTTCAACCAGGCCGGCGGTCGGCAGGCTCAGCTCTATCTGCGTGCTTGGGTTGAACGGGTTGGGATAGTTCTGGGACAGTGCATATTCCTCGGGAAGGAGTCCGTCGGGCGTGATGTCCTCTATACCGGTGCTCGTTTTGATCTCTACCAGGCCGGACGTGAACAGCGGTGTGAAACGTACGCCGCCGTCCAGATCGGTAAGCTGGAATTCAGTATCTGTAACCAGACCTACAGTCGTTGAATCGATCTCGATGAGCGTATCCGGACTAGCCGGCGCTGCCGTGAAGTGCATAACCGCCAGGATGCCGGAGCCGCTGTCCAGAGGAAGGGCGCTACCGTACTCCAGGCTGATGTACAGCGTCCGCTGGCTGATGCTGGGTTGCACAGTCCGGGTCGCCGTTATGCCTCGTGTGCCGGCGAACGAGGTGCTGTCATAGATCAGATAAGCGGAGCCCCAGTTGAGCACGATATCCGCCTCGGCCAGAGGTCGTTCGTTGTAAGCGTGAATCGCAACCTCTACCGGCAAACCGGCCTCGACCCCAACGCTGTCGATCCAGACCGAGTCAAACGATGAAGGCGTTTCCTTCAAATCCAGAAAGCCGGGGATGACCTCCGGCACGAAAGTCTCCACCGAATCTACCGCCCGGAAAATGGTAGCGTGTTCGATGTTAGGCGACGGCTCCCAGGTTACGGTGTCGACCGGTATCACTCCGGTCCCGATGCTGAGAGGATAAGAGAAATACAGCTTGCCCATCAGGCCGCGACCCGGCTGAAGCAGGGCCGGTGTCTCGTACGCGAAGTAGCTGAAGGTTATAGTGCTGGAATCTTCGCTGATCCTTACTATCCGTGAGGAATTGTCGGCCAGCAAGCGCCCGCCAACAAACGAAAAGGAGTCGATAGCCAGTTGCGACTCCTGATGTCGGATAGTGACTTCAACAGCATCAAGGACCTCATCGTTGACAAAAGACACAGGCAGAACGCCGGTTCCGGACAGGAAGGCGATCACCGAGTCAATTATCAGCGTGTCCCGATCTCCCGGATCCGCGCCCAATTGGGCCGAAGCGGAGGAGAAGCTCAGAACCGCGAAACAAACGGCAAACAACAAGGAGAAAAGCGTGTTTTTCATATTCTTACCCATAGGTTGTTGAGCCTCATTGAGCAAAAAGTGTGCTCTTTCCCCGCCTCTGTCGCAAAACCAAAAAGAAATATCGGCCGGTCTCTTGCCGGGCGCGTAAATGCTTGCCAGTTCTGACAGTCCCTGATCATGACAATATACCGGGGCGCGGCTATCCCGCCAACGCCTTTCTCGATCATACACCCGGATATGCAAGTAGTTTCCTAACTTAGCCAAAGATCGGCGGATCGGGAGGGGAAGGGCTCATCTAGTCGCTGTCCCTGCCGATACTTCGATAAAGTGAGCACAAAACACAAAATGAAACCAACCGTACGTTGCCTTTACGTCGACAACTGCTATCTGGCCGAGGCTCTGGAGTGCTACGGATACAAGATTGATTGTCCCCTGTATATGCGCTCCAACGGGGAGCCTTGCAACGACGCTCGCTTTCACGCCGCCATGGACCGTCTGATTATCTCCACCAAGGAGAAGCACGAGCGGATGAAGCCGGCCGGCAAGTAGCCTTTCCGGAAAACTTTTCCCAAGACCCTCGAAAGACCTTTCCATAAAACCGCCTTCTGAAGTTCTGACCGGTCGAGCTTCGTGCAGCTAATAGTCTGTACGGTATGCGCTTAGGGGAGAGGTTTCAAGTTCGGCACACCTCCTGCTATCTCTAAAGCGGAGGATTGTATGATTAAAGGTCTGTACCGATCAGCGTCCGGCATGCTTCCGCAGATAAAAAAACAGGAAGCAGTAGCCAACAACATCGCGAACTCCGGCACCGCCGGGT
>JAAERE010000012.1 GCA_024230675.1 bacterium | reverse complement strand
TCCGGTTCTGCCTCAACGGCCGGCGGCGGCGTTTCTTCGACTGTGGGGGCCGGGGAAACTTCTTCGGCCAACCAATCCGGCATGGCCAGTTCTGTCTCCTCAATCGCTTCTGTAAACTCAATATCTTCCTCGGTTGCGAGCGTTTCAGGTGTTTCTGTCAGCCAATTCGGAATATTCGGTTCTGCCTCAACGGCCGGCTGCTGCGGCGGCGTTTCTTCGACTGTGGGGGCCGGGGGAGTTTCTTCGGCCAACCAATCCGGCATAGCCAGTTCTGTCTCCTCAAGATCGGCAGAGCGTCGAGTAGGGTCAGCGTGTAGATCTCGGTGGGCGCCGTCTCATTAAAAAAAAAAAATGTCCGGTTCTGCCTCAACGGCCGGCTGCGGCGGCGGCGTTTCTTCGACTGTGGGGGCCGGGGGAGCTTCTTCGGCCAACCAATCCGGTACGGCCAGTTCTGTCTCCTCAACCGCTTCTGTAAACCCAATCTCTTCCTCGGCTGTGAGCGTTTCAGGTAATCTCGCCAGCCAATCCGGAATGTCCAGTTCTGCCTCAACGGCCGGCTGCG
>JAAERE010000011.1 GCA_024230675.1 bacterium | reverse complement strand
GCATTGGTCGCTCTGACGGCCCTGACGCCGGTGATGGCTCAGGACGCTCAGCAGTCCGACCCCTCGACTCCCATCAAGAACCTCCAGTTCCAGGCAGCCGAGATCCGGTCGGTCCTGAACTTCCTGGCCGACTACGGCGGTATTAACGTGGTAGTGGCTCCGGATGTTACCGGGACCGTTACTATCCGGCTGCAGAACGTCCAGTGGCGGGCCGCTATGGACATAATTGGTCGGACCTACGATCTGGCCGTGGTGGACGATACGGAGGCCGGCTATATTCGCGTGCTCAAGTCCGAGACTTACCGCAAAGAGATTTCCGAGCAACGCAAGCACGACGTCGAGCAGCACCAATTGGTCGATCTGGAGACCAAGATCGTCAAGATCTCCAACTCCGTAGCGGCGGAACTGGAAGAGACCGTCGAGTCGCTGATGAGCGATCGCGGCAGAGCGACCGCCGACAAACGTTCCAACTCCCTGATCCTCCAGGAGGTCCCCAACCACCTTCCGGTGGTCCTGGACTATATATCCAAGCTGGATATGCCGTCCAAGCAGATCAAGATATCGGCCCAACTCCTCGAGATTTCCTCGCAGGGATTGCAGGAGCTGGGAATCAACTGGATGGCCAACGGAACCCATACTACGGAGTCCGGACGTATCTACAATCAGGGCGGCGACGTAATCGGGAATCTTGGCACGACCCCTCTGGGTCGCTACACCTTGAACGCCTCGGGTCCCAACTGGACTCTGGACGGCTTCGTTGAGGCTATCGTTGAGAGCGGCAAGGGCAAGATTATCGCCCATCCGGAAATCACCACGGTTGAAAACAAGGAAGCCCGTATTCAGATGGGCTCCAAGGTACCGGTCAAGCAGTTCGACGAGTCCGGCAACGTGGTTATCAAGTTCGAAGAGATCGGTACGATCTTAATCGTGACGCCGCACATCACCGCCGAAAACCAGGTGTTAATGCATCTCAGGCCCGAGCGTTCGACGTTCGAGTTTGACCCGGCCGGTGTCATCATCAATACCAACAACGCCGAGACCAACGTTATCGTGAACAATGGACAGACGGCCGTTATCGGCGGACTGACTACGCAGGACGAGACCGAATCCGAACTGGGCGTTCCGCTCCTGAAAGACATTCCGATTTTCGGGAATCTCTTCAAGTTCTCTCGCAAGCAGACCGAGAGCAAGGATCTGGTCATTTTCGTGACGCCGACTATCGTCGACACCGACCTGGCGATGAAGCCCTGATCCTTCTCGTTCAGATAAAGCACAAAAAGCCCCTGCATTCGTTGCGGGGGCTTTTTGTCTCTAAAATCGGGCTCGAATCTGCCGATTAATACAGAGTGAACAAGTACGAAAAACATAGCTACGACAACAGATAATTTCTCAAATAGCAGGAGACGTCATGTCCAGAAAGAAGTTTTTCCCGATTTCATTGGCGGTCGCAATGGTGGCTGTAGTGGGATTCTCATTCTTCGGCTGCTCTTCCAAGAGCACCCAGGATCAGGCGCCGGTTGACGATGGTCAGATGGCCGTTTCGGCAAGTCCCACCAGCGTCGAGACGAGCGAAACCTCAGTCGTCGAAGCTACCATAACCAGCCTTGGCGCAGCTGTCGCCAATCAGGTTGTGCACTTCACGGTGTCACCCGCTGAAGCCGGATATCTTACGCCCGCATACGATACCACCAATGCCGGCGGTGTGGCCGCTACGGTCTTCACGGCTTCCACGGCCGGAGTAGCCGTTGTAATGGCCTCCGTTGACGGTACCGATCTGTCGGGTTCGGTCGGCATGTCGATCTCCGAAGCTTCGGGCGGCGGCGGTACCGGCCAGGGTAACATCAACGTTACCGTATCCGAGAACCTCCTGACGGCCAACGGCGAGGACACCTCGCAGGTAACGATCGTGGTGCGCGACGCCCTCGGTCAGCCGGCCGCTGACGGTACTCTCATCCGGCTGGTCGCCGGCGAGAAGTTCGTCGACAACGATGGCAACGGATACTGGTCCGAAGGTGTTGATTCTCTCGTTTATGACGTGAATTCCAACGAGCAGTGGGACCCGATCGGATTGATTCCGTCGACCGCCGTCACTTCCGGCGGTACCGGATCGGCCGTGGTTGACTTTGTCTCCGGCCCCGACGCTTACACAGTCTATGTAAAAGTCAGCGTGGACGACGGCGGCTTGGCCGGTGAGGTCGACGTACCGATCCAGCTTGCACCGAACGCCCAGTTGGCTTCCATCTACCTTTCTTCAGACTCAATCAGCCTCTCGGTGAGATCCACCGGTGGTATCGAAACCGCGACCATTCGAGCCGTCGGTTACGATATTAACGGCAATACGGTACCCGAGGGCATGACAATCGTTTTCGCCATTCTTGACGGCCCCGGTGGCGGTGAGTCTCTAGATACGCTTGCCTATGGACCGGACTCGGCTGTTACCAACAGCCAGGGCGTGGCGACGACAACCATTCATTCCGGGACCATTTCCGGAACCGTAAGAGTTCGTGCCTATTCAGAGACGATACTTTCCAACGCGGCTCAGGTATTGATTTCAGCCGGTCCGCCGGCTCATATCGTGCTTGGCGCCGGCGAATGTAATACTCCGTCCTGGGCTCGGGTGGCCGATACCAACGGCATTACAGCCGTAGTCTCCGACGTCTATTTGAACCCGGTGAACGACTCTACTGTAGTGTACTTCTCAACCGACGAAGGCACCATGATGTCTCACCAGGCGCGCACCAAGGGCGGTCAGGGTCTGGCCACCTCAACCTGGTACTCCGGCAATAACGTTGACACCGCCGACGGCGTCGTCATGATCATGGCGGAAACGTCCGGCGGCACCGTAGCCGACACGAGCTTCTTCTATAACAGCTATTACCCGGCCGTCCTCATTGTCTCGGGTGTTCCGGCGACGATGATGGCCGATGGTTCCTCGAAGGCCACGGTTGTGGTGACCGGTCTGGATCTGAACGGCAACCCGGTTGTCGGCGGCACCCAGTTTGAGGCCGAAGCCAGCTACGTCACCATAACGGGCGGAACCCTTCAGAACGGCTGCTATGCTTCTACCGATCGCGTCAAGATAACCTCGACGACGCTCGAGATGGACCATTCCCGTGACGGCAGCGGAAACGACGACGGTGTGGGTGCGATAGACATGTTCTATTTCTGGCACGGCGCCGGAGCATATTCCTCGTTTGTTTGCTCGCTCCTCACAGGGCCGGCCTATTCAGGCAACTCTTCCATCAACGGCGAGACGAGCGCGAAGCCGGGCGACGAGGTTCGTCTGTCCGTAACAATAGCCGACCGCTGGGGCAACCCGCTGGCCGATCACACTCTGAATATGACTGCGACTTCCGGCGTCGTCACCGGTGCTTCTCAAGAGACCGACGCCTATGGCGAAGCTTTTGGGTTTATCTGGACCGCTCCGGGAGCCGATGGCGATTACACAGTGGTATTAACCGACACCGATCCTCGCGGCGGCATTGTGCTGACCCTTGGGATTTCGGTTTCGTCCACCTGATAAAATCCTTCTTCTAGTACTTCGTTAACAGCGCCGGAGGGCAAGCCAGACCTTCCGGCGTTTGTTTTAGCCCCTCTTTCGGTCCGGTTTTTTCTCTTTCCCCACTCAACTATCTGACCTAACTTGAGAGCTATGAGTTCGACGATTTCCACCGTCGCCGAGGGCGTAGATACACTCTTCAGCGCCTTTGAGAAGGCGGCAAACAGATGGCCGGACAATGTCGCTCTCAAAGCTGACGGGGGGCGCTCTACCAGCTTCACCTATCGAGAGGCGCTGGACCTTGTACGGCGGCTGGCCGCCGGCCTTCAGGCCGAACAATACTCAAAGATAAGCGAAGTCGGTCTGCTGGCAGAGAACCGCCCCGAATGGTGTCTGATCTACCTTGCTATTGTGGCCGCCGGCAAGACCGTGGTGCCGATAGACGCCAATCTCAAACCCAATGAGCAGGCCGCAATCATCAAACTGGCTGATTTGAGATTGGTTTTCTCCTCAGCTCGTTTCGAGCCGACTCTGACCGAACTGGACCGAGATATGGAGATCGTCTCGCTTGAGTCAGATGCCGATACCAGCTGGAAGAGTTTGCTGGCCGAAAGCGACAAGGTCGAGCCCCGCGCCAATATCGATACGGTGGCGGCTCTTATATATACTTCCGGGACCACCGGCGCCCCTAAGGCTGTGATGCTGACACACAAAAATCTGCTGGGCGATCTCAAAGGAATCGACCTTGCCCTTGATTTCCGACCGTCCGATGTCATGCTGTCGGTCCTGCCGCTTCACCATACTTTCGAAGCTACCTGTGGCTTCCTGATGCCGCTGACGTCCGGTCTGACGGTCGTATATGCCCGGTCGCTGAAGTCCCGGGATATATGCGAAGACCTGGCCTACAACCAAGCCACCATTATGTGCGGTGTGCCGCTGCTCTACGAGAAGATACATCAGGCGATTCAACGCGGTATTGCGGCTGCTCCCGCGCATAGGAGAATTCTCCTGCGGGTCTTGTTCGGACTTTCGGCGTTAGGCTGGAAGCTAGGCATGAAATGGGGCAGAGGACTCTTCACGCACCTGCGACAAAAGGCGGGTCTGGATTCCATTAGAATGTTCGTCTCCGGCGGAGCCCCGCTGCCGGCGAGTATTAGCCGTTTTTTTAACCTCATCGGGTTCGACCTTCTACAGGGTTACGGGATGACGGAGACTTCTCCCGTGGTTTCTGCCAACCGGCCCGATGATATTGAGTTCGGTTCGTCGGGACCGCCACTTCCAGGCGTGGAGGTGCGCATCGATCAGCCGAACGCCGAGGGCATAGGCGAGATCCTGGTGAGGGGAGATGTGTGCACTCCCGGTTACAAGGACAATCCCGACCAGACGGCTGAACTCATTATTGACGGCTGGTTACACACCGGGGATCTGGGACATCTTCGGCGCGGCCATGTCTGGATCACCGGTCGCGCCAAGAACCTCATTATCTCGGCCGCGGGAAAGAACATCTATCCCGAGGAGTTGGAGGAGAAGCTGGTCGAATCCCGTTTTGTCCTTGAGGCCGTGGTGGCAGGCAGGAAAAAGGAAGGACGCCAGGGGGAGGAGGTTAGGGCGATAATTGTCCCGGACCTTGAGCAGTTTATCGCTGAGCGGGGGCTCTCGGCGGTCAATCCTGACATGGAGAAGATCACCTCGACGTTGAAGGAGGAAGTCGCTCACATCAACCAGCAAGTCTCCGACTACAAGCGCGTCTCGGATTTTGACGTACAATTGAACGAACTTGAGAAGACATCCACCAAGAAAATCAAGCGCAGCATCTATAGCTACTGACAACGAGCCAGAACCTATGAGCCCGGTAATTACTCGAACCATCAAATTCAGCACCAAAGGGGACGGTGACATCGTCAATCTTACTCCGGAGATGGAGACGGCGGTGGCTGAGTCGGGTCTGATGTCTGGCACTGTCACGGCCTTTGTCCCCGGCTCCACGGCCGGCATTACCACCGTTGAGCACGAACCCGGTTTGCTGCAGGACATCCCCGAACTAATGGAGAAGCTGGTTCCCTCGGACCGCACTTATCAGCACAATGAAACCTGGAAAGACGGTAACGGCTATTCGCATCTACGAGCCGCTCTAATAGGTCCGGGCGTGACCGTTCCCTTCTACGAGGGCCGCATGACGCTCGGGACCTGGCAACAGGTGGTGTTTCTTGATTTTGACAACCGTTCGCGTAACCGGCGCGTTGTATTTCAATTGATGGGAGAATGAAGCGTGAAGTTTCGCCCCATAGAACGAGCGGGCAATTGTCTGCGATTGATAGATCAAACTCGTCTTCCTGGCGAGCTTGTATTTAACGAGTACGACAATCATCAAGACATTATTGAAGCGATCAAGCGGCTCGAGGTAAGAGGGGCTCCGGCGATCGGTATTTCTGCGGCATATGCGCTGGCAATCGCCGCCGGGCGACTATCCGAAACTGAGTTTTCAAACGAAGAGGTCAGGCGATTGGGCGAGGAAATCAAAGCTGCCCGGCCTACGGCCGTAAACCTGTTTTGGGCGATCGACCGGCTGCTCCGCCTGTTGCCAGAGAACAGTGACGGTGGGCAGCGAGAGGTCGTGCCGCTGCTGTGGCAGGAGGCCGAAAGAATTCACGAGGAAGATCTCCTGATGTGTCGGAGAATAGGGGAGAACGGCGCGGACCTGATTGCCTCCGGCGATGGTATCCTTACTCACTGCAACGCCGGTGCCCTGGCAACGGGCGGTATCGGCACCGCGCTGGCGATTATGTACATCTGCCACGAGCAGGGCAAAAAGATCAGAGTCTACGCCGATGAAACCCGCCCGCTGTTGCAGGGGGCGAGGCTCACCGCCTGGGAACTTGGGCAGGCCGGTATCGACTGCACCTTGATCTGTGACAACGCGGCCGCCGTCCTGATGGCCCAGGGCAAAATCAATCATGTTATTGTCGGGGCGGACCGGATTGCTGACAATGGGGACGCCGCTAACAAGATCGGCACCTACGGCGTGGCCGTGCTTGCCCGGGCCCATGATATACCTTTCTATGTTGCGGCGCCTATGACGACTTTCGACTCCGGGACGGAGTCCGGTCAGGGAATTGAGATAGAGCAGCGTTCTGCAACGGAGATAACTGAGGGCTTTGGCGTCCGAACGGCTCCGGAGGGTCAAAAAGTTTACGCCCCGGCCTTCGACGTTACCCCCAACGGATTGATTACCGGCTTCATAACGGATCAGGGCATCAGGCCGGGCGGTCGGACCGCCTGACCGTGCCTTCGCTCATCAACCGTTTTAAGATTGCTCACGATCGGTCGATAATTCTATTATTGCTTCTTGCGGACCGATTCGAATATGAAAAAGACCAAACGACAACTAAAGGCGCTGGCGGCCCTCAACCTGGACTTGTTTGAGCCGGAGGTGATTTCGGTCCCGGCACCGGCGACCATCCACGCCCGTATTCGAGACTGTGCCCGGCCCGCCGCGGTAGCCGTTTCTTCGTTGGATGAGGTCGAGGCACCTGAACTTGCGACGGAACTGCCAAGTGTCGCCGAACTGTATAGTCTCTTTGACCGCTATAACTGGATGTATTTCGAAGGCGCCTTGCCGCGCCCGAGTGTCGAGTATTCGCCTCGGATGACTTCGGCCGGAGCCTACCTTCCCGGTCGAAGACTAATTCGTATGGGGCTCAAGTATCACAGGATTTTTCCGGAGGAGATCGCTGATACGCTGAAGCACGAGATGATTCACATTATCCATCTGAAGCACGACGCCGCTTTCAAGGCAGAGGCCTCAAGAATCGGCGCTTCGCTGAGGGCCAAATCTCATCCGTCCCTACGACGCCCGCCTCGCTATATCTACGTTTGCGATAACTGTGGCTGTGAATACCCCCGCCAGAAGAGACTGCGCATGGCCTCCTGCGGAACGTGTTCGACAGGTGGGCGCTACGATCGCCGGTTCAAGCTGCGGCTGAAAGACTCCGCCAACCGCCGGCAGAAGACGCTCAGGCGCTGACCTTCTCCTGCTCGGCCTGCCATTCGGTCAACTTCACAATCAGCGGCTCACATGCAGCCAGGGCAGCCATATTGCCGTCTCTGGTGAAGGACTTGATAAGTTTCAACAATACGACCATCGGGTTGCCGGTACAACTGACAATGCTACCCGAGGGGGATATCCCCAGTCCGGCCGATTTCGCCTGCTCACAGGCCGTCTCCCGACCGACCACATCTGCCTGGGCCTTGATCGCTTCCTCAAAGAGAATCAGAAACTTTTCCACTATGAACTCCTCCTTTGCTCAACATCTCCGCATATGGTTTCTATCGGGATCGGGTAGGATTTCCTGAAGGCCATCGGTCGTTTGGTGATAACCCTATTACCGATAGATGCTTGCGATGCCTCGCCAGGACGTCCCTCGACCGCAAAAACCGCAAATTCGCGAACTGAGCCTAATTCTAAATTACGCTGTCAGGAGCTGGAGAGGGGGGGCGGTGTCGGCCTAAGTCGTTGTGTGAGAGTGTAATAGTTCGAGCGTCCACCTTTTGCCTCGGGGCCGAGAAATCAAAATGAGCGAAAATCTTTGAACGTAACTTGACAAATCACCGGATACTCTTATATTCTTTGGCTCTTGGAAAACGGGAAACCTATATTTTTGATTGATATTAGTGATGAAAACATTTTCACCGAGACTTGAACCGAACGACCGCAAGTGGTACGTCGTTGATCTTAAAGGCGCCACGCTCGGTCGCGTGGCTGTGCGGGTGGCTGACATCCTGCGCGGCAAAAACAAACCGATCTTTTCGCCCAACTACGACAATGGGGACAACGTCATCGTCGTTAATGCCGCCGCCGTGAAACTCACCGGCCGCAAGATGGAGCAGAAGAGGTATTACCGCTATTCCGGTTATCCAGGCGGCCTCAAAGAGACCAGCATTGCCCGGATGATGAACAGTCGGTCCGACAGGGTATTTACTCTGGCCGTGAAACGGATGATTCCCAAGAACCGTCTGGGACGTCAGGTTCTCAAGAAGCTTCACGTCTACGCCGGTCCGGATCATCCGCATCGGGCACAGAAACCGGAGAAACTGGAACTTTAGTTTTTGCTTTTATAGAAGAGACTTATGGAGTCGAATATTTTTTCAGCGACGGGACGTCGTAAAGCCTCTGTGGCTCGCGCTCGGATTACTCCCGGCAAAGGCACCTTTACGGTCAACAACCGACCTATCTCCGAGTATCTGACTCGCGAGACCCTGGTCAATCATGCCCAGCAGCCGCTGTTCGCGGTTGAAATGCACGGCGATCTGGATATCGTGTGCAGCGCTCGGGGCGGTGGTCTTTCCGGACAGGCCGGGGCGATTCGTCTGGCTATCAGCCGGGCTCTGTGTCTGCTCAACGCCGACCTCAGGTCGCCTCTCCGCAAGGCCGGATTGCTGGTCCGCGACGCCCGTTGTGTTGAACGCAAGAAATACGGCCAGCCCAAGGCCCGTAAACGCTTCCAGTACTCGAAGCGCTAAATCGGACTCGGGCAGGCAATCCTCTCCTTCGAGGGGAGGAAATAAGCAGTCTCGATCGACCCGGCCGCCGGTCCCATTATCTCGGGTGGCGGTTTGGGGATGAAGTCGAGTCGAAGAACAACTAATAGTCACAGGATCAGTATGATTACTCCCAGAATCCGTGAGTTCCTGGAGGCCGGGGTACACTTCGGTCACCAGACCCGCCGTTGGAATCCCAAAATGAAGCCGTTCATTTTTGCGGCCCGCAACGGCATCTACATTATCGATCTCCAGAAGACCGCCAACGCTCTGGATCAGGCCAAGAAGAAAGTCCGCGAGGTTCTTTCGGCCGGCCGGTCGATTCTGTTTGTCGGCACCAAAAAACAGGCCAAGGAAGTTATCCTTGAGGAGGCCCCCAAGTGCAACGGCTTTTACGTCGTTGAGCGCTGGCTGGGCGGCATGCTGACCAACTTCAATACGATCAAAAACTCGATCAAACGCCTCAAAGACATCGAGCGGATGCGCCAGACCGATGAACTGGGCAAGTTCACTAAGAAAGAGCGTGCCAAGATCGAAAACGAAGCGGCCAAGCTCGAGAAAATCCTCGGCGGTATCAAAGATATGAGCTACCTGCCGGGCCTGGTGGTCGTTATCGACGCCAAGAAAGAGCAGATTGCCGTGGCCGAAGCCTCCAAGCTGGGCATCCCGATCATCGGCATCGTGGATACGAACGCCGATCCGGACCCGATCGATTTCCCGATCGCGGGCAACGATGACGCCATCAAGTCGATTCGCGTTTTGATGCGCGATCTCGTTGATGCCGCTATAGAGGTGCAGGCAGCCGTCACTCCTGAGGAGATGGAAGCTACTGCCGACGCCGAACGGGAGACTCCGCTGTCAACGTACAGCGCCGGAGAAGACGGAGACAAAGCAAAGCGTACGGAAGGTTAAGCTACGATGGAAATAACTGCGAAAATGGTAAAAGAGCTCCGGGACAAAACCGGGGCCGGCATGATGGACTGCAAAAAAGCTCTTGGCAAGGCCGAGGGCGATGTTGAAAAAGCTATCACGGTTCTCCGTGAACAGGGGATTGCCAAAGCCTCGTCGAAAGCCGGGCGGGCGACGTCCGAAGGCGCCGTGGTTCCGTACATCCATCCGGGAGACAAACTGGGCGTGCTCGTGGAAATCAACTGCGAGACCGACTTCGTGGCGCGTACCGACGCTTTCAAAGAGTTTGCCCGAAACGTCGCTATGCACGTTGCGGCTTCGGCGCCCGCGTGCGTCAATCGTGAGGAAGTGGACGAGGAACTGGTCAACAAAGAACGGGATATCTTCAAGGCTCAGGCCGAGAAGGACGGCAAGCCCGCGAATATCATAGAAAAGATAGTCGACGGCCGAATTGAGAAGTACTATAATGAGATCGTTCTGCTGGAGCAGCCGTACGTCAAGGATACCGACAAATCAGTCGGTGATCTGGTGAAAGAGACGATCGGCTCTCTGGGCGAGAATATTCAGATCAAGCGTTTCACCCGTTTCCGTCTGGGCGAATAGCATGGAGTCCGAAGCCGACACACCGATCTACAAACGTGTTTTGTTGAAATTGTCCGGGGAGGCCCTGATGGGCCCCACCGACTACGGTATTGATACCGCCAGTGTGGACGCTATCTGTCGGCAGGTTAAGGACCTCAAAGACCTCGGTCTGGAGATAGCTATTGTTGTGGGCGGCGGGAACATCTTCCGCGGCCTCAACGCCTCCGAGCGAGGCATGGACCGGGTCACCGCCGACAACATGGGCATGCTCGCCACCGTTATTAATTCCCTGGCCATGATGGACCATCTGGAGCAGATGGGCATTTATACGCGCGTGATGTCGGCGGTCGGCATCGAGGCGTTTGCTGAACCTTACATCCGGCGCCGGGCGGTTCGGCACATGGAGAAGGGCAGGCTGGTGATTATGGCGGCCGGGACCGGGAACCCATATTTCAGTACCGATACGGCAGCTTCGTTACGAGCCATGGAAGTGGGCGCGGAAGTCATGATCAAGGCGACCAAGGTCGACGGCGTGTATTCGGCCGATCCAAAAGTCGACAAGGACGCCGTGTTCCACCGGACCATAAGCTACATGGAAGTACTGACCCGGGAGCTGAAAGCCCTGGACTCCACGGCGGTGTCGCTCATGATGGAAAACGGCATTCCGGTGAGGGTGGTCAACATCACCACGCCGGGCATCCTTCGCCGTGTGGCTCTGGGTGAAGAAGTCGGCACGCTTATCTCCTGATGTGATAGTAGTATCTTAATATAGACAGGGGAGTTCATCGCTATGTTGGATCAGATCTACAAAGATACCAAAGACAGGATGCAGAAATCGGTAGAAGCGACCTCGCGTGAGCTTGACACCGTACGCACCGGAAAAGCGTCCGTCCATATCCTGGATACCGTCAAGGTCGAAGCTTACGGCACCTCCATGCCGCTCAACCAGGTGGCGACGGTTACCGCCCCGGAAGCCCGTCTGCTGGTTGTCCAGGCTTTTGACAAGACTACGGTCGGAGATATCGTCAAGGGGATTCAGAAGGCCGACCTCGGTTTTAACCCTTCGGTCGAAGGTCAGGTGATCCGCCTGCCGGTTCCAGCCTTGAACGAGGAACGACGCCTGGAACTGGTCAAGCACTGTAAGACTCTTGCCGAGGAAGGCCGGGTGGCGGTGCGCAACGTCCGCCGCGATGCCAACGATCAACTCAAGAAGGCACAGAAGGACAAGACCATCTCCGAGGACCAGGAGGCTGACGGTCACGACAAGGTGCAGGAGTTTACAAACGATTTCATCAAGCAGATCGACGCCATTCTCGAGGCCAAGGAAAAAGACGTGATGGAGGTCTGACCTCCAGCCTCTTGAGACAGATTCAGGCAAGGCACTAAACTCAAAAAAGCCCGGACGTTTGTCCGGGCTTTTTCTGTTATCTTCGGAAGGTTAGTCAAGCCGGGTAGTCGCCGCCTATGTACTGCTTGAGATAGCGGTTTTCTATCTCAATCTTCTCCATCTGAGTCTTAACGATATCACCGACCGAGACCAGGCCTTTCAGCTTGGAGTCGTCGACAATTGGTACGTGGCGGATGCGGTTATTGGTCATGACGCCGGCGATATATGCGATCTCGTCCTCCATCAGGCCCACGATAAGGTCTTTGGACATCAGGTCGCCGACGGTGGAATCGCGAAATCCGTCCGGATCCTCGTGGATTTTCCTGAAGATGTCCTTGTCGCTGATGATACCTTCGAGCTTGTTGGCGTCCGAGACCACCGGCAGGCAGCTGATCCTGTTGCTGATAAGAGCCTTCATGGCTTCGGGGACCGGCGTACTGGTGGTGGCCGTTACCACCTCGCGATTCTTCGTTTTGAGAATGTCCTTAACCTGCATATGTCTACCTCACAAGACTATAAAACTGTTTCTGACAACTAGAACTCGTGTTTTTGCTTACTGTTTCCGGGCGGATTAAAAGGTTGAGCCGCCCCCGGTCGGCGGTTATGTTGTATAACTCTATGAAGTTGAGGCCGTCGCCATATTAGTTACGTGTTGAATGAGGAATAAATCAATCAAAAAAATCCACGTTCGCCTGCTGGCCGTTGTTTGTACAGCGATTTGTATCGTTGGCAGCGACTCCCGGTCGGCCGATCCTGATCCTATAATCGAATATTATTGGAATAACGTTGCCGGGAAGGCGCGGCTGATAAGCCCCGCCCAAACCGGTATCTCCTATGTTCTGACGGCGCGCACTTTCTGCCACCGGATAGCCCGGGGCGGCCGCGTTGCCTCCACCGACACCGTGACCTGCGAGTATTTCTACACCGGAGACTGTCTGGACTCACTAAGAGTCGGAGAAGGTGAAAAAGATTGCGCCGAGCGGGTGGACCTGACTTTTCCGTACATATTCGACAATGCGTATGATCTGAGCCTGTTTCCGAACGATACCGGCGGCGTTGCACTGGCCATCGGTCTGATCTCGGATTCTGCCGCGACCGGCCAGCCCGATGGTTTGCTGGTGATAGATCGCAACGAATACGTCTTGCGCAACCTCTATCTTTATTATCCTGAGAAGGAAGGTTACCGCCGGTTTACGCGTTCGTTCCGGTTCACAGAGCACGAGGGGTACCTGTTCCCCGATTCTGTCTGGGAAGTCGGTAACAAACTGGGGATTTTCAGTTCCGATAACTATCGCACTGAGAGCGGCGTGACCGAGATCAGGATTTTACGTTAACCCCTGGCGTTGTGGCGCAGGATGCGTCTAAGCGTCGGCGCCCGTTTGAACTTGCCAAGCTGAAAGGTGAGATATAGTTTGCCTGCCATGTCAGAAAGTCTGAAAGCGTTGGAGGATCGTGTGCGTTCCCGCCCGGAGCGTATTCCCGCCCATATAGCTATCATCATGGACGGCAACGGCCGTTGGGCCGCTCAGCGCGATAAACCGCGAACCTACGGCCATGAAGCCGGCGTGAAGGCGGTTCGCAAGGTTGTCCAGGCCACTGCGGCACTGGGCGTGAAATATCTGACGCTGTATACTTTCTCAGTGGAAAACTGGAAGCGTCCCAAACTCGAGGTCAGCGCCCTCATGTCTCTGCTGGCCCGTACGACTATCAAAGAGCTAAGCGATCTGATCAAAAACGATGTCAAGCTGATCACCACCGGAAGAATCAGCGGTCTGTCGGCGGAGAAGCGCAAGGTTATCAACGACGCCGTGGAGAAGACGCGCAACAATCGGGGTCTGGTGCTCAACCTGGCCCTCAACTACGGCGGGCGGACGGAGATTTTGGACGCTGTCAAGGCGATCGGCAACAGCATCAAGGCCGGCATGATAGACGTCAACGAAATCGATGAACAACTCTTCTCTGACTTCCTGTATACGGCCAACATCCCGGATCCTGACCTGCTGATCAGGACCTCGGGCGAGATGCGCATCTCAAATTTTCTACTCTGGCAAACGAGCTATACCGAACTCTGTGTGATCGATACTCTTTGGCCCGACTTTGGCGAGGTTGAGCTGTACGAAGCGATTCTCGATTTCCAGCAACGGGAGCGGCGGTTCGGCAAGGTGAGTCAGGACGACTGCGAATGAGCAAGAACCTGATGGCCCGTCTCTGCGTGGCCGCCGTGGCCATCCCCGCGATTCTGTGGATTAGTTATCAGGGGGGCTGGTGGCTGTACGGCATGATAACCCTGTTTGCGCTGGTGGCGATATGCGAGTATCTGGTTGCCGAGGGATATCGGCCGAATTCGATTTACTTCTGGCTGGCCTTTCTAACTGTGGCCTCGGTATTCGCGTCTTTTGCGGCCGGCTTTTTCGAGGGCACCGATGCTGCGGTGCTGGGCCTGATGACGTTAGGTATGGCGGGGCCGATTGCGTTCCTCTCGATGTTCATGATAAGCAGCATGATACTGGCCCTGGGCAAAGAAGAGCCGGCGGTGCTATTTCAGCGGGCCAGCCGACTGTTCTGGGGCGTGGCCTATGTCGGCATGTTGTATCCCTTCGTGATGATAATTGGCATTTTCGGCAGCACACAAACGATCTCATCCGGAGATCTGCTGCTGTTTCTCTTTGG
>JAAERE010000010.1 GCA_024230675.1 bacterium | reverse complement strand
GTCTCGCGAAGTTTCCCGTTCACCTGAACCGCTATATTCACCGTATCGCCAACGATAGCCTCAGGATCGTATTCCGGCCATGCGGACTTGAACACCGAGTCCTCAAATCCGGCCAGACGCCACATTTCTTCGGCCATGTGCGGAGCCAGCGGCGCCACCATTTGAATCGCTTTCAGCACAACTTGGTCGTTTAAAGCATCGCTTGAAGTCTTGTCCGGATTGTAATCGCGCACAAGCTCCATCAGAGCCGCGATAGCCGTGTTGAATTGCAGGCGGTCGAAGCTCTCGGAGACTCTTTTGATTGTCTGGTTCAACTTCAAATAGAGCTTACGATCAACGGGTGAGAGGTCGCCTTCCTTGAAGTGTTGCTTTAAGTCCGGGTTGCTCTCTCTATAATGAGAAATCACGGGGTAGAGCTTGCTGGTTACGAACTTCTCCACCCCGGACAGGGTGCCGTCGGACCACATTACCGGCTTCTCCGAAGGCGCCGTGAAGAACATAGCCAGGCGGCTGATATCGATGCCTCTCGCCTGCATCAATTCGACCGGCGAGACCACATTACCCTTGGACTTGGACATGACCTCGCCCTGGGCGTCGGAAACCATACCGTGATTGAACAGGATCTTGGCCGGCTCCACAGCGTCCAACCAGCCGATATCGTGCAGGAATTTCTGAAAGAAGCGGAAATATATGAGATGTCCCGTGGCGTGCGTCACACCGCCCACATACAGATCAACCGGCAGCCAGCGATTGGCCTGATCCTTGTCAAACGGCGCTTTGTTGTTGTGCGGATCGGCGTAGCGGAACAGATACCACGAGGAACAGACAAACGTATCCATCGTATCAGGATCGCGCTGCGCCTCTCCCCCGCACTTCGGGCAGGTGGTGTTCATATACTCGGGAACATCGGCCAGCGGCGAGCGCCCCTTGGGATGATAGTTCTCGGTCGGCGGCAGCTCGATCGGCAGATCGGATTCGGGCACAGCGACTTCGCCGCATTTCTCGCAGTGAATTACCGGGATCGGACAGCCCCAATACCGCTGCCGGGAGATCGACCAGTCCTTCAACTTATAGTTCACCTTACGCCGCCCAAAGCCCTGCTGTTCAGCGTGGTCGCTGACGGCGCTAATCGCGTCCTTACCGGCCTTGCCGTCGAAAGGCGCCGAGTTGACCATCGGC
>JAAERE010000009.1 GCA_024230675.1 bacterium | reverse complement strand
GCGCTGGAATCGGAAGTGGTTGGTGTGCCGGATGTGTTCCACACCATGCCGTGAGCTGTTGGATTGGGAACACCAAGGTCGGTGATGTTGCCGTTACCGGTGGCAGTGCTGGTTCCGACAGAGGTCATCGCTTGAGTGGTGACGGTTGCCAGTTCATCGGCGGTGAAGTTGATCTGATTGCCATACGATGTTCCCGCCTCATTGGTGGCATAGGCCCTCACGTAATAGGTTGTTCCGGGAGTAAGGCCAGTCATACTAGATGTGAAGACGCCCGTTGCGCTGGTCGCCCCTTCATCAGTGCTCGAATCGGAAGTGGTTGGCGTACCCGATGTGTTCCACACTACTCCGTGAGCTGTCGGATTCGAGCTGCCCAGATCGGTGATGTTTCCATTGCCAGTGGCCGTGCTGGTTCCTACAGAGGTCACCGCTTGAGTGGTCACGGTTGACAGTTGATCGCTGGTAAAGGATACCTGGCTGCCGTATGAGGTGCCTGCCTCATTGGTAGCATAAGCTCGCACATAATAGGTTGTACCGGTTGTGAGGCCGGTCATCGAAGACGTGAAAGCCCCGGTAGCGCCCGGCGGCCCGTCGTGTGGGGACAGAGCGTAGATCTCGGGGGTCGCCGAAGCGTTAAAGACAACACCATGGGCTGTCGGATTCGAGCTGC
>JAAERE010000008.1 GCA_024230675.1 bacterium | reverse complement strand
CCTCGCCGTCCCATATAACGCTGGGGTCGAAGCTATCGGATAGTTCACGTTCAATGGAAACAAACGTCGGCGTCTCGTCACTTTTGGTCAGGGCCATGATAATGTCCCCATCTTCTTCCCAAACAGTCGCAATTTGCCCTTCGGTTCCGGCCGCAATAGATGGAAACCTGCAGTTATTGTTGCCAAATTCTGCCGTACACCCCAAGTCTGTTTCCGACCATCCTGAAAAATGCGCATCATAGTCCCCGCGTTTCTTAGCTTCTGAGGGCATAAATGGTACAAGACAGACACCCCCGGGGCAAAGGGCCTTCAGGTCGGCGAAAGTCGTAGTCAATGAATCTGTGAATTTCCATGCCACCGGATCGCTCTTGTCGAAAAAGCCGTCAAGTACGGTTGCCGGTTCCTGCAATATGGAGTCAAATCTTGATACAGTAAAATCCGTCCACTGATGACAGTGTGCCCCACCACCATCTGCCCAGAGATTCAGTATCAGATAATTCTCAGGACTATACGGATTTGGCATTATTGCCCTGAAACCGAATTCGGAAAACGGAAACACGTAAGAACCCATTTGGAGTCCAGCGCTGTCAAGTTTACAGGGGAACTCCAGCTCTTTAAGCATGTCATAGCCGAACGTGCGTCCTTTTCCAACATAAGAGACGTTACCAGCAAAGTCATCGGGGGTAAGGTCCTTTTCATGTTTGACAGTAAACCCCGTCCGGTTCTCATTAGAGCGCGTTAATCGTTCGAATACTGTCTCTTCACCATTAGCGACCACACTCACATGGCGGGGAGTCGCAGATTCGTAAATCAGGTTGTTCGACAGCTTTGTGGGAGTTGTCAAGCGCATGGTAATGTCATTGTCCTCAGGCCAGAGGATCTGTTTTAGACTGTCAAAAACTCCGTCATATGGAGACAGTACATTGCCATAGGTAAGTTGACCGTCTTGAAAAATAGTTATCCAGGGGTAACCATTGGGATGATAATCCCGCAACGATGGAGGGAATGCCAGAGTGGTGTTTTCGTCCTCTCTGTAGTGTTTCAAAAAAGTGTAATTGTCAAGTTGGGGGCTAAACGGACTTAGAAAGAGATTATGCCCGCCTCTTTCTTGATTGCGACGAAAATAGTTCGCTTTGATGAACTCACCATCGATCAGACAGTAACCACAAACTGATGGCGAAAACGGGTTGATTATCGTCATGCCATAGCTGAAGTCACCCAGATCGATTCTTTCGCTCCAGAGATTTTCGGCGTACCCCGAAAGGACTTTGGGGTTTCGGGTCTCTTGCTTGACCGACGTGCAAGCTCCGCAGAACGCCAGTAAGATTATTGAAACCGATAAGTATTCCAATAGCAATTTGACGTGAGGCAATGTGTCTCCTTCGGCATCGGACCGACTTCATGATTATGGCGATTGTAATCTAATTATAGTATATGTCATGACCCCAGGTCAACCTCTGGCCAAATCATCATGATTGATGTTGGTTTGGGCTATCTCCGGATCGGGGGGAAAAGGAACACAGTAGCCGGGAAATTAGCTACCGGGTTCAAGCTCTATACAGAAATGAGCAAAATCCCTCAATCGCCAACGTGTTATCTCTACTAGAACAGCAAGTCTGCCAACCTAGCAACTTGAATTAAGCTGACTTGAACTGTGACCAAATTGTGTCCACGATTGTCGTAAGTTATTGCATGATATTCAGCGATATGACCAAAGGGTGGGGGGTATAAGCAAATGATCCGGCCGTTACGTCATCGTAACCTATTGACTTACATTGGCTTATAACAAGTGGAGGTGGGGGGAATCGAACCCCCGTCCGAGAAAAGTGCCAGGCTGCCGTCTACGCGCGTAGTCGCTCTATAATTTCTCGCTAAGGCCGCTGCCGAGCAACAGGCCACGACCAAAGCCAGCCTTTGAATTTAAGATCCGCTTAAAGGCGTCGCGAATCCGAGTCTCCTTTGTCGTCGCCGCAGCCCAACCCTGGAGACAAAGAGTCAAGTGCGACGGGCTTTATCGCCTGGTCAGCAAAACTGACTAGGCAGCCATGGCGTAATTGTTTTCGCCAATTAGTGTTTCGCCCGGTTTGTTAACGGGGCCCCAGACAACCCCGGCGCGCCAACAACCCCTCACCAGACCCGTCGAAACCAGGTCACCCCCAATTTCGCGACAGTCCGTAAAGAGGCTGGGCCTCTTCACTTGTCAAAGAACTACATACAATATACGTTATCGACCGGAATATTCAACTCCGGCTCTATTTAAACGTGTTTCTCCTCCAGGAGTTTCAACGACCTTCCCGAAGGTGACCAAAAAGAACTGGCGGACCAACCCCCTCAGGATCAGACATACGTGGACAACGGCCGTGTACATATCACTTCAACAACAGCATCTTCCTCGTCTCAACGAAGTCCCCGGCGGTGATGCGGTAGAAGTAAACTCCCGTGGAAACTGATAGGCCGGCGTCATTCTTCCCGTCCCACTTGACGGTGTGAGCCCCTGCCGGAAGTACGTCCTCAACCAAAGTTCGCACCTTTTGGCCAAGCACGTTTAGGATTTCCACGCTAACGGAGCTCCGGCCGGCCAGTTCAAATTCAATGATGGTGCCCGGATTGAACGGATTGGGATAGTTCTGAGTCAGGGTCAAGCCGACCGGCAGAAGATCCGCCGCGTTATCTTCTACCTCCGTCGGGATATTTCCAGGGGCGAGCCTGACTATATGGATCTCCCGATCATCGTCCGGCGTCTTCCTCCATCCGGCCAGGATATAGCCGCCGTCCGGAGAAAGCGCCGCTGATAAGGCCGCACCCGGGTCGAAACCGTACGACCCCGACCAGATCTGCTCGCCTGAGGGCGAGACCCTGGTAGTGAAGCCGGACCAACCTGTGGCCAGGAAGCCGCCGTCGGGTAATTCTATCACATCGAGTCCGCCCGATCCTTCGTAGGAGCGCGACCACATCTTCTCTCCGTCGGCGTCGACCTTCAAGAGATAGAGCCCGGCCGCGTCACTATTTATCGGCTCGCTAGCTTTGCCGACCACCACGAACCCGCCATCCCGGGTTGGCCTGATTCCTCGCGGTAATTCGGCGTTCGGAGAATCGTAAAACTGGGTCCATTCAATAATGCCGTACTCGCTCGATTTCAACAGGAACAGCTCCGAGTGGATGATGCTGCGCGAGGTGGTCCAGCCGCAAACCGCGAACCCTTTATCCGAGGTAACCGTTACAGCACCGGCTCCATCTCTCAGCGCCCAGGCGTAGGGGACTGTGAACGACTCCTCGCCGGCACCGTCCAGATCGCTTCCCCAGCCTCCATATATCCGCATTACTGAAAAGTCCTCGGCGTTGCCGTCGGCGTTGAAGGCTACGACGAGATCATTATTCCCGACCTGGTCTATGCTGACCGCCCGGGCGAAAGAGCGGCCGACAGGATAGGTACTCTCCCATTGTGCTTTCCCATCGGCGTCTGCTTTTACGACATAAATCCAGTCGTCTCGATCTCGCGCCCAATCCCCGAGAGCGGCGAACCCGCTGTCGGCTGTGGCAATCAGCTGGACGCTGTATTCGCCGGACAGGGAGTCACCATAGCAGCGGCTCCACAGCGTATCGCCCTGTTCGTCCAGACGCAGCACCCAGAGATCAGTATCCTTCCAGCCGTTTTTGTCGGCGACCGAATCACGGCAGATCGTGCCGCCGACGAAATACCCGCCGCCGTGGGCGGGGACGATCGAACTGGCATAGGCGTCACCTGAGCTGCCGTATGATCTTGTCCACAAAGTATCGGGTGACTGTGCGTGCAGGCTGGAGATAGCGACCAGCACACCCACCATCAGAATTGTTAGTAACTTCACAAGAGACCTCCCAATGCAAGACAGAGTACTGTAGTTTGGAACGGCCGGATAGAAATCCGGCTATGGTGCCAATACAATTAAGCGCGCCCCATCCCCCCAGCGTCGACCTTCTCGATAATCCTTCAGTGCCATACAATCGTGCCCTTAGTCTGCGAAACATAGGTGCGGGCATTGTCGTGGTTATACTCCGTCACCGGTCAGCACCTGCGCCCTTATCACTTTCGACCATCGTAACAACACGCTGCGGAAAAGGAATCTCGATTCCTTCGGTCCGAAATCGCTCAAGAACCTGTATGCGCAGTTCTGAGGATGCCCTGCGATGATCCTCGGCACGCGCAACATGACAGCGCAGGGAGACATCGAGAGAGCTGTCACCAAAACTGAGGAAGAAGAACGCCGGCTTGGGATCGGCCAGGATATCGGGGTGTTTGGCAGCTTCCTCCAGCATTACTTTGTGAACCAATTCGATATCAGAGTCGTAGCTGACCCCCACGTCGACCACTACCCTCACTCGGGGCATGGGATAGGTTATATTATGAATCGTCGATTTGATGAGCTCGGCGTTGGGGACAATTACCAGTGTGTTGTCGTAGGTAAGAAACTTGGTTGACCTGATTCCTATTTCGTGAACAACTACGCGCCGACCGTCGGGAAACCTGACCATATCGCCAACCCGAAAGGGTCGGTCGATCATAATCGTGAAACCGCCGATCATGTTGGCGAGAGTATCCTGAGCCGCCAGGGCTACGGCCAGTGAGCCGACCCCCAGGACCGCCACCAGTCCTTTGATATCAACACCAAAATCGTCGAGCACAATCACAACTGCCAGAGTAATGACGACGATGTTCAGAGTGCGATTCAACAGCGGGACGAACTCATCATCAAGAGTAGTGTCGGTTTTTGCAGCGATTGTTTCGCCGTACCATCCCAGTATTGCAGAGAGTACTCTAACTATGAGAATGGCCACGACGACCACGCCGATTCCGTATATAATGGCGTCAATAACGCGGAAAAAACCTTCGCTGACATATTCGGTGAAACGGGACTCGATGAAACTGAACAGAACTGATAAGCCGAAAACATATACCAGCAGCGCCAGGTAGGATTTGGTCGCTTCAAGCAGCCGATTGTCAAGAGTCGTGCTGGTCCTGTGCGTTAGTTTTCCAATGATCGAGAAAACTACTGACCGCAGGACCGTTGAAGCCAGAACCGTGGCAAGGATGATAGCCGCCATTCCGATCAGAGTTCGGATTAAGTCTGAGACCGGTATTTCGTTTAGCAAATACTCCATTGGTTTCCTCTGCTGGAACCGAGTATTGGGCAGTTCCAGTCTGTGACCCCAGTCTACATTTCAGGCACTTTTCAGACAAGTCAAAAACTAAGGCTGCCCAAACCGCCTTGGCGGGCTGGCATGTGTGCCGTTGGCAGAGAACACTTTCCGGATAGTTGCATATCTATCAAGACGCATCTTGCGACATTGGATTCCCACCTGCCGCCTCTCGGATGTAGGATTCAGTTATCTGCATTTTCCATCGTCATCTTAGTAGACAACCGGCGTCTCTGTGTTGAATCCAGAAAGCCCCTCCCCTCACTGGCCCACCCGGCTGGGTGGCCCATCCGCTTGCGGTGGGTTTCTGAATGCAGGATGCAGGTATAGGATTCCCTGCGCTGCGTGTCGTATTCCATGTCGCCTACGTTAACGCAAGGCTGGGTGGCCCATCCGCTTGCGGCAGGTTTCTGAATGCAGGATGCAGGTGTAAGATTCCCTGCGCTGCGTGTGGTATTCTATGTCGCCTACGTTAACGCAAAGAAAAAGCCCCGGCTCGCTCCGGGGCTTCTTGAATCAATGGCGGGCCAGGTGGTCCCCGTCAGATTACGCTGCTCCCCTACTC
Organism: bacterium; assembly: GCA_024230675.1. Taxonomy (GTDB): domain Bacteria; phylum Zixibacteria; class MSB-5A5; order GN15; family FEB-12; genus JAAERE01. The sequence goes on along the minus strand of JAAERE010000008.1, from coordinate 3,864 downwards.
CGGCGGAGCCAGCGTAATAAGCGAAACCGCCGCCCCGGTGGGATCAGAGATGACGCAGAATCGTCCGACTTTCGGGATGTCCATCGGGCCGAAAACCACTTTGCCGCCCAACTCGGTCACTTTCGGAATCAGTCCATCAACATCGTCGACCGTAATGTACGACATCCAGTGCGAAGGAACCTCCTTGGGGACATCGGGCGGCATGGCCATCATTCCCCCGACCTCTTTGTCACCGGCCTTGAGAAGAGTATAGGACATGTCGGTCATGCTCTCTTCTTTCAGTTCCCAACCGATAAGCTTCGAGTAAAACTCACCGGCCGCCTTTACATCGCGGGTGCACAGTTCGTTCCAGCAGAAAGTTCCGTGGGCGGGCATTTTGTCAGCCATATTCCGGGCTCCATTCTATGTTATGGGGTTTGGCATACGGTCTGTTATACGCACGACAGCCCTAAAACGTAATCACATGTTTCGGCAGACAATCAAAAAGTGAACCTCACACCGAACTGGTTGATCGATTCCGATTCTAAAGTCGCGATCACCCGCTGATAATTGACGCTCACAAACGAAGTCACCGGTTTGACCAGCGACAGCTCGACATAATGGTCATCGTCGAGCCCCGGCGTCAGATCGAAATTGTAGTCGGCCGTAAACTCAAAACTGAACTCGGTAAACAGCTTGAAACCGTTGATGGCGATGATCTGGAGGGTTGTCCCCCGGTCCTCGCCGGAATCATCATAGTTCTTGTAGTACGAAACTTCGTTGGAAATTGGGTAGAAGCCGATCTGGCCGGAAGATGATTCGAACGAGGGGATCAGGCCCTGGGCCGGCGTTATTGTCGGCAAGAGCAGCGATCCGGTCACACAGACGAGCAAAATAAGCTTGCGCATGACAGTCTCCTTGGGGTTGTGGGTCTTGTTGTCAGCGAGGAGAATATAGGATAGGTTGGGGGCGGGAGCAACTGTTTGGTTCCTCGACCGATGCGCGCGGCGCCTCGTACTCTCGGGCTCCGAATATTGACAGGCAAGTCCGTTTCTACTAGATTACGCTCAGACTGTTGTCTGAACCACCTGAATTCCGGCGCAGAGCGGCTCCAAGTCGCACGCAGCAAAATCACAACAACAGTCAGCCGTCGCCGGCGCCTAAGGAACGCGCTAAGGCGGTAATCAAAAGACTGCCGTACGACGCTGCCGCGAGCAGGGGAGGAAAGTGTGAGGATAAGGCACAAGGTTTTAACAATCGCGGTGCTGTTTGCAGCCCTGGCGTGCATGCACTGCTCGATGGACGTAATCTCCGACCGACCGATCGTAAGGAACGAAATCCCCGCTGATGATTCCCTCCCTGCGCTTTCGTACCCCGCCGCCAACTGCCTGTCGTTCCCGGTCATCTGGGCCGAGGGTGTTGCTTTTGAACTTCGCGGCACAGTCGGGGAAACAAGTTTTGAGGGCACGTGGGCCGAGGTTGATGACCCCGAGACCGACGGCTTGGATTTGCTGCCGTGGTACCTCCAGGGGGAAAGCGGCAACGAATGGCAGGCGGAAAGCCGCGACCAACTCGCGATAGGGCCGGTGCAAATCTCGCGAATCGACTGGGGGGATGATCTCGAAGCCAAAGCCTGGGACGAGCGGTCGACCGTGCGAATCGAAACTGTGCTCTATCGAGACCTTACCGAAGGCGACGAGATGACCGGCTACCGTATGCTGAGCCTTATCGACGCCTCAGGGTCTTATGAACTGTGGGGTACCAACGGTCAGACTTATCAGAGCCGCGAAGCTACGGTGTTCTCGGGTTGTGCGCGGCTGACTATACAGAAGCTCTCGCGTGAGCGCGATGACCCGGCGCTTGATCTTGCATGGGATAGCTCGCTGGGGGTCTGGACCGGCGATGTCGCCGCAACTGTTTTCAACAGCGGCGTATGGGAGGAGACCGGGAGTTCCGACGCTTATTCCGCTGAAATCAACGCGCAGGGCAAAGCTATCTACGGCTATACCTGGCACGTGCAAGATTTGGTCGCTGCCGTTGGGGACTACCGGATTACTTTCAGTCTCGATGAAACGGACGCAAGTCCCGCATTGAATACCGGGATCACAGATGCGACGGTTGTGGTCGAGCCGGAAATAGAGGGCGGTTCCACCGGCGGTGGTGGAGGTGGAAACGGTAACGGTGGAGGTAACGGTAACGGCAATGGTGGTGGCGGCGGAGAGAGCGAATCAGAATCCGGGGGCGTGGGCCAAGTTGTCTCCGAGCACAACCTCACCTATATCGACATCCGCATCACCGAGTAGACCGGCGGCACCGGGACCAACTGACCTAACGTCAAGCGAACGACAATCTATCTATCTTGTAGGTCAGGATCCCTGCGATCCTGACAATTATGGACCCGCATAGGTGACTGGCTCTGGTGCCCCACAGCTTGCTGTGGGAAGTGTCGCATATGACATAGCGGTCGCGATCCCAGCCAATCCCACCATAGGAATGGTGGGCCACTCAGCACCTGTTTTCTGCGACGGATTCTGGAAGATTCTCTGGAATACGGGGTATCTTGAGCATGATGAGGATACTCCACACACATAGGTTTGCAGGTAGCTGCGTGCTCTGCCTTGCGGCGGCGCTGGCGCTAATTGGCTGTCACAAGGCAGAGACAACGCCGGAAATGAGCTTCAATCAAGGAGTTCGGGGCGAAGTCTGGCTCAAGCCGGGTTACGACGCCAGCGACATGACGTTTATGACCAACCCGCCCGACCTCTCCCCTCGCCCATTGCCCGAAGCTCTTGTCTACCTGCTACGTCCGGGTGACACTTTCGCGGACGGCGATCTACTGGCGACCGCCCACGCCGACAGCCTGGGGCGCTATGAACTATCGGCCGCGCCGGGCACATATCGGCTGGCAGTTGTGGTTGAGACAGTACAGACCGTCGGGCGCTATATTCCTTCGGCAGATTCTTCCGGGCGCGGTTTTTGGGAAAACGCTTTGGAGATTGTCAAGATAACAGCCGGCCGGTTTACCGAGCAGTCTTTTGAGATTGGGGAGTCTGTGCCGCAGTAGGCTGTGGGAGAGCTTAAGTGCTCAATCGTTGTAGGTCAGGATCCCTGTGATCCTGACAGATGTCGAAACCGCAGGGTTTTCGACCTACGGCTTCACATACTCAAATATCACTGTGTCGTCATGCTCCTGAGCCACGCCGCCGGTGGATTCGTAGAGGCGGACGGCGGCCGCGTTTGAGCGTTCCGTGATAACCCACATCTTCATGATGTTGTCCCCAACACACTCCGCCCGGAGTTGGTTGATCAAGGCCTTCCCAAGGCCCTTGCGGCGGTGTGATTCGGCGACTTCCATATCGTACAGCAGGATCATTTCCTGGTCGCGGTCGACCCGAGGAAGGCTGTAGGCAAGAAGATAGCCCACCGGTATCGCGTCCTCTCTGGCGACGATCAAGAAGACATCATCCCGCGCGAGAAGCTTCTCCAAATGCGGCAAGCCGGCGGCTCGACCTCGTTGGCCTTCTGTATCGGCCTTGATATTGTGGATGTCCTCCCGCGCGAGCGGGGCGTCCTGCGGTTTGAGTCGAGTTATTTTCACATCAACAATAGTGTGTTTACAGTCTGAAAAATGCAACAACGTAATTTCCCACGGCAAGCTGTGGGGCACCGACATTCGTCAGAGGGGCGTTAGCCCGTCTTTCCAGCGGAGGATGGAATCCAGTCCAAAGATGGGCCCCAGCTTTCGCCGGGGAGACAGAAAAGGTTAGTGCGACAATATGAAACAGCAGCACAAGTCACCCTGAGCCTGAGCCAGGCCGTGTCTGTCGAAGGTGGACGCTCCGGCAGGATCGCAGGGATCCTGCCTTACGGGAGCGGCGTTTGAGG
>JAAERE010000007.1 GCA_024230675.1 bacterium | reverse complement strand
CTGATTCGTAATCGAAGACTTCGAGCATCTCCGATAGCAATGATGACATGTTCGGGTTGTCGTCTACTATCAGTATTTTATTTGCCATAGCCATACCTGTAAGGCATGTATCGGCAAAAGTTAGTAGGGATTAACCCCGTTTTTTGGGGCGAAAACCGGCTTCGGAGCGGGCGACGATTTCGGCTTTGAGGGCCGGGAGTCCGTTCTTTTCGAGGGCGGATATGGCAAACCCCTTATTGCCGTCGTTGAGCGGCGGCTGGAAGTCGGGCTTGGCGTCTATCTTGTTGTATACCATGAGGTAAGGGACGCGGTCAGCTTCGATTTCAGCCAGGACTTCTCGGGTTTGAAGAATCCGCTCGTCCAGTTTGGGGTCGGCACAGTCTACTACATGGAGTAGTAAATTGGCCTGAGAGACCTCCTCGAGGGTCGATTTGAACGATTCCACCAATTGGTGAGGCAATTTGTTGATGAATCCGACCGTATCTGAGAAAACGATCTTCTGGGGATAACCGGCCGACATCACCCGGGTAGTGGAATCAAGGGTAGTAAAAAGCTTGTTTGCGGTCTGTATATCAGCCTTGGTCAACAGGTTAAACAGGGTGGACTTGCCCGCGTTAGTGTACCCTACCAGCGTGATTTTGAACATGTTCTGGCGCTGCTTGCGCTGGGTAGCTCGTTGGACGCCGAGTTTGTCGAGCTTCTTTTTGAGGTGGCTGATCCGGGTCCGGACCTGCCGACGGTCGATTTCCAGCTGCGTTTCACCGGGGCCTTTAGCGCCAATCCCGCCGTATTGCCGGGAAAAGTGCACCCAGGCGCCAGTAAGGCGAGGCAGGGTATATTCGAGCTGGGCCAGTTCGACCTGAAGACGCGATGCCGCCGTCCTTGCCCCTTTTGCAAAAATATCAAGAATCAGCACCGGGCGGTCGACTACTTTGGCTTCGAACACTTTTTCGAGATTTCGTTGCTGGGCGGGGCTGAGCTGGTCGTCGAATATGACGCAATTGGCCTTGAGATCGACCAGCTGTTCCTTGATCTCCTGGACCAGACCTTTGCCGATGTAAAACGCCGGGCTGGGAGTTTTGCGCACCTGAATCCGTTGATCGAGGACTTTGGCGCCGGCGGTGAGAGCCAGGCGGCGAAGTTCCGCGAGCGATTCCACTTCTTCCTGTTTTCGGCGGGAGTCCGTGACCAGGCCGATTAGCACGGCCTTTTCGATATCCGGTTGGGAGTAGTCTATTGCCATTCATTATATGATACGAGGAATTTGCGATTTTGCCAAAAAGATTCCATCAGGTGCCCCACAGCTTGCTGTGGGATACCGGATCGGCTTTTCGCACGCGATAACCTGGGTGGCCCACCCCTTGGGGTGGGATGTGCTGACTCTATTCGTATCCCACCTAGAGCCGGAGGCGTCAGGTGGGCTTCCCACCCGACGTTGCACTCTGGGTGGGTTACAGGTAGCAAAGCAGGCCCTGTGTGTCGAAACCGCAGGGGTTTCGACCTACAAGGACTCTGGGTCCCCGCGTTCGCGAGGATGACTCAGTAGGATGTCGGGTTTCTCACGGCCTCGGGTGGCCCATCCTTCTCAGGGTGGGATTTGCAGGATTCGTCGAACACCTGACGCCCCCCCTCCGACAAGCTCTGTCTTTGTAGGGAAGGTTTGTCTTCAAACCTGCCATCTTCTCGTAGGTCGAGACACCTGCGATTTCGACATGAATATCTGGGTCCCCGCGTGCGCGAG
>JAAERE010000006.1 GCA_024230675.1 bacterium | reverse complement strand
CGAACGGGCCAGGTCCACCCGGCCGTCGCGCACCAGGAACGAGCCCTGGTGGCAGAGGAGCTCCCAGGGCAGCGACAGCAGGACGTCGTCGTCGCTGCGAATCGTCACCAGGGGCTGCGAATAGCCGGGGACCGTGGCCTGACCGAGGCGCGCGACGTCCTCCTCGTCGAAGAGCACCGCGAACAGGAGCTCGCCCAGGGTGGTGGCACAGCCGACGAGCTCGGCGTGGTCGTCCGGGCTCTCGATCGCCTTGCGGGTGAGCTGACCGAATCCCAATCGCGCGGCGGTGAAGCGGGCGGCGTTCTCGCCCCGCCAGGGCGGCGTCACCTCGCGTCGCCGGCCGTCCGGACCGGTGACTCCGAGCCCGTCATCGGTAAGTTCGAGCACGAAGCTCAGGTGCTGGCCGAGGAGCAGGCGACGGGGGTCCTGGTCGTCAAGCTCGCCGGGCCGGCCGACGACGGCCGCGAGCTCGCGGGCCACGCGTTCGGCGTCCTGGGCGAGGGCGTTCAGGGACTGGATCGAGCCGTGAATCGGCGGTACCTCGACCGTCTCCAGCATGACCGGCCCTATGTGGCCGAGCGGACCGTGACGGGCCAGGAAGGCCGGCCCCTCCTGGGTCACCCACGCGCGTCCGACCGTCCGCGGCGACAGCACCAGCACCAGGAAGCGGCTCT
>JAAERE010000005.1 GCA_024230675.1 bacterium | reverse complement strand
TGCTGGACAATATCACGGGACAGATATCGGCTTCGACCTCGAACTCGACGTTGCGCGCCACGAACATCAACACCGGCGACAGTCAGGCCAAATTTCGAAACAACGGCGGGGATATTCGGATCGAAGGATTCGTCGGAGGCATCAACGCCAAGAACAGCTACGGGCGAATAACGATTGTCGATTTCGAACCCCGGGGGCAAAGCAACCACATCCGAAGCACCTCGGGGCCCATCACGCTGGAGATCAGCCAAATGTCGGAGGGCCAACTGGTGGTTGCCAACCGTCATGAGGATATCGACATCACGATTCCGGACACGCTTTCCGCCTACCTGACCCTGGCGGTTGATGAAGACGGGGTTATCGAAGCCACCCACTTTCCATTCGTATCCGATCTGGTGCAGCCCAACCGTCTGAGCCTGGTAGCCGGTGCCGGCGACGTGGACATAAGCGGGACGGTTCGCGGAAAAGGTAATATCTACGTCCGGGGCACCAAAGGAGAATAACGTGCGGTTTAGGTCGTTGTATGTCCCGATAATATTCTGTCTGCTACTGTGCGGTTCGGCGTTCGCAGAGACAAACAGGAGAATCCCGATTCCCGATGAGGTTTTCTACTATCAGCCGGCGGCTTCGGTTTTCGGCTCTGAAGCGGCCTGGGTGAATCCGGCCGGTCTCGGCACGCACAAGGTTGCGGGTTTCCAGTTGATGGCCGAATATGAACGTGGAGATTACGCTCGAAGTTGGGGTGCTACAGTCTATCACGATCGTTTGACCACTGCCTATAGGCATATAGACAACCCCGAAGGTGCGAGCTTCGAGGAATACGTCAGCGCGGCCGGTTTCAGTTTCGGCCCGGGTATGAATATGGGGCTTTCGTACCGGTACTTCAACGAGGGTCCGGGTATCTACAACAATCGACACTTCTGGACAGCGGGCGTAGTCAAAAGAGATCACGGACCTTTCGCCTTCGGGGCGGTCTTTTCTAATCTAAACCGTGGCAAGATCGAGGGAGAGCGTTCAGCGATGGAGCAGCGCTATTCGGTTGCCTATCGTCCGCTCGGCAATCAACTCACCCTTGCCGCCGACATGTTCCTCTCGACCAGGAATAAGATGAGTGAGGCGGATTTTGTATATCACGCTCGATACACGCCGGTCTCCGGGCTCTACCTGAACGCTTATGTGGATTCGGATCGAAACTTCCAGGTAGGCTTTCGAACCAATCTCCTTAAGTACTTCGTAGGGTCAAAGAGCAGCTTCGATCGAAACGGGCACAACGGCCGCACAACGGCGTTTTTCGGTGCGACCAACCAGCGTCAATCTTCGCTGATCCCGGAGTCGAGACGCAGCCTCGCTTTAACCGTTTCCGGCCGATCGGCTGAGAACCCTCCGCAGCCTGTATTCGGCACCAGCCACACACCTTTCGTATCGTTGCTGTCCGAAATCTACCGGGCGGCCGAAGAGCCCCGGATAGGGGAGATGATAGTTAACCTCCGCAATCTGGCCCTCGGTTTTGGGCAGGCCCAGGAACTTCGCCAGGCGCTGGACTATTTCCGGGCGGCGGATAAACGGATCATTTGTCACATTACTTCGCCAAACAACATTGCCTACTATGTCGCTTCGGTCGCGGATTCCATCCTCGTACCGCCGGTCAGCCAATTGCGCCTGGTCGGTCTCCGAGCCGAGCTTACATATTGGGCCGGTACTCTCGACAAGCTGGGCGTCAAAATAGAGCTGCTGCGCGTGGGCGAATACAAGACCGCGCCGGAATCTTACACCAGAACCGCCGGCTCCGAAGAGAACCGAGAGCAAACCAACCGTCTCCTCGACGATCTGTACCAACAGTTTGTCGGCGACATCGCGCTGGGCAGAGGAATTTCCCGGGATTCCGTCCGGCGCCTGATCGATCAGGGACCTTTTACTTCGCAAGAAGCGTTGGAGGCCGGGCTGGTCGACGGTCTCAGCTATCGTGATAACGTCAAGGCGGATTTCGGCGGATCGTTGCCGGAGATTGCTTTCAAGGAGTTTAGATCGGACACTTTGATAAACGACAGCTGGCAGCCGCTGCCGGTGCTGGCCGTGGTGGTGGCCGAAGGCGACATAACTTCCGGCTCGGACTTCCGGAGCCCTCTGGACCGATCGGCCCGGGTGACGCTGTCACCTATGTCCCGAGCCCTCTCCAGAGCATCACGGTCTCCAAACGTGCGTGGGATAGTATTGCGCATCAACTCGCCCGGTGGATATGCCCTGGCAGGTGAGAAGATTTACCACGAAGTCGGCAAAGCTGCCGAGCGCAAGCCGCTGATTGTCTCAATGGCCAACGTGACGGCTTCCGGTGGATATTACATGGCGATGCCGGCCGCCCGCCTGTTCGCCAACCCGGCCACGATCACGGGGTCAATCGGTATCTACGGAGGGAAGGCTGATTTCAGTTCGTTATATAACAAAGTCGGGGTGGGCAAGGAGCTATATACTAGAGGCAAGTTTGCCGGCATGCTCACCGATACACGCCCTTTCACCGAAGAAGAACGCAGCCGGTATCTTTCGCATCTGGAGGCTTTTTACGATCACTTCGTAGATCTGGTGGCGGCCAACAGAGACATGAACGCCGATACCATAGACGTTCTTTCACGGGGTCGGGTATGGACCGGTCGCGAGGCCCTGGCCAACGGGCTGATTGACAACCTCGGCGGTGTCAGGCAGGCGCTGGATTATCTGGCCGAGGAACTGGGAATAGAAGAGTATCGGGTGGAGATTTATCCACGCAAGCGCCCCTGGTTCCTGTGGCCGGGGAGTTCGTTGCTGCAGACGGTAGCCTCGCTGTTCACCGGCGACAAAGCTGTCGAGGACGTCCTGCCGCCGTCGCTGCCCGCCGGGGGGGATGAATCCATCCTGGCCCGCATGCCGTTCGACATCGTGATCGAATAATCCCGGGAAAGATTTGGCATAGGAAAAAAAACCCGCCCAGAGGGCGGGTTTCTTTTGCTCTAGTTTGCGTCGCCGGCGGCTGCAGCTACGGCCCCCGGAGCCACATGCTCCTGACGCCAGCCGGTGCGTTGGAAGACGCGTACCACCGGTGATTCCGGCGGCAGATTATTCGGGTCGTCAAGATCGGTGTCGTAGGACCAACTCCGGATCGGAGGAGAATAGTAAGTGCCGTTCCAAGTGCTGTTGGCCTGTTTGGAGTACCAGAGGTTGACGGCCGAGCCGGTCCAATAGAAATTCTTGTTGGACCACTTCTCGAGGAAGCGCGGCAGGTTCTCGAAACCGCCGTTGTAATTGCTGCTGGTCGTCTCCGTGTTGCCCGTGAGATACGACGCGTTGACGGTCGTGTGAGTAGCATTTCGATCCGATTTCGAGGCTGTGCTTTTGGCGTCGTAGTTGTTGGTTGCCCAGTTGTTGGAAAGAAAAGTCACCGCGTCCCCCATGAGGGAAACAGGCTTCTTGTCTACCGAGTTGAAGTCACCCAGGGTGTACATCGGGTTCTCGCTGACCACGCTGAGACCCTGGTTGTCGTCGATCTCCGCTCCGTTGGTCAGCCTCAGGGCCGGCCACTCCGAACCGGAGCTGATATCGTCGGAGAAGTACGCTACGCCGTTGCGGGGCGCGAAGCCGTTGTCGTACATGGCCTCGACGTCGATTTCCGTGGCGTCAACCCACTCGCCTTCCCGCTGGTCGTAGAACTTGTCCGAGGTGTAGGTCAAGGCTCCGGATGCCAACATCGCAGCCGTTACGTCTTGCCAGGTACCGTCCGACATCTGACGCGTCGCCACTCCATCGATGATTTTCAGAGTGGCGAGGTTCTCGTAGGAATCGGGGTTACCGGCGGCGCGTTCGATCAGCTTGTGCGGATCGTCGGAGTTGGTTAGAGGAAGGTTCAGCGCGCTCTGACCGTGAGACTGATCCTGGACTCTGCCGCCCCAGCGGGCCACTGAGGAATCGTACCAGTCAGAGTAGTCGGCGTCCAGGAAATCGCCGCCCATCTTCATGGATACGTAATCGCCGTCGGTGTTCTTGATCTGTATGTCACCCGAGCTGACGCCGCCTGCGCCCTTGCGACCGTGCTTTATGTCGCCGGAGGCCGTTACATAACTGTCCATATTCAAGCTGCTATTGGCCTGAACCCAGAGATCGCCGTTGGAGTGAACTCTACCGATAAGCGTCATGTTCGGCCCCGGAGCGATTTCCAGATCGTTGCCGTAAAACACGGCGAACTGGAAGATCGGCACCAATGCGGTCTCAAACGTCTGCGACAGCTGGACTTTGGAGTCCTCAAGAGTATTTAACCCCGTGGAAGTGATTGTGAAGGACTTGACGAGGGCGTGAAGGCCGGCCAGCGTTCCCGCGCTAAGGTCTCGTTGTTCAGCGGCGCCGTCGTCAGTCACGTCGTACTCGACGTTACAGAAGTTGTACATGCCCTCGCCGGTTGGCATTATGGTCGGCGGAGCCCCGGTGCTGTCGTACTGTTGGTGCAGGGCGGCCGCTGCCATCTCCAAGCCGCCCTCGGCGGCGTAGAAGGCTCGCATCTCCTGCATTTCGTTGCCGGCGATAGTCACCTCGTCCTCCGAAGTGGATATGGCGGCGATTCCGATCAAGGTCAGCATGCCAACCAGGATCAGGGCTATCAATGTAGCCACGCCGCGTTGCGAAGTCAGGTGCTTGGTCATTTTAACTTACCTACCTTTCCAGAACAGTTCCCCCTGGTCAAAGTCACAAATCTATTCTCTAAGGGCGACGTGTGATTGCCGCCAGCCTGTTCGGTTGAACATTCTTACGGTCGGAGTCCCCGGCGGGAGTTTGTTGGGGTCGCTCAGGTCGTCGTCGAAGCCCCAGTTGCGGGAAGGAGCGGAATAATAGGCGTCGTTGGCCTGGATGTACCGCCAGGTGCCGACTGCCTGCTGCGACCGCCACATCTCGATCATCGAGCCTCGGATCCTGAACTCAGTTCCGTTCCAATTCTCCAGAAACCGGGGAAGATTCTCCAGACCGCCGCCGTAGTTGGTCCCTTCCGGAGTAAGATCGCCCGTGATGAAACTCAGATTGACCTCGGTTTTGGAGGCCGATCGGTATTTGTAGGACTTGTCGGACAGCGCCGGGTCCCAATTGTTGGAAAGGAACGTGACAGCGTCGCCGATGACGGCAACGGGTTGTTTGTCGTCGGTGTTGAAATCCCCCTGCACGTACATAGGATTCTCGCAGGCGATCGTCAGAGGAGCGCCAATCTCCTCACCGTTTACGAGACTGGTGGCGTTGAGAACGGTGCCGCTGGCCGTGCCGGTGTTCCGTTGGTCAGAGATGTAGACAATCCCGTTTTTCGGGAAATAGGAGCTGGTGCTCAACAGATCCATGTCGATCTGGGTATTGCGTACCCACTTCTTTTCATGGGCGTCATAAAACTCGGCCGAGGCATCGGTCGTAATCGTGCCCGAGGGCATGGAAGCACTGACGTTCTGCCAGACGCCGCCGATCAGAGACAAAGGTACGCCGTCTATGATTTTGAATGTGGCGTCGTGCTCGTACGAATCCGGGTTTCCGGCTCCTCGCTCGATCATCTTGTGGGGATCACCGCCGGTCAGCGGCAGGTTGAGCTGCGCCTGCCCGAAAGAACGGTCCATCACCTGACCGTCCCACAGATGGCTGGCCGTATCGTACCAGTCCGAGCGGTCGGAATCGATCCACACGCCGTTCTGTTTCATGTTGACCTGATTCCCCTGACGGTCGACAAACGTGATGTCGCCGCTGGTGCCGCTGTATGGGAAGCCCGCGTTGATATCTCCTCCGCAGGTCACGCGGTCCTTGAACGAAAGAGTTTGTCCGGCCCGCAAAAACATGTCTCCGTTGACGTGCACGCGGCCGTCGATGTTCATGGCGTACGCGGGCTGAGTCCAGAGGTCCTCCTCGAAGAACACCGCCCATTGAAAGATGGGAATGAGGTTGGTCTCAAACGATTGCGAAAGCTCCACGGCGGCCTGGTCAACGTCGCTCGTCGCCGTTGACGTGATGGTGAAGTTCTTCGACAGCGAGTAGAGCCCGGCCAGCGAGCCGTTGGTCAGGGTTCTGTTGACGGCCGGCCCGCCATCGGCCGTACTAAAGACTACGTCGCACCCGTTGAGGCTCTCGCTGCCCTGCGGCAGCACCAGCGGAGGGGCGCCGGTTGAATCGTATTCTCGTTGCATTAAGGCCGTTACGCGTTCAAGTCCGGCCTCGGCGGCATAAAATGCACGCATCTCCTGAAGGCCGTTTCCGGCTATGGTCACTTCGTCTTCTGATGTCGATAGGGCAGCGATTCCAAACAGAGTGAGCATACCGACCAGAATGAGAGCGATCAGCGTTGCTACGCCGTTCTGCGATCTCATGTGATTTGTCATAGGCATGTTCAAATTACCTTCCGTCCTTAGTTATTCGTGTTCGCTCGCGGGGGGGAAACGTTCCTGGTCGTCGGACAGAGGACAAGAATGCCCTGCCGTTCGGCGCCCCCGCGCACTAGATATCGGGCCGGACGGCCCCGGTTTTGGCCGGGACCGTCGTTATATTTCCATTCTGGCGCATTGTGGTTCTCCGGCTGCCGGCCTACAAACCGATGTTTCGAACGAAGACCGATGACGTGTAATTGCGGCTTCGGTACGTGGGTTCGTCGAAAGCGTGATCCGGGCTGTTGGAACGACCGGTGATCGAGATTAACACCTCGCGCACGTCGGTCATCAGCACCGGTTGATCTACCACCGTACCGTTGTCGAGGCGATATCGAAACTGAAGGTCCGGAATGTTTTCGGCATAGATAACCGGTCCCTGTCCCGGCAGCTCCATCATGAGAGCCGGGTGATCCTGGTCCGAGGTGTTGTCGACGAAAAACTTGACCTGGTTCATGGCTATGACAATAGCGTTAGTATCGTAGAGCCTGGACAGATTCATAGTGCTGTGCTGCAGGTTCTGGGAAGCGACCTGAACCTGTGAAACTTCGAAGAATTCTCCTCCGCCCGAATCCGGGTCGAATATAAACACCCACTGGCCATCGTAGAAACATGACACATCACCTGAGCACTCAATCTCCGAGGAAGGTTGCGACATTGCGTTAGACAGGGTCGTCTCGCAATCACCGGCTGCATAGGTGACGACGATCGTATCGGGATCGGTGTTGTAGGCCTGTAGCGGCGGTACCCCCAGCGGCAGGGCATAGCCCGCCATACGAACCTGCCGCGTGAGTTCGTCGATCGAAGCCCGTGCTGAGCTCTGGATGCCCGTCACGTCGTCCTGCACCATGTAATTCTTGTGCTGTGTGGAATACAGGTTCAATACGGCCGTGGAGATAATCCCGGTCAGGACCAGGGCGATCATCACCTCAATCAGGCTGACGCCTCTGCCGTTGCGAACAGCGCCGGTCAGTCTGGAGAGGAGGCTGTCTTTTTTCTCTTGCGAGTCGAGCTTTCTCATAATCTATCCAATGTCTAGAGTCCGAAATTTCTCAAACATACCGAGGATGCAAACGTTCTTGATGGTGAGCCTATGTTCTCTCCCTCGTCATCACCCGGTTCTTTCCCGGCACAGGTTACGGATATCTGTACTTCCCGGACGTCGTGGACCAGTATTGGTTCGTCAACCACGGTGCCGTTGGCGAGACGATACCGGAACTGAATGTCCTGGATTCCCTCGGCGTACACCAGCGGCGTGCCGTCGGCGGCTTCGACCATCAGCGTAGGCGGCTCGGAAGAGCTCGTCCCATCGACGAAGAATTTTGCCCGGGCCAGTGAAGTAATCACGGCGTTTTGCGAATAGGTCCGGCTCAAGGCGGTGGTGTGCATGATAGACAGGGCCCCCGTCTGGACCGTGCTGATCTGAAACCACTCGCCATCGGTAGAGACGGGATCATAGATATACACCCACTGGCCATCGTCAAAACAAGAGACGTCTGCGGTGCATTCGAGCGCCGACCCGGCGCTGGCCATGTCCGAGGCCAGATAGGCCTCGCAATCGTCGGGGCTGTATATCACCACGATCGTATCGGGGTCGGCGTTGGCAACATCCAGGGGGTCGACGCCGATCGGTATATCGAATCCGGCCATGCGGACGTGCCGCACCAAGGCGTCAATTATCGCCCTGGCGTTCTGCTGAGCGCCGGCGACCCGGTCCTGCACCAGGTAATTCTGATGCTGCGTAGTGAAGAGTTTCATAACTGCGGTGCAAACTATTCCTGTCAATACCAGTGCAATCATGACCTCTACAAGGCTTACCCCTGCGTTCCCCCGCAACCTGTAGAAAAGTTTGCACATAACTCTGTTATCCCTCTAAATTGAGTCCGTTCGTACGTACGCTGTTAGCGCGCTTCCCTTTTCGCGAGCGCGAATATCCGACCAGATGACGCTCACATCTACCTTCCTGAGGTGATTCCCGGCGTTGGTTACGTGCCAGGTACGAGTGACTCCCTGGAGCGTATCCGACCCGTTTGTGAAATCTCCCGAAGCCCTTATCTGCTCAAGCTTTTCCTGAAGGAGCTGGGTGGCGATAGTCGTTTTGTTGGACCAGTCGTTGCCGTCAAGGGCAATCATCGCCATGTTCAGAAGCATCATAAGCGAAACGCTCATGATAATCATGGCTACCAGTACTTCCAGTAAGGTAACTCCATCCTGCCGACGTAATTTCAAAGTATTCATGGAACCTTATCCTTTGTTTGTCTGGCCTTATGTAAAATCTGTGCCCAAGGGGACAATTGTGGCCGGGATAAGAGCGGAGACGTTCAAATGCCGGTCAGACAGCCCCTTAACCGTCCCCCCTCCCAACGTTTCTAACAGAGTTGTCGACACCCGGCGAATTGCCGGACCTCTGATTTTGTGGATGAGACCCTTCGGAGTATGGGAACTCTCCCATATCACGGGCGGTTGGGTTAACAGACTTCGGAGGCGGGCAGCGGC
Source organism: bacterium (assembly GCA_024230675.1). Lineage (GTDB taxonomy): Bacteria > Zixibacteria > MSB-5A5 > GN15 > FEB-12 > JAAERE01. Next base: position 16,230 of record JAAERE010000005.1, on the reverse strand, counting down.
GGAAATAAGACCTTGATTATCTGTCGCCAGCCGCTATAATCGAAACGACATCGGGAGAGTCCCTAAACCGGGGAGGCGATATATCCATGAATGCTTCGGAATTGTTTGTGAAGGCGCTGGAGAAGGAAGGCGTCGGCTACATCTTCGGCGTGCCCGGCGAAGAAAACATCGACTTCCTCGAAGCTGTTCGCAAATCAAGCATCGAATTCGTGCTGGCGCGACATGAGCAGGGGGCCGGATTCATGGCCGACGTCTATGGTCGTCTGACCGGCAAGGCCGGTGTCTGTCTGGCCACTATCGGCCCCGGCGCTACCAATCTGATCACGCCCGTGTCCGACGCTTTTCTCGACCGCGCCCCTCTGGTCGCTATCACGGGACAGGCCGATACGCAGCGGATGCACAAGGAATCGCACCAGTACATAGACATCGTATCAATGTTCCGCCCGATAACTAAATGGAATACTTCTCTCACCAGCCCCAACATGGTTACAGAGGCGGTGCGGAAGGCTTTTAAGCTGGCCGAAGCTGAAAAGCCCGGTGCTACGCACCTGGAGTTTCCCGAGGATGTTGCCCGCGAAGAGTGCGAGAATCCGACGTTTTTCGATATTCGCAAAGTACGCCGGCCTGCCCCGGACTACAAGGCCGTGGATCAGGCCCTGGCGCTAATCAGAAAGGCCAAAAAGCCGTTAATTCTCGCAGGCAACGGGGCGATTCGAAAACGGGCTACCAAGCAGCTCAAGATACTTCTCGAGAAAACCAACCTGCCGATCTGCAATACGTTTATGGGGAAAGGCGCTGCGGGAGTGGAGTACGAGCACAATCTGTACACCATCGGTCTTCAAAGCCGCGACCATGTAACCTGCGCTATTGAGGAGAGCGATCTGATTATCGCCATCGGCTATGATATAGTTGAATACTCCCCGCAGTTCTGGAACGCCGAGGGAGCGAAATCGATCATCCATATAGATTTTCAGCCGGCCGAGGTGGATTATTGGTATCATCCTGAGGTTGAAGTCGTGGGAGACATCGCCTCAACACTGTGGGAGCTGAACCAGGGGGTCGACGACAGTTTCGATCGGAACCGGGGAGAGTACGCCGGGAAGCACCGACGGATGATTTTGCAGGACATTCACGAACACGACAACAGCACCGACTTTCCGTACAAACCTCAGAAGATTCTGCACGACATCCGTCAGGTTATGGGCGACGAGGATATATTGATTTCCGATGTCGGGGCGCACAAGATGTGGATTGCCCGAATGTATCTGGTGCACTCGCCGAATACTTGTCTGATATCGAACGGTTTTGCCACTATGGGTATTGCCCTTCCCGGTGGAATTGCCGCCAAACTCGTCTATCCCGAGCGAAACGTCCTAACGGTCTCGGGCGACGGTGGTTTTCTCATGAATGTGCAGGACCTGGAAACAGCCGTCAGGCTGGGCACACCGACCGTCAACATGATTTGGTCGGACGGTACTTTCGGGCTCATCGAATGGAAACAGCAGAGCCGTTACGGCCGCGCTTTTGGTACTCGCTTCGGCAATCCTGACTGGGTCAAGATGGCGGAGTCATACGGCGCAATAGGTATAAAAGTAACTGAAGAAGACGATCTCCAGAAAGTCCTGGGGCGGGCTTTCGAGGCGGACAGGCCGGTAGTCCTTGACTGTCCGGTCGACTACAGCGAAAACATCAAACTTACCGAGCGTCTCGGCAAACTTGTTTGCCCGATGTAAACGCTCTTTCGGAGGATCCGATGGCCAGGAATTACAAAATATATCTGGGCGGAGAGTGGGTTACTCGCAAGTCCAAAATAAAGGTCCACAGCCCCTACGACGGGACGCTGGTAGGAACCGTGTCGGCAGCTTCGAAAGAAGATTTCTCGCTCGCCATCGACCGGGCTCATAAAGCGTTTGCGACCACCCGCGAACTGCCGTCGTACAAGAGAGAAGCAATCCTCAGAGCTATCGCCGACGGCCTGGAGAAGAACCTGGATAAGTTTGCAGCGACCATGTCCCGCGAACTGGGCAAGGCGATCAAGGATTCCAAGCTGGAAGTAACGCGATCAGTTGGCGTTTTCCGGGCCTCGGCCGAAGAAGCCAAGCGGATCGGGGGCGAGATTACCGATCTTGACTGGGCCGCCGGATCTGAGAAGCGGATGGGACTGGTGCGCCGGTTCCCGCGCGGCGTAATCGGCGGTATCTCGCCGTTCAATTTCCCGCTCAACCTGGTGGCTCACAAAGTAGGACCGGCTATTGCCTCCGGCAACACCATCGTCCTTAAACCGGCTTCTTCGACCCCGCTGGTCGCTCTTCTGCTGGCCGAGATCATAGACAAGACGGAGCTGCCCAAGGGGGCCCTGTCGATTCTTCCGGCTTCCCCCAAAGAAACCTCGCCGCTGCTCGAGGACGATCGGGTCAAACTGATCACTTTTACCGGTTCCGGCCCGGTTGGTTGGTGGATCAAAAACAACGCCGGCAAGAAGCCGGTAGTACTGGAGCTGGGCGGCAACGCCGGGGTTGCGGTGGCCGACGACGCCGATATAGACCTCGCCGTGCAACGTATCCTGTACGGTTCTTTTGCCTCGGCCGGGCAGTCGTGTATTTCAGTGCAGAGGATTTACCTGCACGAGAAGATCCACGACAAGTTCCTGAAAGCCTTTGTCAGAAAGGTCAAGAAGCTTAAGACCGGTGATCCATTGGACCCAAAAACCGACATCGGCGCCATGGTGGACCGGCAGTCGGTTGAGAATACGATGAAAATGGTTAGAGATGCCGTCAAGGAAGGCGCCAAAGTGGTGGCAGGCGGCAAGGCAAAAGGCTCGGTTATGCAGCCGACGCTGCTGACAAACGTGAAACCCTCTATGGCGGCGTGTTCCGAGGAAGCTTTTGCGCCGCTGGCGGTGGTCCTGAAGTACAAGAACTTCAAGGATGTCGTGTCGGAGATCAACAATTCCTTCTACGGTCTGCAGGCCGGGGTTTTCACCAATCGGCTGAAAGACGTATTCCACGCTTTCAATTACATCGATGCCGGGGGTATTGTTGTCAATGATGTCCCCACTTATCGTGCCGATCACCAGCCTTACGGCGGCATGAAGGACTCCGGGATCGGCCGAGAAGGTATTCGGTACACAATCGAAGATATGACCGAAATCAAGATTCTGGCGATGAATCTGAAATAGACCGCCGGTCTTATGACGGCGCCGCCGGACCGAGAAAGTCCGGCGACGCTTTCGGGGCAGGCGGGCACGTGGGGAGGGCTCTGGAGGGACTGGGGTTCTGGAGCGAATAACCCTCGAGAGCTTCACCGCCGAGCGCCGGCTCACCCTTCTGGTTTACCCCCCAGCAGACCTCGCGTTCTGAGACGGGAGGATACCGCTCCCGGCTGGCGCTTGAGAGCTTCAGCAATCTTGAGGACCGACATCCCTTTTTTGTGCATCTCCACCAACTCGGCTTCTTCGTTCGGCTTCCACGGCTCGTAGGCCCTCGGATACTCCTCCCGGATTTTGGACACGTTGATGATTCTTCCGGAGTTTGCCCTGATCTCGATCACATGATCAAGAGATATGGCCCCCTCCGAAGTCACGTACTGTTCGATGAAATCCTGGGCCAGCCGGGCGGTTGACATAATGTCGCCGAGTATCAATTTGGGATGCGTATCCAAAATCTGCTGGTAAGACAACCCCAGTGAAATGCAGCGGAGAACATCTGTGACCTTTATGCCGGTGTCTCGAATCGTTATTGGTTCCTGCATGACCTGATCCTCCAAACTTCGTCGTCCTCGCACTCCCAAAAAGATGGGGTTGACTGACAGGGGGAGTCAGTGAAAATTGCCGACTTTGGAACTTGTGATGAGATTCCCGGTTGTTTGTGGCAAGCCGGGCGGTTATCTTGGCGATGGCTTCCCGGTCAAAAACAGCTTTCAGGGAGAGACTATATGCAGTTTGGAGCGCATGAATCAATCGCCGGCGGCGTTGCCAACGCAATAGAACGCGGCAAAAAAGCAACCTGCGATACAATTCAGATTTTCAACAAGTCCAACAGTCAGTGGCGGGCGGTCAAGCTGAAGCCGGACGACATCGACCGATATTTCAAGCTGCAGGAAGAGCTCGGGGTCTCAGTGGCGACGTCACATTCCAGCTACTTGATCAACATAGCCTCGCCTGACCCCGCTCTCAACGATAAGTCTTACCGGTCGCTCAAAGAGGAGATGGAGCGCTGCAACACGCTCAAGATTCCTAATCTGGTCTTGCATCCCGGCTCGCACGTGGGGTCCGGAGAGGAAGCCGGCCTTGACAAAGTGGCTGAGGCTACCAATCGTCTGTTCGACAACCTTGACAACAACCAATGCACGCTTCTATACGAAGCTACTGCCGGGCAGGGAACGAATCTGGGTTATAAGTTTGAGCATCTGGCCTACCTGATAGACATGGTCGAAGACAAGGATCATATCGGTGTTTGCCTTGATTCCTGCCACATCTTTGCAGCCGGGTACGGCATCACCGACCCTAAAGACTACAAGAAAACTATGAAGCATTTCGATGATGTGGTCGGCCTGGACCGCCTGCGCATTTTCCACATCAACGATAGCAAACAGCCGTTCGAATCCAAGAAGGACCGCCACGAGCATCTTGGGCAGGGGCATATTGGGATCGAGGCTTTCGGCAACATTGTCAACGATAAGCGACTCAAAAACGTCCCTCTGATCCTTGAAACGCCGAAGGGCGAAGACCTTCAGGACGATGTAGAGAACCTCCGCCTGTTGCGAAGTCTGGTGAAGTAGGCCGGGCTGGCCACTTTTTTGGACATTTCCACCGGTCTGGACTGTATCAAAGCCAAGCTCAAGATTCAGTAAACCCGGGAGGGCCTATCCGTGTCCAAACAGATCGGCGCTATAACCGTAATATTCGTTTTCACCTGCGTGGCTTGGGCCATAATCGGTGGGACGACCAGTGTACGCACCGCTAGTCAGGATGCAATACTTCACAAGGAAGTAAGCCAGCTCTGGGGCAGCACACAATATCAGAAGCAGCCGGAAGCTCATTACATCACAGAGGAGACGGTTGCGCGTACCTCGACTGTCGAAGGGGTTACCAGGACCGAGCAGATAGTCGAGCGCACGAGACATTCGCTTCTCATCGAAGGCAGCTCGATCGACGTAGCTCTCGATCTTGAACATCGCAAGAAGGGATTGCTCTGGTACGCCACTTATGGCGTCGATTTTGCCGGAAGCTACGAAATCAAGAATACTACTGAAGAAACTCGCGACATAATTTTCTCATACGCCTTTCCGACCACAGGCGGTATCTACGATGATTTCGCCCTGTCCGTCGATGAAGAGTCGGATTCCTCTTATCAGCCGGTAGACGGCAGGCTGACCAGAACTGTCGTTCTAGAGGCCGGGGAGTCGGCAACGGTGGGGGTGAGCTATCGCTCTAGAGGAATGGGCCAATGGTGGTACAGCTTTGGAGAAAGCGTGTCCCAAATTAGGAATTTTGACCTTACCATGCACACCGACTTCGAGGCCATCGACTTTCCCGACAACAGTATGTCGCCGACCACCAAGAAACCTGCTGACGGGGGCTGGGAACTCAATTGGAAGTATACCAACCTGATCTCCGGTATCCAGATCGGCATGGTGATGCCTCAGAAACTCAACCCCGGGCCGTTCGTGGCGAGAGTCAGCTTCTTCGCCCCGGTATCGCTCTTTCTGTTTTTCTTCATGATCTTTCTGATCACTACCGTCCGAGGGATCAAGCTGCACCCCATGAACTACTTCTTTCTGGCAGCTGCGTTTTTCAGCTTCCACCTGTTGCTGGCCTATCTAGTGGATCACGTCAACATTCACATAGCGTGCGCGGCCAGTTCGGTAGTGTCGATCGGACTGGTGGTGTCCTATATGCGGCTTGTCCTGGGGGCGCGGTTTGCTTTTGTTGAGGCCGGCTTGTCCCAGTTTGTATACCTCGTATTGTTTTCCTACGCCTTTTTCCTGGAAGGATATACAGGGCTGGCCATTACCATTTGCTGTATTCTCACCCTCTTTGTGGTAATGCAGCTCACCGGTCGAATAGACTGGGAGAAGCAGTTGGCGCAGGCGAAGCAGGCTGGGAAACCTCCTCTACCGCCGCCTGTCGGATGAACTTGTTGACGTTGCACGGCCGGGAATCATCTGTACCGATGGGCCGGAGTATCATCCGCGGAGGCAGACGATCCGGATTGTTCTTGCGTATTATGGGCCGCAGGTAGTATCTTGCAACGTACGTCCGAATTGGGAGGGTTTTCTTGGAAATCGGGTTTTTCACCTATATCTTCAGCATATCATTAGGCATCGTTTCTTACTTGGCATGCTTGTGGATCGGGGGGACGGTATCAACCACCAGTCAGTATCTTTACGGCGGTAACAATTCTCTGACCGGATTTGCCAGTATCTCGGGGACGGTAGTATCGGCCTCGATGATCTTCACGGGCACGACGGCTCTATACCTCATCTACGGTTCAGTTGTGTTCCCCGCGATCATTGTTCCGGCAGGCCTGGGCCTTTGGTGCATTTATCGTCGCGCCAACGAGCGCATGACCGATAATATTGGCGATCCGTCCGGCGATTTTTCGTTTGCCAGGAGAAGAGCGGATGCCATCTTCGATTTTGATCGTCGAGGATATGTAATCGAAGTCACCGTCACCATTTATTTCCTGTTTCTTCTGATTGCGGAGATGTCAGTTCTGTATCACGCCGTAAACGTCATGTTCGGCGGCGGCTTCTGGCCGGTATCGACTGTTGTTGTGGTTGCTGTATCATCTCTCGCCTACGTCTATGCCGGGGGATTCCGAGGCGTGTTATATACGGATGTAGGGCAGGTTCTTATCATGGTTGCAGCGATCGGCATCCTGGCGTACGAGCATCTCGAGGTCAACGGGATGTCCATCGAAGCCGTGGAATTCATTCGCACAGACGGGCTTGATGTCGGCTTTTTCTGTTTCGGGTGCGCCGTGCTCTCATTCTGCTGGTTCAGCGCCTCACCGGAGATCTGGATGAGGGTTGTTTCGCTGAAAACGCGCAAGTCTATGAGAACATCCATCCTGCTCGCGATTCCGATTATCATATGTCTGTTCGCGCTGCCCGTACTTCTGATAAGTGCCGGGGAAGTCCTCGGCGAGACTCACTATTCCCATGTCGACGCCTATCTTGTGTGGAAGAAACTGATAACTGAATCTTCGTCGCTTGTGGCTCTGGCGACCATGGGATTAATCATCTCGGCTGTGTTCACTACTCTCGATACCTTCATTATCAGTATCGGGCAGTTCAGCCACAACATAGCGTGTCATCACAGAGAGTCGGGAGCCGGCGAGTTCGTGCGGCGCAATCTGCGACCAATAATGGTCCTGATTGTCATCCTGTGCTGCGGGATAAGCACAAAAATCAGCACCTCCTGGTACGCCCTGGTCGGTGTCTACGGCGTTTGTATGACAGTGCCGTTGTTCTTCTTTGTTTATGTCTTCCCGCGTGTAGAGAGGACAAAAAACGTAATCGCAGGATGGTGGTATCTGGCGCCCCTGCCGGTAACGGCTGTCCTTGCGTACTACCTCACGGATTTCGATCAGACCCATATGAGGGTGAAGTGGGAAATTATGCCACTTTTGTTATTTGCGGCGTACGCACTGGTGGCCCTTGTCTGCAGACATATCTCGAACAAACGTAGAGGTGAAAATGGCTGATCCACTGAAGGATTTTGCGGGTGCCCTCGGTTGGCGCATATCGGTGTCTTTCGTGGTCATGGTGTTCGTCTCGCTGATGGCTCCGGAGGAACTCAGGTCTTCTGTGTGGCACGCCATCAGCAAGGGAGACTACGCGTTCAGGAAAGCTCCCAAGTCAGCGTGTGCGACTCTGAGTTTGGACAATACAAGTACCGGTCAGGAGTCACGTATATACAGTGGGGCCATGATGTGGTCGGAAGAGAAAGGGGGAGACAACCTATTTTATGTTCGCGATGTGCGCAACAACGGCCCCTGGCTCGACAATTCGCCGGCTATAACAGTCGACTCGAGCGGCCCCCGGGACTTGATCCGCTTTCACGTGCCCAAGGACTCTCTCTGTCTGCTCATAGTACCGGGTGACATCAAACCGAGGGACTCCCTTCCACGATTGCTGGTGAAGTCGGAGGCCCGGTTTATTAAGGAAATATACGGTGCTGTTGGCGGCATTGCCTCAGGACTCGTCGGACTTTTCATGATTCCGCTGACAATTCAGAGAAAGCGGTTTCGAGAAGATTTGACGTTAGCAGATATTCCTTCTGATCCGGTTAATTAGTTTCGAAACCGCAGTGAGCCGGTGGTGATCCCTTACTCATCCTCTGCAGGTCAAATGCGGGATCCTTTCTACGCCTGATAGTGGCGTCTTGGATCGCCTGTCGCCGTTTAAATTACCTGAAAAGAGATTTGAGCAGTGTCCCCGGTCTGATGAACGCCGTCGGCGATCTGTCTCCTTGCAGGGAAGCAGTCACAACGGACTTCAGGTGATCACTCTCTACTATTCTGCGCGCCAGTACGTCGGTGAGCCAGGGCCTGCTGAAGAATCTTTCGAGCCAGGTGAACTGCTGATGACGCTTCCTCATTTCTCTGAAGCCCTTGGCCCCGTTTCCTCTGCCGCTAATGGTCAGGTCGCCGCCGGGAGCTACCGACAATGCCCCGGCAACGATGCGTCCGGACTGCATCGCGGGACCAATGCCTTCCCAGGTAAATGGCAAAGTAGTGCCTGAGGCCTCACCCACGATCGCTACGTTCGACGATTGCCCGGGAGGCTGCAGCTGGAAATCAGTGTTGATGATCCCAGATCTCAGGGAAGACGTGTAGCCACCGGTGTCCAGGAGTCTTGATCCCATAGCATCTGTTTCGATCTGTTCTTTCAGTACCCGGCTCAGCCGGAGCCCCTTTTTCTGTAATCTCCAGAGCGGAGCGCCGCATCCAACGTTGTATAGAAATGTCCCGGACGGTGTGCGGTGCGAGGGAAAGATCCAGAAGTAACCCGGCATAAGAGCACGGTTGTATTTTACGTACAATTGCGGGAGGCGATAGGTTGATTCCAGGTATCGTTGGACTGCGACGGCTTTGCCCCGGCCTGGTGTCGGTCCAGTTGTCTTCTTGGCTCCACTGCTAGTCCGGCATCCTGCGGCCCACACCGCGAACAGGCACTTAATTCCCAAAGACCTTTCGATTTCCGAGGTGTCGCAGAGCGGCAGGCTACCTTCACCCGGCTTGCACACAAGCCTGCCCAGGGCAAAACCGAACCTTCCAGGTTTGGCGGGGACCGATGACAATAGAAGTTCATCGAGAGAGCTGCGCTTGACAGACAGCCAGGAACCGGCCAGATTTATCTCCGTACCGCGGGGGCTGATACAGGTTATCCCTGGAATTGCGGTGCCAATTGATTGTAGCTGATTCAGTAGGCCGAGTCTTTCCAACTCGCGGCAGGCGATCGGCCCAAGAACGTCCCCACACGGCTTCTCACGCGGAAACCGTTCTGTGTCAACTAGTAGTACCGCGTGGCCCGACCGGAGTAGGTAATTGGCGCACGTCGTGCCGGCCGGACCGGCGCCCACGATTACAACATCCCAACTGGTTCCAGCTAAATCCTTAAGTGATACCTGCTTCATACTGGCGACATGGCCTTATGATGCCAACCCCGTTCCTCTGTAACTCTCAAAGTACGATGTTTCCGACAGGGGCTCAACTGTTTTTGCCGATTGACGACATAGCTCGATGCCAGAACCATATCCAGAGAGCACTTGCTATCAACTGACTATTGGACTAATATAACCCCCTATGAAATTAGGCATAATCGGAAAACCTCAGGCCGGCAAGACCACAGTTTTCAACGCCGCCTGTGGTCAACAGGAAAATGTAGGGGATTTTAGTAAGGCCGTGCATCGGGCGCTGGTTACCGTACCGGACGAACGTCTCGAAGTCCTGGCCGGGCTGGTCAGCCCCAAGAAAATCACCTACGCGCAGATTGAGTTTGTCGACGCCCCCGGCTTTTCCGGCAAAGGCAAAGACGCCCGGGCTTTCGAAATCCACGAAGATCTTCGCCAGGCCGATGCTTTCCTCATGGTGGTGGACGCTTTCTCGGAAGACTCCTCGCCGGAAAGCGATGTCCAGAGCCTCATTGACGAAATGATCCTTCTGGATCAGACCCTGGTCGAGAGCACGATAGACAAGCGCAGCCGCAAGGCCAAACTTACCGGCGACAAGTCGGAGACGCGCAAGCTCGAAGTTCTCGCACGATGTCTCGAAGTCCTCGAGCAGGAGAAGCCTCTGTTGGAGTGCGATCTGGCTCCTGACGAAGAGAAACTGCTGCGCGGTTATCAGTTTCTTTCGCAGAAGCCGCTTTTGGTAGTGATCAACATTGGCGAAGATGAGATTGACAAAGCCCAGTCCGTGTACGACAAATACAGCCGCTTTGTCGAAGAGGGTAAGCGCGAGCTGGCCGTCATCTGCGGCAGGATCGAGATGGAACTGGTCGGGCTGGAGGACGAGGAACGCACCGAATTTCTCAAAGACCTCGGGATCGAAAAGCCGGCTGTGGAGAAGGTGATTGAAAAATCGTATTTCCTGCTGGGGCTGATCTCTTACCTCACGGCAGCCGAGCCCGAAGTTCGGGCCTGGACGATAGAACGGGGTGACACCGCTCAAAAAGCGGCCGGCGTGATCCATTCCGACATCGAACGGGGTTTCATCCGGGCCGAGGTCACCGCTTATAACGACTACATTGAGTACAAGACCTTGCCTGCCATAAAGGCAGCCGGAAAGCAGCGCCTGGAGGGCAAGGAGTACATTGTGGCTGACGGCGATGTTATCCTGTTTCGGTTCAACGTGTAACCGAAGGAACCATCTGCGGAGACCGCACGTTTACAGGACACGGGCAAGAGGCCCAAGAGATGGATATCCCAACTGTTCAGTTTTTGACCAGTTTGGTCGATATACGAAGAAGCAAAACATCGATATGGATGCGAGGTTGAATTGAACGGTATAGAAACCAAGAAAGAGGCAGAGGTAATGACAGGAACAGAGATTCTGCCGATTCTTCCCCTCAAGGGCACCGTAGTATATCCTTTTCTGGTAGTCCCGCTAATGATTCAGCAGCCGGAGCACACTCGCCTGGTTGATGAAGCCCTCATGCGCGGTTCGCGTGTGGGACTGTTTCTCCAGAAAGACTCCGACATAGAGAATCCCGGCCCCGAGGACCTGTATCACGTGGGCACGGCGGGTAATATACTGAAAATGCTGCGGTTCCCCGATGGGACCGTGCGTTTTCTCATTCAGGGTCTAAACAGGATTCGCATCCGGAAATTCACGGCCAACCGGCCACATCTCATGGCGGAAATCGAAGAACTTGAAGAGGTTATTGATGAGTCCGTCAAGATGGAGGCTCTCCAGCGCAACCTCAACGAACGGGTCAAGAAGCTGGTGGAACTGGCTCCTTATTTGAACGAAGAGTTCCACATCTCGGCTTTGAACCAGGAAACGCCTTCAAAGCTTACAGATTTCATCGCCTCGAATCTCAATATGTCGACCGAGCAGCGGCAGAAGATTCTGGAGCAAGTCGACGTGCTGAAGCGGGCACGCACCCTATATCAGGTCGTTAATAAAGAAATCGAGGTCCTTGAGCTTTCTCAGAAAATACAGGCTCAGGCCGCGAGCGAGCTGGGCAAGTCGCAGCGGCATTTTATTCTTCGCGAACAGCTGAAGGCTATCAAGAAAGAGCTTGGCGACACCGACGACGGCGGCGAGGTCGATGAATTTGAAAAGAAGATCGACGAAGCCGAAATGTCGGAAGTTGCCGAAAAGGCCGCCCGCAAGGAGCTGGACCGACTGTCGCATATGTCGCCTTCGTCGGCCGAGTACACCGTCTCGCGGACCTATCTGGACTGGCTAACCGCCCTGCCGTGGGAAAAGTCGACTACTGATATTCTGGACCTGAAGAAGGCCAAAAAAGTCCTGGACGAGGACCATTACGATCTCGAAAAAGTCAAAGACCGCATTCTGGAATACCTGGCGGTGCGCAAACTCAAGTCAGATATCAAGGGCCCGATCCTCTGTTTTGTGGGACCTCCCGGAGTTGGCAAAACTTCGCTAGGCAAGTCTATCGCCCGGGCGATGGGCCGCCAGTTCTCGCGAGTATCCCTGGGTGGCATGCGCGACGAAGCCGAAATTCGAGGTCATCGCCGGACCTACATCGGTTCGATGCCCGGTCGGATCATCCAGTCGCTCAAACGTTGCGGCTCCAACAACCCGATTATCATGCTCGATGAGATCGACAAACTTGGCACCGATTTCCGCGGCGACCCGGCTTCGGCGCTGCTCGAAGTTCTCGATCCGGAGCAGAACGATACTTTTTCGGATCACTATCTGGACGTCCCGTTCGACCTGTCGAAAGTGATGTTTATAACCACTGCCAACTGGGCCGAGCCGATCCCGCACGTGCTTCGCGACCGCATGGAACAGATTCAGCTTCCGGGCTACACCGAGATTGAAAAACTCCAGATCGCCAAGCGGCATCTTATCCCGAAACAGCTCCTGAACCACGGTCTTACCAAGAGCCATATTGGCTTTGTGGACGCCGGCATAAAGACGATTATCGACGGTTACACGCGCGAAGCCGGACTTCGCAATCTCGAGCGTGAGATCGCTTCGGTCGCTCGCAAGGTGGCGCGCAAGGTGGCTACCGGGACCAAGACGAAGACTACGATCGATGCCAAGGCGATCTCCAAACTCCTCGGCCCGCAGAAATTCACCCGCGAGGTTCTGGTGCGACAGGGACGGGTGGGCGTTGTGCCCGGTCTGGCCTACACGGCGGTCGGCGGTGAGCTTCTGTTTGTTGAAGCCACCAAGATGAAAGGGAAAAAGCTGCTTACGCTAACCGGCCAGCTTGGCGACGTCATGAAAGAGTCGGCTCAGGCGGCATTATCTTTCATCAGGTCCAACGCCGAGGAATTGCAGCTGGCAGACGCCATATTCGAAGAGCACGAAATTCACATCCACGTCCCGGCCGGGGCTACGCCCAAGGACGGACCTTCGGCCGGTATTACTATGGCTGTCGCCCTTGCGTCCCTTCTGACCGAACGCCCCGTAAAAGCGTGCTTTGCCATGACCGGCGAGGTTACGCTTCGCGGCGAGCTGCTGCCGATAGGCGGCCTTAAGCAGAAGCTCCTGGCCGCGGCCCGCGCCGGTGTTAGTACGGTTATTCTGCCGGAAGGCAACCGCAAAGACACGACCGATATACCGCCGGAGATTCGCAAGCAGCTCAAGTTTAAGTTCTTTACCGACGTCCTCGCGGCTATTAAATTTGCTTTGGACAAGCCGGTCGCCAAAAGCTCCAAAAAGACTGGCGCCAAAGCCCGCAAGGGATAATCGGGGAGAAAGTTCTTGAAACTGGTTACATCGGACGTCATGCGCCAGATCGACCGCGAGGCGATCGAGGCCCGGGGAATTCCTTCGGAACAGCTCATGGAAAATGCGGGGCAGGGGATAGCCGCACGCATCCTTGCCAATCTGCTGCCTTCGGCCGGTTCCGGAAGTGTGGCAGTTCTCTGCGGCAAAGGTAACAACGGCGGCGACGGTTTTGTGGTCGCCCGTCATCTTTACAGAGCCGGCGTCAAAGTATCTGTTTATTTCATGGGGCCCCTTACGAAGCTCTCCACCGACGCCAAATTGAATTTCGACCGTGCCGCGGGTATGGGGCTGGACCTTCTGGAAATCACATCCATTGAAGACCTCCCGGATGTGTTCGAAGATGATGTTCTGGTCGACGCCATCTTTGGGACCGGGTTTTCCGGTGCGCCGCACGGACTCGCGGCCGAAGTGATAGACTACATCGCCGAACAGGATTGCCTGATTGCCTCGGTTGACCTGCCGTCGGGCGTCAACGCCGATGACGGCCAGTTCGAAGGCGCCGTGGTTCCCGCCGACTACACATATACACTCGCCCAGCCGAAATATGGGCTGTACCTGTCGCCGGGTCGAGAACTGGCCGGTGACGTGGAGATTGTGCCGATCGGCATCCCCGAGGAGGTGGTGCCCGCCTTTGACCTAAAGATCGATCTTATTACCGAAGAGTACGTTTCCGACACGCTGCCGCTGCGCAAGGCCGACGGCCACAAAGGTGATTTTGGGCGCGTGTTGCTGGTAGCCGGTGCCACCGGCCTGACCGGCGCGGCGGCTTTGGCTGGTGAGAGCACGCTCCGGTCCGGCTGCGGCCTGGCCAAACTGGCCTGTCCCAAAACAACTCAGCCGATTCTGGCTCAGAAACTGACCGAAGTCATGACGCACCCGTTGCCGGATGTCGCCAAGAAAGGCGCGCTGGCTCTGCGGTCCCTTGGGGAAGTTCGCAAGCTGCTTGATGAATATGACGCGCTCGTTCTGGGGCCCGGTATTGGACGGCATCACGAGACTTTCGAACTCGTTCGACGGATGGTATCGAAACTTCAGAAACCAGCAATCATCGACGCCGACGGTCTCAACGCCCTGGTCGGACATCTGGAGATCCTTCGAGATTGCGCCGCCCCGCTGGTCCTAACGCCTCATCCGGGCGAATTCAAGCGACTCGCCGAGGTCGATGTCCCCGAAGATATCAACGAACGGACGCAGGTGGCGCGCAAGTTTGCCGCCGAACATGATGTTGTCCTGGTGCTGAAAGGCTCCCCGACGCTGGTGGCGGGACCGGACGGTGATTGCTGGCTCAACCCGACCGGAAACGACGGCATGGCGACCGGCGGATCGGGCGATGTGCTTTCGGGAATTATTGGATCGTTCCTGGCTCAGGACATGCGGCCGATCGATGCAGCCGTATGTGGTGTCTATGTGCACGGCCTGGCCGGTGACTTAGCAGCCGAGGCGCTTACGGCCCGGGCTATGATCGCCGGTGACATGATCGAATACCTACCGCAGGTGTTCGAAGTGCTGGATTGAACCCGGCGTCACTCGGTCATTTGCCCAAGTCTATCTAGAAGTCGTCTTCTTTCTTCGAAGCCAGAGCCAGGCCGATCTTGAATTGCAGCGTACCCCCGGATTTCTCATTCAAGTCGATCCCATAGGCCAGACCGAGTATCAGCCGCAGCGATGGAGACATGCGGAAAGTCTGAGTCGAGGAGACAAACCCAACTGCCGTGACATCGGGATTGACTCCGGCGCTCGACCTTAAGGGAATCGAAAGCGACAGTCCGGCGGCCGAGATATTTCTGCCGTCGGCCGTCACCGGAGAGATGTAGCTCAGCGCCAGGCCCGGAATTATCGCCGTGTACGATTGCTCCGAGCCAAAGTCCTGGTTGGCGACGGTCGTGGAGAGCACGGCGGCGGGGAAAGACGCGGCACGGTTTTTTGGACTGAAATACTGTTCAAATCCCAGAGCAAAACTCTCGGCGTCCAGCCCATATTCATGATCCGCTTTGGCGTAGGCAACAGAGACGCCCGAATGCTCGCCTATCTTCAACGTCAGACCGACCGCGTTGACCTTGCTCTCGTCCTCATCGGACCAGGCGTATTCCAGGGTGGCGCCGTTCTCGTCGGCGTCAAACAGATAGTATTGCCCGAAAGCCGGAACCGCGACAATCGTCATGAGCAATGCCATTGCTAGTTGTGCGAGGCGCATGAAACTCCCGTGGCTGAAGTGATACCTGCTAATTCGTGTCGATCATCTTTGTGGCGAACAACAGGCCGACTTTGTACTCCAGCGTGCCCACAGAGCCCTCCGCGTTGCTGTCGCTGTAAGTAACCCCACCCGCTACCATCACTTTTGGTGTCACTCGAAAAGCAACCGTGGAGGACGCGAATACGTTCGTTGTGGTTTTGGATTCAATACCCAGGCTAGTGCTGATTGGAATCGAGAGAGATATACCTGCTGCCGTGACGTTGCGTCCGGTCCCCCACAGCGGCGCCACGAATCCCATCGCTGCACCGGGGAGAAGGCTGGTAATCGACATGTCGTACGGTAAACTGGTCCTGCTTATGACGGCCGACGGTATGAAGACGGTTATGACTTGCGTGCTGGTTTTCGAAGCTACATAATGCTCATATCCCACGCTGTAGCTCTTGACCTTCGGCTCTTCAGGTTCGTCTGTCCAGGCATATCCCAGATATATACCGGCATTCTCGCGGCTCTTTATGGTAATCCCGAATCCCCTGGCGGTTATGTCTTGTTGTTTGGCCGTGGCGTATTCTATGGCCGCACCGTTTTCGTCCGCATCGA
>JAAERE010000004.1 GCA_024230675.1 bacterium | reverse complement strand
GTTGCAGCTCGTCTGCCACCGTCAGCCCGGGGCGCCTCTTGACTCCCTACGTCATGCCTTCGTCATCGGCGACGTTTTGACCCGCGACGACGTCAGTGCGCTCTACGAGCTTTCGCCCACGGTCG
Source organism: bacterium (assembly GCA_024230675.1). GTDB lineage: Bacteria > Zixibacteria > MSB-5A5 > GN15 > FEB-12 > JAAERE01. The sequence goes on along the minus strand of JAAERE010000004.1, from coordinate 672 downwards.
AATGCGTCAACTACTACGGCTCGACCGAGACCCAGCGCGCGGTGAGCTACTACGTGATCGCTCGCCAGGAGCAAGCCACGCGTGGGTTCCCCCGGAGGGGGACAAATGAGAGTTTGCCGAAAGCGGCGCTGCCGCTGGGCCGCGGCATCCGCGACGTGCAGCTCCTGGTGCTCAGTCCGGCCGGACGGCTGGCGGGCATCGGCGAGGTGGGAGAGATCCACTTCCGCAGTCACCACCTGGCGCGCGGCTACCTCGGCGACGACGAGCGGACGCGGGAGCGTTTTCTCCCCAACCCGTTCGCAAGCGACGCCGAGCGCCGGGGCGATCGCCTGTACCGCACCGACGACCTCGGCCGCTATCTGCCCGACGGCAACGTCGAGTTCCTCGGCCGTGCCGACGCGCAGGTGAAGATCCGCGGCTTTCGCATCGAGCTGGGGGAGATCGAGGCCGCGCTCGGCCGTCATCCCGGGGTGCGGGAGTGCGCGGCCGGGGTGCGCGAGAGCGCGGCCGTGCGGCGGCTTGCCGCCTGGGTGGTGCCGGCGGCAGGCCGGCCCTCAGAGCGCGAGCTGCGCGAGTTCCTCGCCGCGCGGCTCCCGGACTACATGGTGCCGTCGGCCTGGGTTTTTCTCGCGGCCTTGCCGCTGACCCGCACCGGCAAGCTCGATCGCAGCG
>JAAERE010000003.1 GCA_024230675.1 bacterium | reverse complement strand
TCTGTCTCCCAGATACCCGGTTCTGCGCCGGGGCGATATATCTCCGGTTCATTCATCGGAGGAAACAGGTTGATCTTATGATATTGCCGATGTTCCCCCCGATAGTAGTACAGGTAGGTATTGCGCAGACCGTCCTCAGTCTTCAGCGGCAGCCCGACCATCACCCGAAAATCGTACGGTCTGAACATTTCCAGGTGATCTTCGAGCGCTGCCACTACGCGCGGCTCGTAGAGGCAACCGCTGGTGGCCAGTTCACCAAAACAGACCAGACCGACCCCCGCCTCTCGTGCTCGGTCAAGAAACGGGGTCAGATCCGCATTGCGAACGTCTTTCTGTACCAGATGCGCCTTCAACACCGCTCCGTCGATTGCTCTTATTTCGAAGACACCACGCGGCCGCCCAGAATGGTGCCGGCGGCTTTCCCGGAAAGTTTATAGCCTATGTAGGGCGAGTTCTTGGAACGGGAGCGGAAATTCTCCGCTTTGACGGTCCAGCGTTTATCCGGGTTGATAATCGTAATATCCGCCACCGAACCGACCGCCAGCGTCCCGCCCCTGAACCCGAATATGCGGGCCGGGTTGATCGTCATCTTGCGAATAGCATCGGCCCAGCTCAGGTACGCTTTGTCTATCAGATAGGTTTTGACCAGTCCCAGGGTAGTTTCGAGGCCAATCATCCCCGCCGGGGCGCGATCGAACTCGGCGTCTTTGTCCTCGGCCGAATGCGGCGCATGATCCGAAGCGATGCAGTCGATAGTACCATCGACCAGACCCTCGATAACGGCGTCACGATCCTCAACGCCCCGTATCGGCGGATGGACGCGGAGATTGGTGTTGAACTCCTTGCCGATCTCGTCATCGGTCAGCACGAAATGATGCGGGCAGGCCTCGGTGGTGACGTTGATCCCTTCTTTTTTGGCCTGACGGACAGCTTCAACCGCGCGCTTGGTCGAGATATGCTGAATATGCAGGCGCGAGCCGGTTACCCGACAGAGGGCGATATCCCTGAGCACGGCAATTTCTTCGGCCACTGCCGGGAGTCCGTTGATACCCAGCCGTGAGGACTGAAATGATTCGTTCATAATGCCCCCCTTGCTCAGGAACGAGTCTTCGGCGTGCTGCATGACCGGGATGTCAAACATCTTGGCGTACTCGAGAGCACGGCGCATAATCGCCGGATTCTGGACAAAGTAACCGTCGTCGGTGATCGCCACCGCACCCATCTTCACCAGGTCACCGATCTCGGCCAATTCCTGGCCCTCGATATTCTTGGTAATAGCCCCGGCCACATAGACGCGGGCATCTTTGTTTTTGGCCCGGTCCTGCACGAATTTGACGGTCTCCTGGCTGTCTATGCGGGGGCGCGTGTTGGGCATGCAGCAGACCGCCGTAAAGCCCCCGGCCGCGGCCGCCTGGCAGCCGGACTCGATAGTCTCGGCGCCTTCGTTACCGGGTTCTCTGAGATGCACGTGGACATCTATCAGTCCCGGCACCACCAGTTTGCCCGAGGCGTCCACAACCTGGTCGTCATCGAACGTCTTCAACACTCGCTGAATAGCCGGCGAATCGGGTTCAATAGCCGCAATCTTCTTGTCCTTGATGAAGAGATGGGCGTCTTTGCCGAACCCCAGGGCGGAGTCGATCACCCGCCCGCCTTTTATAACCATGTCATACTTTTTGCTGCCCATCTCACTGCCCTTCATCTTTCCGTCCGGAGAGCAGGTAGAGCACCGCCATCCGAACCGCCTGGCCGTTGGTCACCTGATCCAGAATGACCGCCTTGTTGCTGTCGGCCACCTCGCTGCTGATCTCCACGCCACGGTTCATCGGCCCGGGGTGCATGATAGTGTAGTTGCGATTGAGCCGTTTCAGCCGCTCCTTGTTCATGCCAAACAGGTTGGTGTATTCCCG
>JAAERE010000002.1 GCA_024230675.1 bacterium | reverse complement strand
TGTATGGGTTGCACGAAAAGGATGATTTGATCTTGGTATCGGCCGGCGGTGCCGCTGACTTGGCTGCGCTGTCAACATCGCGGAGCCTCAGGGTTCGGAGGTCTCTTCCTTTTTTGGCTGTCTGATCTGAGCTGGCTATCACTGCGGTGTTGAACTGCACGGCATCGTCAACCAGCTCGATCGGCCAGGTGCCGACTGCGAAGCCGCGACTGCTGACGAGGCTTTCGGTGGTCAGATCAGCGGCCCGGCGTAGGCCGTCACCTGCGCTCCAGATGGCCGGGGCGAGTTCGTCCACGGCGGCGAAGTAGGACTCTCTGGCGGTGATGATTGGCTTCGCTGGCCGTTGGTCGCCTTGAGGCCATGCAAAGACCCGCCAATGGCGCTCGCCCTTCCAGCGCACGACTTCGATCTCAAGCAAGAACCACTGCCCGACAGCCGGGGCAAAGGATGAACCCGTCACCAGGGCCGACCACTGCCCGGTCGAACGAGTCAGGGTCAATTCGGAGCCATGGTCAGCTGCGGTGAGCCCAGCGATGTAGGAGCCATGCTTCGGGTTTACCACGGCAAGGCCTATCAAAGCCTCGTTCTGATCCACCTGAAAACGGGCCCGCACCCGGAAACCTCGGCGATCGTCTACAGGCTCCGGGTCGACGTGGAGAAAACCGGGCTGCGGGGCAGGCTGGCGAACTACCAGGAGCTGGCCGGCAGGGTCGGCCGGGTCCGGTTCGAAGCCGAAGACGTCCTGGCCAGGTTCCAGGTCGCCGCCACTGCCGAGGCGGTACTGCACCGCCCTGGTGTCAGGACCTGCGGCCGCCCCGCCGGCCAGGCCGAGGAGCACCATAACAGTCGCTACGGCCAAACAAGAACGTCCACCCACCGGCATAGCTCTGTGATCGCGCATCTCTTTCCTCTCCGCAATACCCTGCCACAACGAGAAGCGCGTTTTCCCATATTCTCTCGCGCCTCAAGGATCGATGGTACCTGACGCGCTGTGGCTATCCATGCCTGCTCTGTTCCTCTTTTCCCGTCGGGCATTGGCGCTTCGGTCGTTGTCGTTTCGCGTTCCTATCGGCCGCGATCGAGGGTTATCCTCATCCCGCCCAGGTAGGAGGATAACCCATTCGGGGACCTTTTTCAAATCGACCTCAATCCCGTAAACATTCGGTCTGGGGGAGCGTTTCCGCGAGCGGAATCGCTGGGTCTGGGCGTCCTCACGGAGCAGGTCCGCCGGTAGGATGGTTGCGGGGAATGGAATTGGAAAGGGGTGCCACCCATAGCAAGTATCACAACTGTCACAAAGATGATGGTTCGCGCCTTCCCTTCCTGATGCCCAAATATTCGGTGGATTTACCATGCTACACCAGTCCTCACGCGAGTCGATGACGGCCGAACGTGAGACAGACCACCTGAGAGGTTCCTCGGTTTCCTTCATAGGTGGATCTCGGGTCAACCTTAAGTCGGTGTGGCGGCGTGGTCGGACCCGTGTGGCAGAGTCGTTACAAGGCGAGGATCGTCGAGGATCAGGGAGACATCGAGTACCTCTTCGCCTATGTCCATCTTAATCCGGTGGCAGCCGGTATGGTGGATGATCCAGCGGATCACAAAGCAAGTGGGCATCGTGCGATCTTGGGCGTGGAACCTCCGCGGTTGGTGGATGTGACCGCCGCTCTGACGACATTCGGTGAGAATGCCCAGGAAGCACGTCGACGGTATTCCGTCGTGCTTCGGTTGGTTGCCGAGGTGAGGTGGCACGCTAAAGGAGTCCAAGAGCTGCCATGGTGGCGATCGCTCGACGATAATGAACTCACGATGCCAGTTGAGGATGCCTCCGAGGAAGCCGTTACCTGGTCTGGTCGCCCGTTGCAGCCAGAGGCTGCGTTGCGACCGGCAATCGGCGAGGTTGTCCATCGATTCGAAGCGGCTTTAGGGACTCGGAAAAAATAAATCATCCCATCTCGCGTCCAGCTTCAGGCGATCTTCGGCCGATCCGGACTCGCAGAATCCTCAACTGAAACCCGGGGGGCGGGGGTGGGTGGTGCAGGGTCGCGAGCCGGGGTCGAGGGAGGGGGGCGCAGCAAACAGAGCTACGCCTCCGGTTCTGCTCCCCCGGATCGACCAAATCTCACCTAAATCTGAACACGATCTTGGGACGATTTAATATTTCCGAGTCCCTTAGAGCTTCCACCGGGACGTTTGGCGGGAGGAACCCGAACCAGAATGG
>JAAERE010000001.1 GCA_024230675.1 bacterium | reverse complement strand
GCGAGCTCCCGGCCGGGTCCTACACACTGTCATGGGATGGGTCTATTGAAACGGGCTCGCCCGTGGCGTCGGGGGTGTATCTGTATAAGCTGCGAGCGGGAGAAATCACCCTGTCGGAGAAGATGGTGGTGTTGAAGTAATGGGACTGTCTTTGGGGGCACGGATCCCACAGCAAGCTGTGGGGCACCCAGAGAAGATGGATTCCAGCCTCCGCTGGAAAGACGGACCGAGGGTCCGTCGTGGGGTGGGGCCGTCCTCAGATCCGCCAATATCATCGAGGACGAAGTCCTCCGGGTGTAGGTCAATACCCTTGTGGTTTTGACGCCGGAACAGACGGGAACGCAGGCACGGCCTGGCTTCTGCCGCCCGCAAGATCTGGGTCCCCGCGTTCGCGAGGATGACTCAGAGCAGAATTGCGAAGATAAGACGTCGGGTTTCTCACGGCCTCTTCGCACCGCCGCTCGGAACGCCGCCCCACAAGGACCGGGCCCCCTTCTCTTCGTAACCCACCTGGAGCCGAAGGCGTCAGGTGGGGTCGCACGTCGATCAATCCTCGGACTTAGTTCGCCGTTTTCAGCAAATCCCACCATGGGAATGGTGGGCCACCCGGGGTTGGTCCTACTCGGAGAATCCCACAGCAAGCTGTGGGGCCCCCCGGGGGACTGTGCCCGTCAGTCCTCTTTCAGCGCGCCGGGGTCATTCCTCCATCCCCACATGATTCGCAACGTTGTTGTAATGCTCGTAGCGGTCAAGAATCTGCCGCACATAGTTGTAAGGCTCTTTGCCACGACAAAAGCCATAACGGACTTCATCCCGCTGGAAATACTCCGGATCAGACAAAAGCAGCACGCAGTCTTCGACGTTGTCATCCCACAAATCCAGATTCCTGCCGAGCGTTTTGGCCAAGCGTCGGGCGTCGGCAATGTGGTTCTCCCCCACGTTGTACGAAGCGAGAACAAATGTCCTCCGGTTGTCTTCGCCCGGGATGGCCCGCCAAAGATTCTGAAGGTAGGCCAAGTAAGCCGTTCCTGCGGCGATGCTCTGCTCCGGGTCGGATAGGCTGTCGGCGCCGAACTTCCGGGCCATAGCCGGCATGAGCTGCATCAGACCGCTTGCCCCGGCCCATGAATTGGCCTCGGGGTCGAATCTCGACTCCTGATAAATCATTGAGGCCAGGAGCCTCCAGTCCCAATCCAATTTCGCGGCGTGGGTTTTGATGATGTCGTCGTATTGAGATATCCGGCCCTCTTCAATCGCTGCTTGTGAACTTCGCAGATGTCGGGCGAAGGATCTTCGTTTGGCGTAATACCGGTTATAAATCGCATAGTAGTCGCTGCCTTCCATCATCTCCGCAAGCCAGTCGTCGAGGGCTTGCAGCAACAGAGGGGAAGTCTGGCGCACGGCCCACGCAATGCGTTGCGGCGCCCCGATCCTTGTCTCGATGTCAATATTGTCATAGTACGTGGCGTTGATAGCGGCGATGTTGTGGTCGGCCACCGTGAATTCGAGCGCACTTTCCGCCACCTGCCCGATAAGCTCCTCAGTTGTCAGATCGCCCGACACGGTCTGAACGTCAATATCGCCGCCGATCTCCTCGGACAGATGAAGCAAGCGCTGGTAGTAAGAGGACATCCGGCGCACGTGGACTTGTCGGCCGATGAGGTCGTGAGGATCGCGGATAAGTTCGTTTTCGATCTCGTGCAGTTTCATATCTCGCCAGTTCTCAGGTTTGCGTTGAACCAGAACCTGACGCGTCTTGTGCATGAACTGCGTGAAAGCCGCCTGTTCCTTGCGCTCTTTGGTGATAGTCAGGCCGTGAGCAACCAGGTCGCCCTCTCCCCTTTGCAGCATACCCATCATCTCGTCGAGGTCGCGGGCGATTACGATTTCCAGGTCGAGCTTCTGCTTTTCGGCAAAGCGCTGCAGGAGTTCGTAGTCAAACCCCATTGGCTGGCCCCGATAAAGGAAATAGCTCGTAGCGCTGTAACTGATTATAGCCTTGAGGGTTCCGCTCTCTGCGATCTGTGCAAGATCAACGGAAGGAGATTCCGGGCTCTGGCATGACGTTGCCAGCAGAAGGGCTATCGTGCAGATCAATTTCGTTGCTGTCGGCGCTCGCATAGTTTCTCCCCACAGCTTTTACAGGACCGCCCCCGCACCTGTCTGGTTTCGAAGAGAATTTACGGTTTGTTTTATGTGTAAGCAACTATAGGCTGAACTGGAATGGGATGCTGTTTGAGAAGATGGATTCCTGCCTTCGCAGGAAAGACGGACTTGGGTCCGTTGTAGGGAAGATTCGTCTTCAAACATGCCATCTTGTATCTGGCGGGTCTGAAGACAGACCCACCCTGCAAGATATCCGTTAGTGGCTGACAGCTTATCCCACCATAAGAATGGCGGGCCACACGGGGTTGGTGCGAACCGTCCTCTGTGAGCGGAAGCCGCCCCTTCCTCCCGGCCGGAGGAAACTCCTTGCGAACAAGGTCAAATAAGGCTATATTATGAGCCGCAGGTACAATACTAGGCGATAGTCGGGGGTAAGACTGTCGCTGCTGATTAGGGTCTCATCTATTCTCTAAACCGTTAAGGTTATTTGTTGTTCATTTGAAAATCCGGTACGGGATGTACTGCATCCTCGTGCTCGGTTTCACTGGCAGCTGGACCGGCGGTTCTATTTTTGTCTTACATCCCCGCCCCGCCGATCCAGTTAGAAACCGTCGCCGCCGGTCTAATGATCCGGCTGGTCGTGGAACAAGCTACACGTGAGGGCATCGATGCAGATACAACTGTTATAGAACCCGAAGTAAACCGCCAACTGTAACTAGGGAGGTTCTATGTCCTCACACACACTTTCCCGGACGCTGGGTACTGCTGTCCTGGTGCTCGGTCTGATTCTTCTTTTCGTTCCCAACGGCCGCGCGCAACTCGAACTGGAGCTGTCCATCGCCGATGTCATTGGCTATCCCGATGGCCAGGATATCGGAGTCGATGTATTCATGAGCAATTACACGGACACGGTTGCCGGCTTTCAAATCCTTTTTCAGGTCGACAGACCGCTCCCGGCACACTTCCAATTGGAGGTCGATACCGTGGGCACTCTGGTCAGCGGCTGGTACGATGTGATTTGCAGGTACTTGAGCTCTGATTCCACTAACCTGGTTGTCACCGGCCTGGCGCAAGGCATCCAGCCAAATGAAGCGCGGTTCATCCCTCCTCAGGCCGATGGGCTCCCTCTGCTGAGACTGCGGATGTCGGTTGAGGGTAATCCTGATCCCCTTTCCGCGCCGGTGGTGAATATTATTATCAATTCTCTTCCGGACCAATTTCAATTCATCGATGCATCGGCCAATTTCATAGCTTGCTCCGCGCAGCAACTGATTGACACCAGTTACTTCCGGTGCCTCGCCTGGGCTCCGCCGGATGAGGCGGAATGCCTGGAATGGACGAGAGTCCCTTTGCCCCCATTCGACATGATGACCATAGATACCACCCTAACCCTGATGATTGATCACGACAAAGTGGCCCTGCACGAAGGTACCATGACGATTGTTCCAGGTGTGTGCGGTGATGTGGACGGCTCCTTTGATCGGATAGTGGACATCAGCGACGCCCAGCGCATGATCGACCATCTGTCATTGAGTCTCAAGGAACTTCCCTCGCCCTCGATGGGCAACACCGATGGTTCCACGGACTTTGTTGTGGATATTGAGGATCTTCATGCGATGATCTCGCACCTTTTTATAGGTCTGGAAGGCATAGACTGCGGTCTGTGAGTTCTTACTCACCGGGGCACACAAGAAACCGTCGGGCATTGCCGCCCGACGGTTTTTATTTCGTGTGGCCGGAGTGGCCAGCTAGTCTTTTTTGACCTTATCTTTCGAGAGGACGCCCGCGAATTCGTTGAAGACCAGCTCTTTGGGAGCTTCGGTCAGCGGCCCCAGCTCAAACGACTGCTGTGTGCCTTCGACTGTCTGCCGGAAGTATGTGGACCCTCCCGCTTCGGACTGCACCCGGAAGATCACCGGCATCTTGAAGTCCTCGGCGACTTTCCTGGTTTCAACCGTCACCGGGAGATAATAGCCGTCGTCGCGCTGTTCGATGCGATAGTGAACTTCGAACTCCGGGATATTTCTTGAATAGAAATAGCTCTTGAAGAACCAGTCCAGCGGCTGACCGTAGTGTTTTTCACAGAGGGCAATGAAATCGGCGTTGGTTATCGGCGAGGCGTGCACCTTCGCTTTCAGATCGATAAGGAAAGTCAGGAACGCGCGGTCGGACTGTGTCTCCGGCTCGTACATGAGAAACCGCAGCATGTGCATGAGCCAGGTGCCTTTCACTACCGGAAGTACCGGGTCGCTGGCTGCAACTCTCTTGCCGGCGGCCAGCGGGAGGTCTTCGTCGTTTTCTATCGTAGTGTATAGCTGATCGCGGCGGTTGAGGAGTTCGCCGAAGAAAATTCCCGGGCTGACGTCGTACCACAGGTGCATCAGCGATAGATAGTCCGGCAGGGCGTCCATCAGCCAGTATTCGCGGTCGGTCCTGACCTGCATGAGCGGCCCGAACCATTGGCGGGCGGCCATGTTGCCGGCGGACATGGGCAGGCCGCCGGTACCGTCGGTCAGGCACTGTACCTGTGGAATACCCATCAGGCCGGGCATAGCGACCCCGCCTTCGGGATATACATATTCCGCAAACACCGATTGCGGCGGACCGAACCGACCGGTCATGAAATCAAAAGCTCTGATCGTGGCGTCACGATAAATCTCGTCGGGTATGAAACAATTGTTGGTGCGTTTGTTGATGTGGCTGGATTTGAGGAAATTGAGCGTGATGCCAATATTGCTTACCACCGGGATAGTGTCGATTCCCGAGGCGCACGGCTGGAACTGAAACAGGCGGTAAGGCTCAGCCGGTGACGAGACATAGCGGACGTGCCCGGACAGAGGTGACTCCTCCTGGCGCATCGACGGCATCATATAATTGTAGCCTTTGGGTACGTCGAGCGTGACTGTGAACGGCGCCGGGGCCGCGTTGGATACGAACGGGAAGGCCGGGTGGTAATCCTTGCCGTGATACCACATAGTCAGGCTGATCGTATCCCCCTTGTATTTGTAAGAGGGCATGATGACGCCGGTGAATGCAAAATCGCCCCGCCGCCAATAGTCGACCGGGGCGCCATCGAGATAGATCGAATCGACCTTCAGGTTGTGATGCAACCACACGGACACAAACCTAAGGCTGTCCCGGTTGATCTGCAGCTTGATCTCGGCCAAACCGTCGTCGATGACCTTGCCGTCGAGGCCGGCCATGGCCAGAACAGCGTTCCGCTCGATTATCGAGGTCGGATATTCTATGTCTGACATGCGGAGGTCGTCGTACACTCCCTTTTCCTGCCGCTGCATCGAGGCCCCCGGGGTTACGTACGTATCGCCACCTTCGTGCTCGTAAGCCACACTGACTTCCTCGGGGCGGTTGGGATCAAAAGAATAGCAGTACCGATTGAAATCAATCCAGAAGTAGCCGTCCTCGGCGCGCTCATACAGCGAGCGCATCAGCTGGAAGTAATTGTCGTACTCATGCATGACAACCGGCTTGAAAAAAAACTCTCCCTGTTGGGACTTGTTGAAATCGCGCCAGCTCAGCTCGGTCTGCTCGAATTTGAACTTCTCTTTGAGGCGAAGGTCAAAATCATCGGAGAAGTTCAGGAAGGCCATCTCGAAGTCCTGGTCGACTTCGCAAGCTCCCGAGGAGTGCTCCAGCGCCTGCTGTTCGGTATGGCTCGGGACCTTTATTGTCGCGTGGCCCTCGCCGAGGAATATCGCCGTGGTCGGGCGCCCTTCGAGATGCCTCAAAAGATACATCTTTCCCTGTTTGAACGTGAAGGTGGCGACGTCCTTTTCGTAGACGAAATCGCTTATCTCGGCCAGTTCTGCCGGCGGCTTGCTGGCCAGCTCCGATCCGAGCTGTCCGTAATTGTCTTTGAAAGATTCAAAAAACTCTGTCTGCGCCTGAATCGAAACACAGAACATCAGAAGACATAACGTCAGAACTGCCACCGACTTTGCTCTCATATCTCTTTCCTTTACAGTTTGCCTGTACTTACGGTACTAGACGAAACAACGGAGCTTTTGTCCATTCTCTGCTCCCCAACATAGAACTATACAACAATCCCCGAGGGCCAACCAATTTTATTTTGTCACACGCCAGACGCAGTCGGGCAGAATCGTCCGGGTTGAATTGTGGCCCGGATATGCGTATCATATACATTACACCCGAGGAGAAGTATGCAGATCGAAGAAATCCAACAGTATTTGAATGACCACGAGTGGGACGGCTGGTTGCTGGCCGATTTTCACGGTCGCAACGATATTGCCATGACCCTGTGGAATATTGGCAGTATGCTCACCCGCCGGGCTTTCTACTTTATTCCGGCAGTCGGGACCCCCACGGCCCTGGTCAATCCGGTTGAGGCCGACAAGTTCGCGGACCTGCCCGGCGACATCGTGGCCTATAAGGGTTATGCCGGTCTGGAGAAGGAGCTGGCTCGCCTCCTGACGCCGTGCAACCGAATTGCCATGGAATACTCGGAGAAGGGACGCCTGCCCTATATCGGTCTGGTCGATGCCGGGACGATCGAGCTAATTCGGAGTTTCAATGTCGAACTGGTGACATCGGCCGACCTCGTAGCGCACTTTCAGGCTCGACTCTCCGCCGAACAGATAGCTACGCACCGGGTCGCCGCCAACAACCTGATCGAGATTATGCAGGCCGCCCACGGTCACATTGCCGAAGAGCTCACTCAGCGGCGGACTCTGACGGAATACGATGTCGTACAGTTTATAACTCGAAAATTCGAGGAGTACGACATGGTTGCCGAGGACGGGCCGAACTGCTCGGTCGAGGCCAACGCCGGCAACCCGCATTATGAGCCTGCGGCCGAGGATTCTCGGGAGATTCGTAAGGGTCAGTTGATCCTTATAGATATGTGGGCGAAAATCAAGACGGATATGGCCGCATACGCCGATATCACCTGGATGGCCTACGCCGGGACGAAGGCTGAAATCCCCGAGGAGTATGCGAAGATATTCGCCACACTACACGACGCTCGAAACGCGGCCGTCGATTTCCTGAGACAGCACATCGGAAGCAGGCCGGTATTCGGGGCCGAAGTTGACGACGCCTGTCGGGCGGTTATCGAAAAAGCCGGATACGGCGAGTTTTTCACGCATCGCACGGGCCATTCCATCACGACCTCTGTGCACGGTCCGGGACCGAATATTGACAATCTCGAAACCGAAGACAGACGGAAGCTCCAAAAGGGGCATTTGTTCTCGATTGAGCCCGGCATATACAAAAAAGACTTTGGCTTTCGACTGGAACTCGACTGCCTCATCAGCCACGAAGGCGTGGAAGTAACCACCCTTCCTCTGCAAACCGAAATAGCGCCGTTGTTCTAAGCTGTGTTTGTCACCGAGAACATGATCGACGGCATGGTCGAGCGGTTCGGACAGCCGGTTCTAAAACCGTACCGGTTCGAAGTTACCGAAGAGGAACTCCTCCGCATAAGATCCTCGCAGAAGCACGGGCGGGATCACGATGTCACCCTGTACGTCCAGAAGGACGACCAGTTGATTGTTATCGCCAAGCCGTTCTACCCGCCGGGAGTATACCGTGCGCCCTCGGGGGGGCTTAATCCCGGGGAGTCGTTCGATCACGGGATCCATCGCGAGGTGGGTGAAGAGTTGGGGTGTGACATCAAACTGGAGAAATACATCCTTCGCACCGCCGTAGATTTCGTTTACGGCGAGGATACAATCCGCTGGCGATCGTTTGTTTTCACGGCCCGGTACGTTGGGGGGGATTTCAACTACACGGATCATCGGGAGATTCGCGAAGTCAAGATAGTCGACTGGAGCGATTTCGAGGAGTTCGGCCGCTGGATGCGACAGACCGACATCGGCGGTTTGCACTATCGGGCGGCCCTCCACGAAACCGTCGTTGAACTGCTGGGACGTGAACACATTGAATAGTCAACTCCCATTCTGATTCTAACTGTAACCACTACAATATGTTACGAGCTTGACGCGAAGGCCGGCCTTCTTTGCAGTCGAGAAGAGACTTGGATCGTAGGTGCTTCCGGGTCTCCCGTGAGGGACTAGGCAGCCTTGGTTTCGGTTGCAAAACGGAGCAAATATACTTTCTTTAGACAGGGATTTTCTCCAAGCGACGAGGATTACTGCCAATGCCGGCAGATGGATCACAAGATGACCGAACCGAGTCGTTCATCGCCCTGAGCTCGGGCACCTTGGTTTCGCACTACAAGATAATCGAGAAGATCGGCGCTGGTGGCATGGGCGAGGTCTATCTGGCCGAAGACACAGCGCTTGAACGGAAAGTCGCGCTCAAGTTCCTCCCGCCCCATCTGTGTCAGGACGAGGAGTGTCGTCAGCGGTTTATGCGCGAAGCTCGCGCTATCGCAAAGATCTCACATCCAAACATCATTACCATCTACGAAGTGGCTGAGGTTGATGGCAGACCGTATCTTGCGATTGAGTTGATAGAGGGGGGCTCACTCAAAGACAAGATTGAAGGAGATGGACTTGACCTGGAACAAGCCCTGGACCTGGCCGTACAGATTTGTGAGGCTCTCTCCTTCGTCCATCGCTCCGGCATAGTCCACCGAGACATCAAACCGTCCAATATCCTTGTCGAGAAGACGGGGCTTGCGCATCTGGCCGATTTCGGTCTGGTCCATATGGGTAGTGCCACCGAATTGACCCGCCCCGGTTCCAGGATGGGTACCTGGGGATATATGTCGCCAGAACAGGCAGCAGGAGAACCGGTTGATAACAGGAGTGATATATTCTCACTGGGCGTGGTTCTCTACGAAGCTCTGACGGGTTGTCAGCCGTTCCTGAAAGCGTCCGAGGCGGCATCTCTCGAGGCGGTTTTGAGAACCGAAGCGGACAGCATTTCTCGTATCCGTCCGGACGTGCCTTTGGGATTGCAACGCATGGTCGAGCGTATGATAGCCAAGTCACCATCTGACCGATTCCAGAATGCGGACGACCTCCGGGTCGAAATGAAGAAACAACAGGAAGGGCTCCTCAGGGGGACAGATCCGAGGGAAGTGCGGATCGAGAGCGAGTTCGACAACGGTGTTCTGGTGATGTGCTTCAGAAATATGCTTGATCCGGGTGACGCGGAAAGCCAGGCGGAGATCATAGCAAACCTTCTAATCACAGGATTGTCAGAGTCGCGAGATTTCCGTGTTGTTTCAAGTCAGCAGGTCTACGACATTTTGAAGCGGCTCGACAAGGACGATAGCCCTTCAACCGACCCGACTCTTTCCTCGCAAGTGGCACGTACCGCCAAAGCAAGGTGGATGATTCTTGGCACTCTTCTGCGAACCAGGCCAACGCTTCTGCTGACCTCACAGATTGTGGAGGTTGATACCGGTCATATCGTTTCAGCCCAAAGACTGACATCGCATCAGGATGAGGACATCTTTCTGTTCACTGACAGGTTGCTGAGGCAATTATTCGCCGATCTTCCTATCTCCAAATCAGGCAAGTGCAGGCTCGATCGATCAGTAACGGAAGTAACCACAAGCTCACAAGAGGCCTACCGTAGCTATCTTGAGGGATTAGAGTACTCCTATAGATATCTTGATTCGGAAGCCGAGAAGTGTTTCGAATTGGCTCTGAAGCATGATCCCACCTTCGCGATGGCCTACTATCGAAGGGCGCGGCGCCCCGCCTGTCCCTTTAGGGAGGAATTGATCAGGAAAGCAGTAGAGTATTCTGACCGGGCCAGCCGAAAAGAGAGATTGTATATTAGCGCCATGGAAGCGCGAATCGAGGGGGAGTATGGAAGGTGTCTCAGCCAGTTAGAAGAAATAATCTCACAGTATCCAGAAGAAAAAGAAGCGCTGCTTCTGCTCGGCAATTTACACCGGCTCAGTTTAGGCGAGGTTCAAGAGGGAGTACGATATTACGAGGAAGTGCTGAGAATTGACCCCGACAACATTGAGGCCTATACGAATCTGACTTACGCATACAATACGATGGGTGAGTATCATCTTTCCCTCCAGGCGGCGAACAAACTGGCCGAACTTGCTCCAGATCAGCCCAATTCCTTTGACTCGCTCGGTGATATTTGCAGCTGGAACGGAGAGATCGATCAGGGACTTGACGCATTTCTCAGAGCAATTGAAATCGACGAACGGTTCTTCCATTCTATCTGGAAGGCCGGTATACTCTACACCTTCAAGCAGCAATTTGCTGAGTCACAGGGAATGTTCAGGAAACTTACCGCGTGTGATGACAGCGACTATCGAGCCTGCGGAAGAATGAGTCTCGGTATGATCCCATATTGCCGAGGAAAGTTCCGAGATGCCTTGAGTGCCCTGGACACCGGCCTCTCTTCAGATGAAATGGAGGACTACCAGGGGTATTTCCGGGCGTACAAGCATCTGCTGAAAGGGAAAATACACCTGGAGCGCAAAGACATCTCGAGAGCAATTGATGACATCAGATCGTCCATCGAGCTGTTTCGTGCGATTGATCCGGCGGTTCTGTACCCGAGTGTCACTCTATGTCAGGCCCTGGCAATTGGTGGAGACACACACGGCGCCAGAAGTGTCCTTCAGGAGATCGAAACCAGCCTCAAGAAGCATCGAAGGGGTCGTAGGTCCGTTTATCACGCGGCCGCTGGACTTGTGGATCTTTCTCAAGGCCAGTGTGGCAGCGCCTTAAGAAACCTTTCAAAGGCTGCCGAGGATCCACTTATCTGGGAATGGGAAGGCGTGAATCGATTCGAGTTATTCACCACGCTCGGGCAGGCGCACGTCATGGAGCGAAGCTATGAGAAGGCCGTAGACCTGCTTGAAAGCATCAAGTCGGAATACTCTCTCGGGCGTCTGGCGGCAGCGATCTCAAGCGCGAAAGTCCATTACTTCCTGGGAATCGCCTACGGTGAATCCGGATGGAAGGCGAAAGCCATAAGCAATTTTGAGACGTTCTTAACCATCTGGAAAGATGCTGACCCCGGAGTTGAAGAAATCGAAGACGCGAGACAACGCTTGATACAGCTGAAGTCTAATCCCTAGACAAAGCCTCGGTTCCAGCGCGGTCTGCAAAATGTTCTGGGTTCTTGTTGAACTTCACAGGAAACCTAACGTAACAATGCGACCATGAGACCCAACGTTGTCAGGCATAGTGTAAACGAAGGTCCCGCCACGAGCATTATGCACCAGGCTACCTGTTGCTCTTGTGTCACTTGCGGTTATATTAGTCCAAAGTGATGCGGGAGATCTATTGACTTCAAAACTCGTCAGGCAATCTTTAGTTGCGGCCTCGGTGGTGACAATCGGCGCCAATATTGTGGGCCGACTGCTGGGGTATGTGCGCGAGGCCACAATCGCCGATTTTTTTGGCACGACTTCGGTTTTCGATACGTTTATTCTCGCGTTTACGATTCCGGAGATAATCACCTTTATAGTGTTCGCCGCTCTGCCGACAGCTATCGTGCCGGCTACAAAGGCTGTGGCGGGGGATTCCACGGCCGCCGAAAAGCAGTTGTTTTTGCAGGGTTTGGGCGCTTTCGGGGCCATTTTCGGTCTTTTGGCTCTTCTGACATACTTGCTGAGATATGAGATACTTGGGTTCCTGGCGCCGGATCTTCCCCCCGAGCAAGCGGCCGCCGGCGTACAGCTGATGGCCGTTCTGGCTGGATTCGTGTTCTTTCGCGGTGTGGAGGCTTACTTCAGAGGCTGGCTCTACAAAAAGAAACATTTTGTCGCTCCGGCCCTCTCCCCTTTTCTGTTGAATGTGGTAGTTTTGGGGGCGATTACGCTGCTTCACGACAGTCATGGTATTTACGCTCTTGCGTACGGCTGGTTGGGTGGATCAGCTATCCTGTTTATACTCAATGGTTTCCTGGTCTGCGCGTTGATAAGACCGTGGGGTTCCAAGGGCGGATTGAACGTTTCGATTGCCCCGGTTATGAAACTGGCCGGCGGTGTGATTCTTCTGGAATCTCTCACCCTCCTTCACCCGGTCGTGGACCGTTTCCTGGCGGCGCGGTATCTCGGCGAGGGCCAGATTGCGGCTCTGAGATACGCTATCTTCCTTGCCATGCTCGCACCGGGGATGCTGGTGGTGACTTTTTCGATTGCCTCCTTCCCCTGGCTGGCCGATCTGTCCGACCCGGCCAAACGGGAGGAGCTTCGCAAACGCTACCACGATTCCATGCGGCTTATCATATTCGCGATCGGACTGGTGGCGGCGGGGATGCTCTTTTTCGCCCGGGATATCGTGCAGGTGGCGTTTATGCGGGGGGCGTTTGATCAGGTTTCGGTCGATTTGACCACCTCGCCGTTCATAATCTACACAGCCGGGATTCTCTTGTACTCCGTTTACCATTTTCAGACTCGCCTGTACTATGCGCGACGGGCGGTGCTACGCCTTGGGACGGTGCTGGTGAGCGTGTTTATCATCAAAATCATCTTGAGCGCCTTGCTGGTTGGCCCGATGGAACACGACGGCTTGGCCCTGGCGACAGCGATTGCCTGGACGATTGGTGCGGCGATC